>JAZQSR010000259.1:0-36072 GCA_045630225.1 Treponema sp. | reverse complement strand
AGATACAGGGATTGAAGAAGGCTTTACCTTTGCAGAAATCCACTATCAGGTGCTCTTATCCCACAGTATAGCCCACTGAACGAAAGCGTTGGGGCAACAGGGAGGTCCCCTGAGCAGCCGAACTGTGAGCGTAGCGAAGTGCGAGTCTGATTAGGGTTTCCCTGTTGCCCCCTTTCACTTTCAATTTACCTATGCTATACTCCATCCCGTGAGTACTTCCCGAAACAAAACCATTACCCTCACTGATGAGGAGCGTCATTTCTATCAGGCTCAGCTACTGGAGCCCTCTGCAAATACAGACAAGACACCTTTTTCCCTGAGCCAGTTGCAAGACAAGATTCTCCACGGTGACCTGTTACAGCTCATGGATCTCTTGCCTCCATCCTGTGTGGATTTGTTGATTCTAGACCCTCCCTACAACATGGCCAAGGATTTTGCCGGCATGAAGTTCTCTGCCCTAAGGGACCAGGAATATCTTGATTACCTAGAAAGCTGGTTCTCCTCAGTTTTTCGTTGTCTCAAGCCCACTGGCTCCATTTATTTATGTGGCGACTGGAAGAATTCTGCCTGCTTGTATTTTCTGCTGAAAAAATACGCCATTGTACGAAACCGCATCGTGTGGCAGCGAGAAAAGGGCAGGGGAGCCAAGGCAAACTGGAAGAATGCTTGCGAGGATATTTGGTTTGCCACCTGTAGTCAGGACTTTTACTTTGATGTGGAATCAGTCAAGCAAAAGCGACGGGTGCTAGCTCCCTATCGTCAGGAAGGAAAACCAAAGGACTGGCAGGAAACTGAGGAAGGCCGCTTTCGTCTCACTCATCCAGGAAACTTTTGGGACGACATTTCTGTTCCCTACTGGTCCATGCCAGAGAACACGGAGCATCCCACTCAAAAGCCAGAAAAGCTTATTGCCAAATTGATTTTGGCTAGCTGTCCTCCAGAAGGACTGGTGCTAGATCCCTTCCTTGGCTCTGGAACAAGTGCCGTGGTGGCAAAAAAACTGGGACGTCACTTTATTGGAGTGGAGCAAAACCTCGAATACTGTCTCCTAGCCCAAAAACGCCTTGCCATGGCAGAAGAAAATCCCTCTATCCAAGGCTACACCGACGGCGTCTTCTGGGAACGAAACACCGCTTTATTACAGAAAAGTGTTTCGTCCCGGAACACCGCTTTATTCCAGAAAAGTGTTTCGTCCCGGAACACTGCTACTTCGGAGGTGGAGAATTTGTTTGATAAGGATAACTCCTAGTCGCCTAGCTCTCGTTTTTTCAATATCAAGCTTCGTCCCTGCTTTCCCACCTGTTCCACTAAGCCCATTTTCCTCAATACCCATAGCATTCGTGGTACATTCCGTCCCTTCAGCACATGACTAGCTTCCTTTATGGTAAAGGTTTCTGGCAATTCCTGGGGCAAAAGAGCAAGATAATCCTCTGCAGAAGTAAATTGGTGGGTGGCATGGATTGTCTCCAAACTCTTGTCCTCCTTGTACCAATCTCGCTTGAACCGCCTGCTTTTGTTGACTAGCTGAACAGGAGCATCCTCCTTTACTCTGTGTTCTATTACAGAAACCTCCAATACCTCCAGAATAAAATTCTTGTCAAGGAGATAGGGAAAGATAGCCGTAAGCTCTGCAAACATATCCAAAAGGCATTGTTTTTTGGGGCTTTTCCTACAGGACACCAAGGTTCCGTCTTTTTTCCTCGTCTCAATAGTTTTTCTCACCACCAAGGGATATACCACCTTTACCTTGTAGTGGGGCAATAGCACACCCAGCTTCCCATGGAGTTTTGAAAGGCTTCCTGTCTGAATCTCGATGATACTTCCGTCCCTAGTTACAATATCGCAGATTTTTCCTGCCACTTCTTGTTCCACCATTCCTTGGTTATCTGCTGCATAGAGGTTTTTGAGAGTCTTGTGAAGACGAGATTCAGCGTAGGTATTGATCATAATAAGACTATATAAGTGTATAGATAAAAAGTAAAGTCCTTTTTTTAGTTTTGAATGAAATCCCATAAAAGGTCATTGACAGGTGATTTTTTTTGATTAAAATGTAAATAGGTGGGAAAAAAACGGAAATTGTGGGAAATTGTGGATGGATTTACTTACTGGTGAGTTCCGCAACACCTTGGATGAGAAGGGGCGGATCCCCTTTCCAGCCAGATTGCGGCGGGAACTTACAGAAGATACACTCATCATCACTCAATCTGTAGACCGCTGCTTGTGGTTGTTTACTCTCGAAGAGTGGAAAAATTTCTCATCAAAACTTATGAGTGCAGCTTCTCCCTTTAGTGGGAGAGATCGCTCTGTAGTTCGTCGTCTTATTGCACCAGCACAAACGGTGGAGTTCGACAAGGGTGGGCGAATCAGTATTCCTCAAAGTTTAAGGGAGTATGCGAGCCTATCAAAGGAATGCATCTTTTTAGGAATCAATAAGTATATTGAGTTGTGGGATGCTGACATGTACAAGGCGTATCTGGAAGAAAGCGAAAGTTCTTTCCGAGAAGCAACAGAGGGGCTTGATGCCATCTGTCTATAGGAGTAAGTCTTGGATAATTCAACTTGTCAGACTATTGTCCACACCCCGGTGTTGTTGCAGGAGTGTCTTCACTATTTGTCTCCAGAAGGAGAGCCCTTTAGTGAGAGTGCATTCTTGATTGATTCCACCTTAGGTGAGGGTGGTCATTCCAATGGTTTTTTGAAGACCTATCCTAACTTGCAGGTGCTGGGGTTGGATGCTGATGCAAATATTCAGGCAAAGGCACGCCGGCGGTTGGCTTGTTATGGAAACCGAATGAATTTTCATCTCGGTTGGTTCAATGATTTTTATCGGGACTTCGATTTTTCTGCTGAAAACCCTCGTCCCAATCTTATTCTTTTTGACCTGGGGATTTCCGTATTCCATTACGAGGAATCTGGCCGGGGCTTTTCTTTCAGAAAGGATGAGCCACTAGATATGAGGCTCAATTCAAATGCTGGACCTTCCGCAGCTGATGTGGTCAATAGTTGGTCGGAGCAAAAACTTGCAGATATAATCTATCTGTATGGAGAAGAGCGGTATAGTCGCAGGATCGCAGCGGCTATTGTGGCAGCCCGTAGTAGTTCACGGATTGAATCTTCTGCGGATTTGGCAGAGCTTATTTATAGCGTGGTGCCAGCTGCTTACCGTCATGGTCATTTGCATCCTGCCACCAGAACCTTTCAGGCATTGCGGATTGTAGTCAATGGGGAGTTGAACCGTCTGCCTCAAGTGCTTCCTGCAGCTTTTAACGTGTTGCAGGTTGGAGGTAAGATGGGAGTTATCACCTTCCATTCTCTCGAAGACAGGATTGTAAAAAACTATTTTCGTAATTTAGGTAAGACCTGTGTTTGTCCGCCAGAGCAGCCGATATGTAAATGCGGTGGCTCTCCCCATGCACAGGTGTTGACGAGAAAGCCCGTGTTGCCCACCAAGGAAGAGGTGGAAGCCAATGGACCCTCTCGCAGTGCCAAGTTGCGGGTTATACGTAAGTTGAAAGAGCTTGATGTGGAGACGTCACGGATGATTTCTCCTATAGAAGAGTAAAACGGAGTTTACTATGAAAAGGAAAAGTGCATTGGCAAAAGGAGTTGCCATTTGCCTGCTGGCTGCCAGCATTCCTATTTTTCTAGCTGTGAACGGAATTCAATCTCGTCGATTTGCCGAATTACAAGGCGAAATCAGGAGATTAGAGCGTGAGCAGGCTGAATTAGTGGAAGAGAACAAGACGTTGATTACTGGAATCAGTGTTCTTGCTGGAGCAGACAGAATCGAGGCCCTTGCCTCAGGTCAGCTCGGAATGCGCCCTGCTGAAAGTAGCGAAATCATCCGTGTAGAAATGGGTGGTCGTTAAATAAAGCTGGCGCAATCCATCTGGTTTGGTAGCTGGGGGGAAGCTGCCAAAGAAAAAAGGACTTTTGTCCTAACCTTATGCAAAGATGGAGCAATCAGTTGGATTGCCCAGCAGGACAGTGTTGCAACTGTCTACAGCCACTGTTTTATATGGTGACTAACCTGTTATCTTGTTGTGGGAGCGTAAATAACAGTGAAACGCATTGTGGGTGTGGAATCACCCAGAGGGGATGGATTTTGCAATATCATGCAGTCCATCCCAAAAACATCATTATTATCTCTTACCGAACTCCTGGCTGCCACTGGCGGAACTCCTGTTCTGGGATGCCCTGAGAAAGATTTTTTCTTTGACTCTGTAGCAACAGACAGTCGCAGTGCCGTGGCAGGAGGAATGTTCATTCCTTTAGTTGGTGAATTTCAAGATGGTCATGGATATATTCCTGCTGCCTTGGAAAAAGGTGTTTCCGTTGTATTGGTAAATCGTGATTTTGCTGCTTCTTCTCTAGATCAGATAAGGGAATGGCATCAGGTATATCCTGCAGTAACCTTTGTGGCGGTAGATCATACCATGTACGGCTTGCAAGCTGCCGCTGCAGCCTACGTAAAGAAATTTCCTCAGCTTATTCGTATTGGTATTACTGGTTCTAGTGGAAAAACTACAACAAAAGAAATACTGGCCTCTCTTTTGTCTACCCGCTTTGATGTGGTAATGAACAAGGGAAATTTAAATTCAGAAACAGGCTTGCCACTTTCTTGCTTTGAAATTCGCTCTCATCATCAGGTGGGTGTGTTTGAACTAGGCATGAATAGAAAGGGGGAGATGGCAGAAATTGCTGGTGTGCTTTCTCCTTCACTTGGAGTTATTACTAACATTGGAACTGCCCACATCGGGATTCTCGGCAGTAAAGATGGAATAGCACAGGAAAAAAAGCAAATTTTTTCAAATTTTGAAAAAGGTTCTGTAGCCTTCATTCCGGCAATGGATTGCTACAAGGATTTCCTGAAGGAAGGGCTTGCAGGAAAGATTGTGGAATACGGGCCTGAAATGGTCAGTTCTGTTGCAGCTTTAGGGCTTGATGGTACGAGTTTTGATTACCAAGGGCTAACCATGAACTTGCCTTTACCGGGACGAGCAAATTTTTATGATGCCCTAGCAGCCTTGGCGGTGGCCCAAGAGCTGGGCCTTACTCCAGAAGAAATGAAGCAGGGCTTGGCAAAGGTACAGCCTCTGTTTGGCCGTAGTCAAGTTCTCAAAGGTGATGTTACCTTTATTCAGGATTGTTACAATGCAAATCCCGACTCCATGGAAGCTGCCCTCGATTTTTTCTCAGACTTGGAACTAGGTTCAGGACGTAAGGTTTTAGTTATTGGAGATATGCTGGAGCTTGGTGTTGCCAGTGATGAAGCCCACCGTACAGCTGTGTCCCAGGCCCAAAGAACAGGCTCTGCCTTGATGCTTTTTCTTGGCGATGCCATGAGTGCCGCTAGAAATGCAGTGTGTGGCTCTAGCTCTGAGACTGTGTTGTCACTAGCGGGCAAGGATCAGGATACCATTCAAAAGGCTGTAGAAAAGCTTTTTTCCTTCCTTCAAGCTGGAGATGTAGTTCTTTTGAAAGGTTCCCGTGGTATGGGACTAGAGCGTATTACTGTTGCATTGCAACCCGTTTTTCAGGGAGACCAGTCGTGAACGTAAAAAAGATTTTTGCAGAACGCCCCATGATGAAAGGGAGTTACATCGATACAGGATTGTTGGTGGCCATTATCCTTCTTTGGGGATTAGGATTGCTGATTTTATATGTCTGTTCTGCAGAATACGGTGCAAAAGCCTTTTCAGATTCCCATTACTTTATTCAGCGACAATTACTCATGTCGGGTATGGGACTTGTTGTAATGATTGTGTCTTTTCTTGTACCCCAGAGTTTTATCCGTCGCTGTCTTCCCTTTATAATGGGAGGAACCTTTATCTTATGTGTTCTTCCCTTTGTTCCTGGAATTGCCTCTCCCCGTAACGGAGCCCATCGTTGGATTGCTCTGCCGTTTTTAGGTGATACCTTTCAGCCTTCAGAATTGGTGAAAATTGCGGTGGTACTGTTTATTGCCAATTGGTTTGACAAGTTTATAAAAACTCCAGAAGATAAATGCCGAAGTATTTTTCCTCCTGTGTTTGTCCTGTGTATTTTTTCTGGAATAGTTATGTTGCAGGATGACTTTTCTACGTCCTTGCTGATTTTTGCCCTGGGTTTTCTCGTAATGTTTGTGGCAGGAGCTCGGTTGGGAGGTCTTGTGCCCTTTATTGTTTTAGCAGGGCTTGCAATGTTGCTGTTTGTATTTACCTCAACCTTTCGGGTAAATCGTCTTATTGCATTTATGAATCCTAATTTTGACACCCACGGTTCTAATTATCAAACTGTTAATGCCCGTACTGCAATTAGTGATGGAGGTTTTTTAGGCAACGGATTTGGAGAAGGCTTAGATAAAATTAATCTTGTGCCAGAAATTCAGACTGACTATATTTTTTCTGGCTGGGCTGAATCCATGGGATTTCTTGGGGTTTTGGGATATTTTTTGCTTTTAGCTTTTTTTTCCTGGAGAGGTTATACTTTAATGATGGAGAGCAAGAATAAGTTTTCTGCGCTTTTGGCTTTTGGACTGACGACAAGTATTCTCATGCAATCCTTGATGAATTGTGGTGTTGTCTGTGGTGTCTTGCCAGTAACAGGAATTACGTTGCCCTTCATATCATACGGAGGCTCGTCATTGTTGGCAACATGTTGTATGTGTGGTCTTTTGCTAAACGTATCTTATCATAATAGTATTGAAGAGATTGACGAAGTATAAGTAAGGGACTTTTGTATTAGGGAGCAAGGGGATTGTATGAGTGACAGCATGACATATTCAGACGTTAGGAATTTTATGGTAGACGGAGAGCAAAAGGTACGACGAGCTGATAGAAAATTTACAATTTTCAAAATTATTGTAGGGGCACTCTGCTTGCTGCTTCTAGTGGAAGTCATCTTGTATACCATGGTGATTCCATCAAAGGAGCCTGTAAAGATTTCTTTTACTGGTTTACAGATGTATTCACCAGAAGAAATGTATCACATCCTCAATACTAACACAAATCAGACCTGGAGCAATTTTGATTCTGCTAAGGCTGCAGCTGTTTTGGCTGATTGTCCCTGGATTGAATCTGTATCGGTAGAAAAGAAATTTCCCGATAGTGTATCCATTTCTGTAAAAGAGCGTGTTCCCGTAGCTGCCACCTTGCTGAATATAAAAGGGAAAACCCTTCCTGTACAAATTGATGAATCTGGTGTATTATTTATTGCTAAAGCTGGTGCTTCCATTAGTCATCTTCCTTTGATTTCTGGTTTGCCAGTGGAACAGTTTACCGATGGAATGAGATTGCCCAGTATTTACAGGAATTTTATTGGACAATTAGCAAAAATTCAGCGATTACCGCAAAAATACTTGGCTACAATTTCTGAAATACACATTAGTACGAAGGAATATGGTGGTTTTGACTTGATTTTGTACCCTGTTCACTCCCATACCCGAGTTCTTATGGATAGAACTTTTAGTGCGGATTCGTTACAATATATGGTAGTGGTGCTTGATGTGGTTAATTCCATTGGATCCAATATTTATGAAATTGACTTACGCTATGGGTCAGTTTCCTTTCGTACCAGGCCTCAGTAGCCTAGAGTAAGTGTTTTAAATAGCTATTTTGGTAAAGGGCTCTTTGGAGGTTGTTTTGAGTGATGTTATTGTCGGTCTTGATATTGGTTCACACTTTATTAGGACGGTCATTGGCGAATTCATAGATAATAATACATTTCAGGTGATAGGTATAGGAAAAGTTCCTTCTCCTGGACTTCGTAACGGAACTATTGTTAATATTGATGCTACCATGAATGCTATTAAGCAGTCGATTGAAGATGCAGAAATGGATTCTGGTTGTGAAGTTTCCTCCTGTGTTCCTGCCATTGGTGGTGTCCAAATTAAAAGCTGGGACTCCAGTGGTATGGTGCAAGTTGCTGGGAGCAAGGGGATTACTCCAAGGGAAATTACGGAGCAAGATATGTATGGTGCCATTGAAATTGCCCGTTCTCTTCCTATTCCTCCTGATAGACAAATTCTCCACGTGGTGCCTCGCTATTACAGTGTTGATAAGCAAGAGCAGGTAAAAAACCCCAAGAATATGTTGGGAGTTAAGTTGGAGGTGGAAACCCATGTTATTACTGCTTCCTGTACTTCAGTAAAAAATATCCAAAACTGCCTTGGTCGTGCTGGTTATAAGTCAGAATGCGTGATGCTCAAAACTTTGGCAGCCACAAAGGCTGTTATGACAAAGGATGAGCTGGAGCTAGGGTCTATCCTCATTGACATGGGAAGCGGAACCACCGATGTACTTGTTCTTTTGGGTGGGGCTCCTATTTGTTCCTTGTCTATTCCAGTGGGAAGTTCTTTTATCACCAATGATATTGTTTGTGTAAAAGGGATTGCCTACGATACGGCAGAAAATACCAAGTTGAAATATGGCTGTTGTTGGGAGCCCTTGCTGGATGAGGATGAAGAGGTTGTTATTCCTGGAATTGGAGGGCGTGGTCCAGAAAGCCTTTCCCGCAGGGAATTGTGCCAGATTATCCAGGCTCGTGTAGAAGAGATTTTTAACATGGTTCGTGTTGAAATCGTGCGAGAAACAAAGTTGACCCAGCTTTCAGGTAATGTAGTTTTAACTGGTGGCGGTGCACAACTTATGGGTGTAGTGGAGTTGGCTCAAAAAGTCTTTAAGACAACTGCTGTCCGTATTGGTACTCCAGGTAATTTTGGGGGAAAAACTGATATTTATCGTACACCAGAATATGCCACGGTAATTGGCTTGTTGCTGGAGGGTAGCGAATCCCATCGTCGTATTGATACAAAGCGAAACAATAAATATAATGGGAAAGAAGAACCAAAATCCAAGTCTGGTGGTTTGAGTTGGCTTGGTAATATTTTCAAAGAATTTTTCTAATCTATATAGAGAAATGTTTGGGTTGGGAGGAGGAATATATGCTTGAAGGATTGTCAGTAGAAAGGACAGAATCCGTGATGAAACCTACTGTTATAAAAGTTATTGGTTGTGGTGGCGGTGGATCTAATGCTGTCAATGCAATGATTGCAAATGGTCTTACAAATGTTGATTTTATTGTTATCAATACAGATCTTCAAGCATTAGGTAAGTCAGCAGCCAGACCTATTGGTATCGGTTCTAAAATTACTGGTGGACTTGGTGCTGGTGGTAAACCTTCCGTTGGAGAGGCAGCTGCCCGAGAAAGTGAAGACTTGATTAAAGAAGCCCTTCAAGGTGCCAACATGGTGTTTGTTACTGCTGGAATGGGTGGAGGTACTGGTACTGGTGCAGCACCTGTTGTGGCAAAGGTTGCCAAGGAATTGGGTGCACTTACAGTAGGTGTTGTTACCAAGCCCTTTGAGTTTGAAGGTAATGTGAGAAAAAAGAATGCTGAGGAAGGAATCCGAAAGCTTCATGAAGAGGTTGACTCTCTTATTGTTATTCCCAACGAAAATCTTCTCAAAATCATAGACAGAAGAACTACTGTACAGCAGGCTTTCTTAAAGTCTGATGATGTTTTACGTCAGGGTGTACAGGGAATTTCTGATGTAATTACAAAGCCTGGTCTTATTAACTTGGACTTTAACGATGTTCGTACCACCATGGAAGGCAAGGGTGATGCCATTATGGGTATTGGTATTGGTTCTGGTGATAATCGTGCTACAGATGCCGCTTCTCAGGCTATTGATAACCCCCTGTTGGAAGATTCCCGTATAGATGGAGCAAAAAATATTCTCATTAACATTACCAGTGGAGAAGATTTCTCTTTGCTGGAGGTTGGAGAGATTGCCAATATTGTTAAGGCTGCTGCAGATCCCGATGTTCACGTTATTTATGGTCATGTTATTGATCCCGCTATGGAAGGGAATGTTTCTGTAACTGTTGTTGCTACAGGATTTCATGACACAGATCCTGCTCATGAGATTGTAGCACCTAAACATACCACTCAGGGAGATTCAACTAAAACGATTACCTTAGGGGAATTTGAGATACTGCAAAAAAGTACTATTCCGAGTCAACGAAGGGGTGTGCCTCAAGGTGCCATGATGGGTACTGCGGAGATGGCTCAAAAAACAGAGACTGTTCCTCAGATTCAGCCACAATATCAGCCACAAAGACTTCCTAGTGCTGGCGGAATGCCTTCTGGAGCAGCTGTAATAAATCAAGCTCCATCAAGTACACCAGCAGGTATGGCTACGGGAAATGGAATGCCTCCAGTTGGGCATAATCCTGGAAACCGCATTCCAACTGGTGCTCCAAGTCCTACTGGCGGTCATTTCCCTGATAACAATACCGTGGCACGTCAAAACAGTGGAGTTCCCACAGGTGGATTCAATTTAGATGGATCTGGTTCAATTCCATCTCCTAATGATTTGAAGACACCTCCTTATTTGAGAAATCGAATTCAGCTGGGAGATTAAACTCCTTGAAGTCAACCAATTCCATTGCTTCAAAATCAGAAAACTCCTCTCCTGTTGGAGGGGAGTTACTTATTCGACGCTACTGTTCTCAATTATTGACCGTAGATAGAAAGTCACGGTTAACGGCGGAGACTTATAAGCTGGCAGTGGAAGAATTCCTTGCTTGGTTGCAAAATACTTTTTCTTATACGGATTGTAGGGCTTGTCTTTCTGGACTGGTGGTTCAAGATATTACCAACTACTTGATTTGGAGACGTACCCAAGATACGCAACAATTGACCGTGGCCAAGGATATTTCGGCCCTTCGCTCCTTTGGAAGCTTTTTGGTGGAAGAAGGTATTTGGCAGGAAAATCTTGTTCAGCTAGTGGAACGGCCTAAAATACAACGGGCTTTGCCACGGGTTTTGTCTGTGGAACAAGTGGATTCCCTGCTGGCAGCCATTGACACTAGCGAGCCCTTGGGAATTCGAGATAGAGCCCTGTTTGAGCTGGTGTATTCCTGTGGCCTACGAATTAGTGAGGTGGCAGGACTTTTGATGGGAAATGTGCATCTACAGGAGCGAATGCTCATTGTGTTGGGAAAGGGTAGTAAGGAACGGGTGCTCCCCTTTGGAGATGCAGCTTACGAGTGGCTTTCTTTGTGGATTCGAGAAGGGCGTCCCGCCATTGTGGGAAGTAAGCTGGTGGCAGAAGTTTTTGTCAATTATCGTGGACAGCCCCTGTCTCGCAAGGGAATTTGGAAGCGGTTCCAGGAGTTGGAGGCTTTATCTGGTGTTACAGCCAAGGTGCATACCCTGCGCCATTCCTTTGCCACCCACCTTTTGTCTGGTGGTGCCGACTTGCGTTCCGTGCAGGAGCTTTTAGGTCATTCCGACCTTTCTACCACCCAAATATATACACATATTGAAAAGGATGAATTACATTTATATCATAAGGAATTTTTTCCGGAGGTTCAAAATGAAAAATAGATATGTTGCTTGCGTGGCAAGCTTAATTGGAATTGCCCTGATGTTCTCCAGTTGTGGTGGAACGAATGCCAAGACAGTCAAGCGAATGCAGCAGTTGGAAGAAGGTGTTTCCAGCCCCACCACTGAGGCTGAATTAAAAGAAGCCATCCAGAAATACCAAGGCCGGGTGGAGGACATGGTTTTGGCAAACCAGCAGATTGGCATTTGGTACAAAATGCTTGGTTCCCGCTATCTTGACAACAAGATGTATGGCGAGGCATTGGAAGCTTTTAGAATGGCTACCACCTACTATCCTGCCAATCAGAATCTCTATTATTATGTAGCAGTTTGTGCGGGATATATGGCAAATCAAGCTTTAGATTATACTGCCTCTGGTTCCACTGCTCAAAAATTCAATTATCTCAAGCTGGCAGAGTCTGCCTATCTTGAAGCCTTAAAAATTGACTCCAAGTATGCCCGGGCCTTGTACGGTATTGGGGTATTGTATATCTTTGAGTTGGATGAACCTGGAAAGGCAATTCCTTATTTGGAAACTCTAGCCAACATAGAGGCCCGAAATGTGGATGGCCTGTTCTTGCTGGCTAATGCCTACTATCAGACCTTTGAGTTTGACAAGGCTATGGCGGTGTACGATAAGATTATTGCCACCACTACATCAAGTGAGAAGAAGACTCAAGCAGAGGCCAATAAACGCAAAGTTCTTGAAACAGCCTATGAGGGATGAGCTCCTTCCCTTGGCCCTTAGTGCCATGTATTTTTTGTCCTTTCGAGAAAAGTTGCTTCTTGAGGAAAAACTTGACACGATTGGAGACCTAGCAGTACTTTCGATAGAAGACATTTCTTTTATTGTGGGAAGAAGAATTCGTTCCCGCTGGTGGAAGGGTGCTGAGTGCCAGAAACAGGCTGAGCAAAGCCAAAAGTTGATGGAAGTATATGGCATTCATAGTTTGCTCCATCATCAGCTGGATTATCCTGCCATGGTGGCAGAGATTTTTGATCCACCATACATGCTTTTTTATCGGGGAAACATTCAATCGGTTCAAGAACCCTGTCTTTCTGTGGTGGGTACCCGTAAACCCACTCCAGCAGTTGCCAAGGCCACCTTTGATTTTTCCCAGGAAGCAGCCGTTACCGGTTATACCTTGGTTTCTGGCCTTGCCTTTGGCATTGATGCTGCCGTGCATAAGGGAGCCTTGGCGGGGAAGGGAAAAACGGTGGCGGTATTGCCCTGCGGTGCCGACAGTGTAGTGCCACTGAGTCATAAGCGGTTGGCTGCTGCCATACTGGAACAAGATGGTTGCCTCCTTTCCGAATATTTGCCAGGAGTGCCTGCAGAAAAATTTCGCTTTCCCCAGCGGAATAGAATCATTGCTGCCCTGTCTCCTGTGACGGTGGTGGCTGCTGCCCCAGAAAAATCTGGTGCTTTGATTACGGCGGAATTTGCCTTGGAGCAGGGCAGGGATGTGTATCTTTTGGCAGCAGGATTGTCAGAATCATGTTGCAATCAAGGTATGGAAGCATATCGTCAGGATGGAGCTCCGGTTATTAGCTCCGTGGCAGAGTATGAAGCCTGCATTGCAGCCCTTCCTGGAAGTTCTTTGGAAATTGTTCAGGATGGTGGGAATGCTAGTGTTGGAAGAATTTCTGCCGAAACAAGATATTGTAGACAAGAGAAACAATTATTATTTTAGAGGTTGACATGGCTGAAACTAAGGCGACTGCCAAGAAGAAAGCAAAGAAATCAACGCTGGTGATTGTAGAGTCTCCAGCAAAGGCAAAGACAATAGAAAAATATCTTGGCACCGGTTATACCGTCAAGGCATCCATGGGCCATCTCATCGACCTTCCTAAGTCCCGCATGGCCATTGATGTAGATAATGGTTTCAATCCGGAATATATTACGGTTCGGGGACGGGCCAAACTGTTGCGTGAATTACAAAAAGATGCAAAAAATGCTGATGAAGTGCTGTTGGCAAGCGATAATGACCGAGAAGGAGAATCCATTGCTTGGCATTTACGTCAAGCCTTTGATGGAAAGACCAAGGCTCCCATCAAGCGAATTGTTTTTAACGAAATCACTCCCCAAGCCATTACCGAGGCTGTGACCGCTCCCTCCGACATTGATGAGGCTAAGGTAAATGCCCAGAAGGCTCGCCGTATTCTAGACCGATTGGTGGGCTACAATCTTTCGCCCCTGTTGTGGAAGAAGGTGAAGAACGGCCTTTCTGCAGGTCGTGTTCAGTCTGTGGCTCTGAGATTGATTTGCGAGCGGGAAAAGGAAGTAGAAGAATTTATCCCAGAGGAATACTGGAGCCTAGATGCTGATTTTATCAAGGGAAAGTCCAAATTCACCGCTCAGTTGGTACAATATCAGGACAAAAAGCCTGAGCTTCCTAACGAAAAATCGGTGCAAGAAATTATCAAGGAGATTGGTAACTCTGCGTGTACCGTGGTGGACATTAAGGCTACAGAAAAAACGGTACGTCCTAAGCCTCCCTTTACCACTTCCAAACTTCAGCAGGCGGCTGCCAATCGCCTAGGCTTTACCTCTCGCAAAACCATGCAGATTGCCCAGCAGTTGTACGAAGGTGTAAACATCGGCTCTACTCGTGTAGGTCTTATTACCTATATGCGTACTGACTCAGTGCGTATTTCCCAGACAGCCATTGATGACGTGCGGAAATGGTTGAAAGAGAATTTTCCCAATGAGCTACCAGAAAAGGCCATTGAATACACCGTGGGAAAAAAGGCTCAGGATGCCCACGAAGGTATCCGTCCAACCTACACCTCCTACACTCCCGATTCTGTGAAAGAATATCTTACCCGTGATCAATTGCGACTGTACACCATTATTTGGGAACGCTTTGTTTCCAGCCAGATGAACAATGCAAAAACCCGCACCACCAGTGTGGACATTCAGTCTGGTAGTGCCCTGTTCCGGGTTTCTGCCAGCAAGGTGGTGGATAAGGGCTTTTACAAGGTTATCAAGTTACTTTCTTCCAAGGATGAGGTTTCTGGTTCACTGCCTTCATTAAAGGTGGGAGAGGAGCTCGATGCCCAGAAATTTTATCCTGAGCAGCACTTTACCCAGGGCCCAGCCCGTTTTACCGATGCTTCCATCGTTAAAACTTTGGAAGAAAAGGGCATTGGTCGTCCTTCTACCTACGCTCCCATTATTTCCGTGTTGCTGGACCGCTACTATGTTACCCGCAGCAACAAGCAGCTTGTTCCTACACCCCTTGGCCGAATGATTAACGACATTTTGGTGGAATCCTTCCCAGAGGTGGTAAACGAGAATTTCACTGCTCGTGTAGAAACCGAACTGGACGAAATCGAAGAAGACAAGGTACAGTGGTCAAAGATGCTGGGAGACTTTTTCTTCCCCTTCCGAGACAAGGTGGAAAATGTCATGGCCACCCACGAAAGCCTCAAGGGTTCCATGGACGAGCCCACCGACAAGATTTGCGACAAGTGTGGTCGTCACATGGTAAAAAAACTTGGTCGATTCGGCTTTTTCTTGGCCTGTTCAGGCTTCCCAGAGTGCTACAGCACCCGCTCCATTCCCTTGGCTCGCTGCCCCAGACCTGGTTGTACCGGAGAGATTGTGGCTCGAAAGACAAAGGGCCGTGGAAAGGAGTTCTATGGTTGTACCCATTATCCTGAATGCGACTTTATTAGCCACTTTAAGCCCATCGATGTGTATTGTCCCAAATGCGGCCAGTTCATGGTGGAAAAATACGACAAGAAAAACGGCAGCTACAAGGCTTGTATCAATCCCGATTGCGATTATCTCCACCTTGGAGAAAATCCCACTCCCATCATTGCCGAAGGTGAACTTGATTCATGAGTTCTTGTCCCGCCTGCCTTACTGATGCAATAGAAGAATTTCTCTCCTATCAACAGGGTGTTCGTTGTCTTTCTGCAAACACTTTGGCAGGTTATAGCAATGACTTGGGAAAGCTGACAACCTTGCTGGACGGACAGCGTCCCGTGGATTCAGTCACCAAGGAGGATTTACGGTATTGCATGGGAGAGTTAACCATGAAGGGTTCTGCAGCGTCCAGTGTAAATCGCTTTTTGGCTGCCGTTCGTTCTCTTTTTGCCTATTGCCGTCGCTTTGGATATATTGAAATAAATCCTGCCTTGGAAATCCACACGGTAAAACAACCAAAGCAGTTGCCCAAGTTCATGACTCCGTCAGAGGTGCAAGAGCTTTGCGCCGCTCCAGAAAAAACTTCCTTGCTGTGGGAAGCTCGTGACAAGGCCCTGTTCCAGATGTTTTATTCTTCAGGCTGCCGTGTTGCGGAGATGGCGGGGCTTACCTTGGAGGATTTTTCTCAGGACTTGAGTTCCGCCATGGTGCGGGGAAAGGGGGGAAAGGACCGTCGAGTTTTCTTTACACCCACTGCTTCCAGTGCATTGAAGGAATATCTTTCTCAGCGGCAGCAAAAGTTACTCCATTCAGGAAAAGATGTAGCAAAAGAGCCAGTTCGATCCTTATTCTTGAACAATCAGGGGGGAGCTCTTACTACTCGAGGAATCCGTTATATTCTTTCCCGCTATTCTGGTGTGGAAGGAACAAACAATCCTGTGTCTCCCCACGCCTTTCGCCATACCTTTGCCACCGCCCTCCTGTCAAATGGGGCGGATGTTCGTATGGTGCAGGAAATGCTTGGTCACTCCAGTATTTCCACTACTCAACGGTACACACATATTACTACAGCTCAGCTGGTAAAAACATATAATCAAGCCCATCCCCACGGTGGCACTGAAGGGCAAGCTCCTTCTGTAGCTGGTGAAGATGGGAATGCAGGAGATTGCTGATGAAAAAACCTCAGATTCGTAGCACCACTGTCATTGCAGTTAAGAAGGACGGCAAGGTGGCCATGGCTGGCGATGGTCAGGTAACCATGGGAAATACTGTCATGAAGGGCAATGCCCGCAAGGTCCGCCGTATGTATGACGGCAAGGTATTGACTGGTTTTGCAGGAGCCACTGCCGATGCCTTTAACCTTTTCGATAAATTCGAGGCAAAAATCAAGGAGTATGCTGGGGATTTGACCCGTGCAGCAGTGGAGCTGGCCAAGCAATGGCGCACTGACAAGGCTCTCCGTCAGCTGGAAGCCCTGTTGCTGGTGGCAGACCAAAATAAAATCCTTTTGATTTCTGGAACTGGTGATGTTATTGAGCCAGAAAAGGATGTGTTGGCCATTGGTTCTGGTGGAAATTATGCCTATGCTGCTGCCTTGGCCTATCTTGAATCCTCCGATTTGTCTGCCAAGGAAATTGCAGAAAAAAGCCTAAAAATCGCCGGTGACATCTGTATCTACACAAACAATCACATTACAGTGGAAGAATTGTCCTCCACAAAGGAGCTGTAATCATGGAAATACTTGAACAAAAAGAAGATGGATCAGCCTTGACCCCAAAGGAAATTGTAGCCCGTCTCGACACCTATATCATCGGTCAGCAGCAGGCAAAAAAGGCCGTTGCCATTGCCCTGCGAAACCGCTATCGTCGCCTCCTTTTGGCAGAAGACATTCGTGACGAAGTTGCTCCCAAAAATATTCTAATGATTGGTCCCACTGGTGTGGGAAAGACAGAGATTGCCCGTCGTCTTGCAAAGCTGTGTAAGGCTCCCTTCCTGAAGGTGGAGGCCACCAAGTACACAGAGGTTGGGTACGTGGGGCGTGACGTGGAATCCATGGTTCGTGACCTGATGGCTGTGGGCTACAACATGGTAAAGGAAGAAATGCAGGAAACTCTTCGTCAGCAGGCAGAAACGAGGGTAGAAGAAGACCTTCTGGATTTGCTCTTGCCTGGAAGTCGCCCTGAAAAGTCAAGTGACTCTTCATCTGGTGGAACCTTGCCCTTTACCATCTTTGGAACACCAGCTCCAACTTCCAGCGACAATGGCTCCACCCAAAAAATTGAAAGTCAGGATGCCCAGCAGCTTTCTTCCACCAGAGAAAAATTCCGCACCATGCTGCGAGAAGGCAAGCTGGAGGAGCGGGAAGTTGATGTTACAGTGAAAAAGCAGAACAACATGCCCACCATGGAGATTTTTGCTGGTGGTAATATGGAGGATTTGGAAGCAGGAATGCGGCAGATTACCTCCTTATTCAATGGTAATCGTACCAAGAAAAAGACTGTTTCTATCCGAGAAGCCCGCATTATTCTGACAGAAGAACATCTGGACAGGATGATTGACCCAGACAAGGTTTCCGACGAGGCTCGCCAGCGGGTAGAGCAGGCTGGTATCATCTTTATCGACGAAATCGACAAGATTGCAGTGAAGGGTGAACGTGGTGGACAGGACGTTTCCCGTGAAGGTGTTCAGCGGGACATTCTTCCCATTGTGGAAGGTTCTAAGGTTAACACCAAGTATGGCGTGGTAGACACCACCCACATCTTGTTTATTGCAGCAGGAGCCTTTAGCCTAGCATCTCCTTCAGACTTGATTCCTGAGCTTCAAGGTCGCTTCCCTTTGCGGGTTGAGTTGGACTCCCTCCACACCGAGGATTTCCGCCGTATTTTGCTGGAGCCCAAGAATGCCCTTACCAAGCAGTACGCTGCCCTTTTGGCCACAGAAAATGTTACCATCGTCTTTGCCGACGATGCCATCGACCGTATGAGTTTCCTGGCAGCAGATGTGAATTCTCGCTCAGAGAATATCGGTGCTCGGCGGCTCCACACCATCATGGAGACCCTTTTGGAGGAGCTTTCCTTTGAGGCTGACGAACACGCTGGTGAAACAATTACCATTACTAGCGAGTATGTAGACAAAAGGTTACAAAATATCGTGGAAAATCAAGATTTGTCACGATATATTTTGTAGTTTCTCTAAACATACAGCCTGTAAGTGCCGATATGAAGTAATAGAATAGTAAAATCTTGTGATTTTGCTTGATTTGGAGGTTAATGGAATGAGCACCTTTTCACGATCTGTAGATTTGTTGCACAGAGCGATGGATGCTAGTACTTTGCGGTATCAGGTATCTGCTAACAATTTGGCTAATGCTGAAGTTCCCAATTTCAAGCGGACATCAATCAGCTTTGAAAGCGAGTTGAAGCGTGCCATTGAATCTGAGCAGAATTCAAAAGATGCCTTCCAGATGACCACCACCCACGAAGGACACATTCAGTCTGAAGGTTTTCAGGATTATCGTGATGTGGAACCTCGCAGGGTAACTGATTACTACACCACGGCCAAGGCTAACGGCAACAATGTTGACGCAGAGCAAGAAGCCATGGATATCTTGAAGACACAGCTGAATTATCAGCTTTTGACCCAGATGCAGGCATTTGAATTTTCCCAAGTGAAAATCGCCCTGCAGAAATAAGGTTTGGAGGAATTAAAGAATGGGACTTTTTACTAGCATAAATATTGCAGCAACAGGAATGAGCGTTGAGCGGCTTCGCACAGACGTTATCGCCAATAACATTGCCAACGCTTCTACTACCCGTACTCCGGAGGGTGGAAAATTCCAGCGTCAGACTGTAGTGCTCCAGACCTTGGGTCAAGAAAATGTTTTCCGTAATCCATACGTTCCTTCTGATTTGGATGAAGGACCAGGCTTGGGTGTAAAGGTAAGCCGCATTGTGTCAGATACTTCTGAGGGACGTATGGTCTATGACCCCAGCCACCCAGATGCAATTAAATCTGGCCCTAATGCTGGCTATGTAGAGTATCCCAATGTAAACGTTGTAAACGAAATGGTTGACTTGATTTCTGCATCCCGTGCCTATGAGGCAAACTCTTCTGTTATTCAGGGATCAAAGGAAATGTTCAACAGTGCTTTGCAAATTGCCCAGTAGGGAAATTAAAAGAGCATAAAATGAAGTAAAGGCTTGTAGTGTGTAACAAGCTGATTTTATTGAAAATGTAGGTTTGGAGGTAGAGGATGATAGGTAACTTGGAATTGACACGAACCCACGCAGCTCATATTGGTTCTGCACCAGTTGTTTCTGCCCGTGGTATGGCTGGTACAGGTCAGTTGTCTGGTTCCAATCAGGAAGAGGGGCTGGGAAAGACTCGTTCCTTTGACAGTTATCTGGTGGAGGCTGTGGATTATGTAAACAATAAACAGATGGCCTCTGCTGCTAATGTAGAAAAATTAATCATCGATCCTGATTCAGTTGATATTCATGATGTGACAACTGCCATGGCAGAGGCTAATATGTCTTTAAGCCTAGCCCAAACGGTTATTAGCCGTATGGTAAGCAGTTGGAACGAAATTACCACAACACGGTAGTGCACTACACCGTAGTGTGTCGGCTTGTGGAATGGTTTGTTAAAATATTGTCAGGCCACAAGGATTTTGTTATAGTGATTGGAAATTGTTTCTGGTTCGTTCGTTGGAGGGGGGGAATACCTCTCCTATGGGAGGCATAAATGAACGAAAAACTAAAGAAGTTGATTGACTCAGCAAAGGGACTGTGGACAAAGTGGTCCATAGTTCAAAAGGTTATACTTTTTGGAATTATTGCAGCTGTTGTTGTTGTTCTTGTTTTTGTAACACGACTGTCTGCTGCCCCTACAACTGTTCCTCTGTTTGATGTTGCCATTACGGATACTGTTGTCCGTGACAACATCTTGTTTCGTTTGGCAGAAGAAAATGTAGAGGCTCAAGTAAGCTCAGATGGAAAAATCTCTGTAAAAGACCAAGCTACAGCTCGCCGTATGCGTAGTATCTTGGTACGTGAAGACTTAGTTCCCAACAACGTGGACCCTTGGCAACTCTTTGATGTAGAGCGATGGACTACTACCGATTTTGAGCGAAATGTAAACCTTCAGCGTTCTATCACCCAGATGGTGACTCAGCATATTGAGGCTCTGGATGATGTAGATGATGCCAACGTAACACTGACTATGCCAGACAAGGCTCTTTTTGCTGCGGATCAAAATCCTCCCACTGCTAGTGTTATCATCACTCCCAAGCCTGGTAGTGACATTACTTCCAATAAAAAGAAGATTTTGGGAATCCAAAAGCTGTTGATGCGGGCTGTTGAGGGGCTTACTGCTGAAAATATCGCTATCTCTGATCCTTCTGGAATTATTATCAATGATTTTGAAGGAATGGAAGCCAGTGAGCGGGTAGACATTATTGCTAAGGAACAAAAATGGGTTCGTGAGCAAGAAATGTATTATCGTGCCCAAGTGCTCCAGTCATTGCAGGGAATTTTTGGTAAGGATCGTGTTCGTGATCTTAACGTAAAAATCGATATGGATATGTCCAAGGATATTCAATCAGGAACTGAGTATACTCCTATTGAAATCAAAGCAGATAATCCAGACACTCCTTATGATGACTCCGAGTATCGTGACTATTTGCCCATATCATCAGAAACTGTTACCAAGCGTTGGACAGGTACAGCCCTTACTCCCGAGGGACCTGCTGGAACAGAGGGACACAATCCTCCTGTGTATTCTGATATGTCCAATCTGTACGGTACCTCTGAGGAAACTGGTGTAAAACAGAACAATGTTATCAACACCATGGAGTATCACAAGGAGCGAAGTCCCACCATTGACAGAATTACTGTTTCTGTAAACATCGATGGTACATGGAAAAAGAAATACGATGACAAGGGAAAGCTTCTTGTTTCTCCTAGTGGTGAAATTGAGCGGGAATATATTCCAGTAGATGCAAATGATCTTTCTGCTGCTACTTTGCTGGTACAGGATGCCATCGGGTTTGATAAAGCTCGTGGAGACTCCGTAACGGTACAAAATATTCGTTACGATAGAACAGAGCAGTTCTTAGAAGAAAGCATGGCCTTTATGCGGTCTCGTCAGCAGAAGACAACTATCTTGATTTCTATTGCTGGTGTTGCCGCCATCTTGATTGCCTTTATGGTTATCAGGCTTATCAGTCGTTCCATCGAGCGTCGTCGTCGCCTCAAGCAGGAAGAGTTGTTGCGTCAGAGCCAGTTGGAGCGAGAAAAGACAATTTGGGAAGCAGAGCAGGCTGGAATGGAAGTTACCATGTCTGTTGAAGAGCGTCGTCGTGCAGAATTGCAGGAAAATGCTGTATCCATGGCAAAAGAACATCCAGAAGATGTGGCCATGCTTATTAGAACTTGGTTGATGGAGGAATAGGATGTCAGATCAGAACACTACAAAGTCAAAGTCCTCTGGTAGCAAGAAGGCAAAAGACTTTAAAAACTTAAATGGTCGTCAAAAAGCGGCTATCTTCTTGGTTTCACTTGGCTCAGAAGTTTCCTCCGACATCTTCAAGCATTTGCGTGAAGATGAAATCGAAACCTTAACCTTTGAAATTGCCCGTTTGGAAAATATTGATTCTGAGTTGAAGGATAGCGTACTGGAAGAATTCCAGGAGCTGATGGCAGCCCAGAACTTTATCACCACTGGTGGTATTGACTATGCTCGTGAGTTGTTGGAAAAATCCTTGGGTAGTCAAAAGGCTATTGATATTATCAACCGCCTTACTAGCTCCCTGCAGGTTCGTCCCTTTGACTTTATCCGTCGTACTGACCCTGCTCACTTGTTGAACTTTATTCAGCAGGAGTATCCTCAGACCATTGCCTTGATTCTTGCTTACTTGGAGCCCAACAAGGCTTCTGTCATTTTGCAGAACCTGCCTGAAGATATTCAGAGTGAGGTAGCTAAGCGTATTGCAACCATGGACCGTACCTCTCCTGACGTTCTCCGTGAGGTTGAGCGTGTTCTTGAAAAGAAACTTTCTACCCTGTCCAGCGAAGACTACACTGCAGCTGGTGGTGTCGAAAGCATCGTAGAAATCTTGAACTTGGTAGACCGTTCTTCCGAAAAGTCCATTATCGAATCTCTGGAAGAGGAAGATCCAGACTTGGCAGAAGAAATCAAGAAGCGAATGTTCGTATTCGAAGATATCGTTATGCTGGACGACCGTGCTATCCAGAAGGTTATGCGGGAGGTGGATGCCCAGGAATTGGCAAAGGCCCTCAAATCTGTGGATACAGAAGTTCAGGACAAGATCTTCCGCAATATGTCCAAGCGTGCTGCCAGCATGTTGAAGGAAGATATGGAATTTATGGGTCCGGTACGATTGAAGGACGTAGAAGAAGCTCAGCAGAAGATTGTATCTACAATCAGGCGGCTTGAGGATTCTGGTGAAATTGTTATTGCCCGCTCCGGCGAGGATGAATTGGTGGTATAATATATGGCTAAGACAGTTTTTCGGCCCTTTGAAATTAAGACCATTGACGAAAAGGTTATGTTTAAGTTGCCCCACAACTTTGAGCCTGAGGTAGAAGAGGTTCCTGTAATTGAGGAGCCTGTCTATGAAGGTCCCACTGCCGAGGATTTGCGTCGTGAGGCAGAGGAATTCAAAGTACAGTGGGAGGCTGAAAAGCAGCAGATGCTGGCTCAGGCTCAAGCCCAGGCAGAAGAAATTATAGCAAATGCCGAAAAAACAGCTTTTGAAGAAGTTAAAAGACAAACTGACCAAGTTCAGATAGTTAAGACTAACGCAGAAACTGAGGCTGCAGAAATTCTTCGCAAGGCTCAGGAAGAGTCAGCAGCAATGATTGCTGATGCAGAAGCCCAAAAGCAAAAGATTCGTGATGAAGCTTATTCTGCTGGCTTTACCGAAGGCCAGGAGAAAGGCTTTGCAGAAGGCAATATGGAAGCCCAGCGTCTCATTGACCGGCTCCATGTCATGCTGGAAAGAATCATGGACAAACGAGAAGAAATCCTTGAGGGAACAGAGCAGCAGATTGTGGAGCTAGTGCTTCTGATGACTCGCAAGGTTGTTAAAATCATCTCTGAAAACCAGCGAAATGTTGTTATGTCCAATGTTCTACAGGCACTTCGCAAGGTAAAAGGACGTGGTGATGTTACTGTTCGTGTAAACCTTGCTGATGTAAAGCTTACTACAGAGCATACCAAGGAATTCATGGATGCTGTGGAGAATATCCAGAATATCAGTATTGTGGAAGACTCCACCATCGATCGTGGTGGTTGTATCGTGGAGACGGACTTTGGTGCCATTGATGCTCGTATTGCCAGTCAGTTGGCAGAGCTGGAACAAAAGATTCTGGAGATTTCTCCTATCAAGTCAGTATCAAAGACTTCTGGACTTGAATCAAAATCCTGATAAAATGAGGCTTTAATGGGCTCTTTTTTTGACAAATATATTGACAGCGTCCGTGAGACAGAAACCATTCTTTATACAGGAAAGGTTATGTCGGTACGGGGAATGCTGATTGAAAGTACTGGCCCTCGGTCCGTAATTGGGGAGATGTGTACCATCAAGCTGATACGTGGCGGAGGGTCTGTTCTTGCTGAGGTTGTTGGTCTTGATGACACTACTGTTCGTCTCATGGCCTATGGAGAGACAAAGGGTATTGAGGTAGGCTGCGAGGTAGTGGCTTCTGGTCATGTCTTGCAGGTAGCCGTTGGGCCTGAACTGTTGGGACGAGTTATCGATTCCACAGGAAAGCCCTATGATGGTAAGGGTGAAATTGCCACCAACATTTATTATCCTGCATTGGCAAGTCCACCTTCTCCTTTGGAAAGAAAAACTGTTTCAGAACGAATTATTACTGGTGTTCGTGCCATAGACTCCTTGTTGGCGGTGGCAAAGGGCCAGCGTTTAGGAATTTTTGCTGGCTCTGGTGTTGGTAAATCTACCTTGCTGAGTATGATTGCTCGCAATACAAATGCAGACGTAAACGTTATTGCCCTCGTAGGTGAGCGTGGTCGTGAGGTTTTGGACTTTATCCATCGTGACTTGGGAGAGGAGGGACTGAAGCGTTCCGTTCTTGTAGTGTCTACTTCTGACCAAAGCTCTATTTCCCGATTGCGAGCAGCCTATACCGCCACCGCTGTTGCTGAATATTTCCGTGACCAAGGTAAGGACGTGATGCTCATGTTCGACTCCGTAACACGTTTTGCCCATGCTCAGCGTGAAATTGGTCTTGCTGCAGGTGAGCCTCCAGCCCAGCGTGGATATCCACCTAGCGTGTTCGACATGCTACCAAAATTGTTGGAGCGAAGCGGTACTAGCCAGAAGGGCTCCATCACGGGCTTTTACACCGTACTGGTAGACGGTGACGACATGGACGAACCCATTACCGATAAGGTACGTGGTACCTTGGACGGTCACATCGTTTTGAGCCGAAAGTTGGCTCACCGTGCCCATTTCCCTGCCATTGATGTGCTTGCTAGTATCAGCCGTCTTTCTAAGCGTGTTTCTGGGCCCAAAACCCAGGAAGCAGTATTGGCTATGCGGCGTAAAATGGCTTTATATGCTGAAAATGAGGACATGATTACAGCTGGAGCCTACCAATCAGGTTCTTCACCTGCCATTGATGATGCTATCAAAAGTCATGATGCCATTGAAAGCTTCTTGGTTCAGGAAGAATTTTCTCCTTCCAGCTTGGCAGAGACGATTTCTACATTGGCAAAAATTACTGGTGTAGCAATTCCTCCAGAAGAGTATGGTGAAAATCATGAAGGTTCCCAAGAAGGTACAATGCCTGAATCAATAAACTAGGATACTGTACATGAAACGATTTTCCTTTTCCATGCAAAAGATTCTTGATATTCGAGAATTTACCGAACGTCAGGCTCAAATTGAATTGGGACAGGCGGTGGCAGAGGTAAATCGTATCAACGAAGAGTTAGAAGCCGTAGCCCAGGAAAAGTTGCGGATGCTCCAGATAAATCTGAAGTCAGCTTCTTTGAATGAGTTTCTTGTTCACGAAAATTACATGAAACGACTGGAGCTTACCAAGGAGCGACTTTTGGAGGAACTGGCAGCCGCCCAGCTGGTGGTAGATGAAAAACGTGAGATTTTTGCCGAGGCCATGAAGCAACGGAAGATACTTTCCAACCTGAAGGAAAAGCAATTTGCCCAGTACAAGAAGGAAGCCTTGGTGGCAGAAGACAATGCGGTGGATGACCTAGTTACCTCCCGTCATGGATATAATAAAGATTATTAAACTAAAAAGGGCTGTCCTAAGGTTTTATTCCATGGACAGCCCTTACTATTTTATTGGAACAGCTCATAGTTGAACTGGCTACACATGGTAGCCACTACCCTGTGGTAGCTAATATTTGAACTCACTACCACCGATAAATTCCCGGATAATGGATTTTCCCGGTACATTGTTGGCGGAAATGGGAGAGAAATTGTTCAAGAAACGTAAAAGCCGTGAAGCCTCCGCATATTCCTTCTGCAAGGGGCTGACGCAACGAAGCAATGGCTCTGCAAATACCTTCAGTACTGGTAGCTCATAGTCCAAGGCTGTGTTCAGCATGGCATCTGCATTGTCTTGGAAGGGGAAGATATGGAGCCGTTCTCCCCGTTGGACGCTATCCCACATGGCAATGGTGTCGGCAGCAGACTTACCCCTAAACTGGGAGTCCCGAACAATGCGGCGAATCAATCGATTGTCGCTAGTGGGAACACGGTTATGGTCATCTAGATTCAGCTGGGTCAGGGCAGAAAGATATATCTTGAACTTGTACTCGGCAGGCACCAAGGGGGTCAGCTTATCATTCAAGCCATGGATTCCCTCCAGAATCAAGATATCCTGAGCATCCAGCTTCATGGTTTTGCCGCTATAGAAACGCTTACCTTCCACAAAATCATAGGTAGGTAACTTAATTTCTTTCCCGTTAAATAAATCCATCAAATCCTGATTCAACTGGGCTACATCTAGGGCTTCAAGACATTCGTAATCGTATTTTCCGTCAGCATCCTTTGGAGTCACTTCCCGATTCACGTAGTAGGTGTCCAGCTCAATTACCTTTGGCCTGTATCCCAGAGCCTTAAGCTGCAGGGAAAGCTTTTTGGAGGTGGTGGTCTTTCCAGAGCTGGAAGGACCAGCAATGAGTACGGTCTTTACGTTGCCTCGTTGGTGGATTTGGTCTGCAATATCTGCAATGCATTTTTGCTGAAAGGTTTCCACGGTGTCGATAAAATCTGCCACGGAGCGACGGTGAATCAAGTCGTTTACATCTGCTGCAGAGGTAATGCCCTGTTGTTTTCCCCATTTTTTGTAGCGGGAATAGACCGCAAAGAGCTGAGGAATATCCTCAAAGGGAGTGAGGGAGTTGGGGTCAGAGGTGGCAGGGAATCTAAGCAAAAAACCCTCTCCATAGGGCATCAAGTCAAAGACTGGAGTTTTGCCGGTGGAAGGAACTAATGGCCCAAAGTACAGGTCACTGTAGTCGTCAATCCTGTTGATGGTAATTTTTGGAGGGCAGATAAAGTTCAGTTGTTTGCGGGTTTCTATCTGGCCTATCCGCTCAAACAGCTCCAGTGCATCCTGATAGGCGATGGCATCAGTTTCAATGGGAATATCCTGCTGAATCAGCTCCTGCATTTTTTTGTGGAGCTGTTGGATGCTGTCGCTATCTAGCTTCTTTCCTGTTTCAAGAGTGTAGTAGTATCCATAGCCCAAGCTATGGCCAACCAAAAGTCGGACACTGGGAAAAAGCTTGTGGGCAGCGGCAGCCAAAATCAGGCACAGAGAGCGACGGTAAATGGCAGAGCCCACCCGACTGCCAGGGAAAACAGGCTCCAAGTGGGCATTAATATCCAAGTGGGTGGAAAGAGAGCAGACTTCGTTGTTCACAACTACTGCCAGCAATTGTTCTGGCTCCCTGCAAATTCTTTGGGCCACATCACTTGCTTTGATTCCAGCGTTTGTGGTGATGGAAGAACCATCGGGAAAGGTAAGTGTAATAGTCTTCATAGGTTCAGTATACACCCGAAAACTCAAAACCGCAAATCAATTATTATGTCAAAAAATACTAGGTGTTTATTGGGAAGATTTTCGTTTTTTCTTGTTTTTGTACATGGATTGGTCCGCATCTGCAATCAAGGTTTCCATGTTAAAGGGAAAATTTTCAATGGAGCTATATCCTACAGAAATTCCTGTAGGGAAGGGGTATGCCTTTGTAGATTTTCCTTCAATCGATTGGGCAATATTTTGGACTATTTTTAAAGGGGTATTGGGTAGAAGCACAAGAAATTCGTCGCCACCAATTCTAAAGACTAAATCGTTTTTTCGTATGGAAGAATAAATCTGCTTTACACTGGAAGTGATGTACACATCACCTTCGCCATGGCCAAGAGTATCATTCACTAGTTTTAAATTATCTAAGTCACAGAGAATGCAGGACAGGGGGAGAGATTCCTTATTCAAGAATTCCCTTGATTTAAGGTCAAAAAAGTGACGGTTGTAGCATCCGCTGTGATGATCTGTAAAGGCCTTTTGTTCTAATTCTTGGAAAAAGGTATTGAAGGCAGAAATAGTAATAAGAATAATCATCCGTCCCATTTCACTTTGTTTTCTATTGGCAGAATGAATAACATGATCGTGAAGATAGTAAGAAAATCCAGTGGATTTATGGGTGAGAATCAAGTTGGTGCTGATAAAGTCGTTGTGAGCAAAATTGTCCAAATCAAACTGATGGGGAATAAAGTCTGGAAAAGAGTCTCGGTAATTTTCTGGCGAAATTCTCTGGCCTATCTTCATGGTAGTAATACTTTGAGCTTCTTGATTCATGTAAATGATTGAATCTTTCTTATTGATAACTATAACGGGAAATTTAAGGGTATCTACCAATTCTCCTTGGCTAGAATAAATGGTTTTTTCTGTTTCGTCAAAAAATAATGTCCAATAGAAAATATTGAGACAGAAAACAGTAAGGAGGGGAAAGACAAAGAGAATTTTTTCTGACGGTACAAAGACATTGTAAGCATTTACCCCCAGAAAGGCCATGGCAGAAAGTCCAATCAGCATACACTTGATGGGATTGTTGTTGCCAGGACGAAATATACGAAAGAGTAGGAGTCCGGCTCCCACTACAATAAGGAGACCGCACTGGGCATAGAAAACGTAAAACCAGGGTTGGTAGAGCCGTGTTGTATCTCGCAGGGGATGAAAGATAACATCTCCTGGAAAGATAATAAAGAATTTGTGCAGGGGTGGTAATGCAATCATTACTAAGGTTATTCCTGGAATAATAAAGAGCCAGGAGAATTTTTTCATAAGTTTTTCGCTGTTGGGAAAAACATAGGCAAAGCAAAAGAAAAAGAAACTTAAAGAGGTAAAGGGAATGACTATGTAAAAAAGCAGGGCAATGAAGGGAAGTTGGCTTGTATTTGGAGTGAGATAAAAGATACCTTCCAGCAAATCCCATAATCCCAAGGCTAGGGCAACAAATTTTAAATATTTAAAGGCAAGAAGATGACCTCGTTTTTGAACAGAAAATGCAAAGATAAGGAATGCCGTCATTGAAGAAAAAATCTTAAAAAAGCCCAGCAAACTAGTCTGATACATAATTTCCAAGGAAACTTCCATAGCTTTACTATAACAGAGTACAGGTAAAAAAACAATGGAGACTTTTTCCTCACCTTTACAACGATATTTTATTTTATTATACTTTTATTGTATGAGAATAGCTATGTTTTCAGACTGCTACTATCCTCGTGTTAATGGGGTTGTAGTTTCGGTTTATTCCTTTGTACAGGAATTGGTGAACCGTGGACATGTTGTAAAAGTTATCACTGTAGAATATCCTGATGATTACGAATTCAATAAAAAGAAGGGTTCCTCAATGGGATTAATAGATAATCCTAATTTTTCGCTGAACCGTCTTTCCTCAAAAGAAATCATTTTTTCCAAGGAAGATCGTCTGGTACGTCTCAAGCAATGGCATATACTGAAAGGAATTCTTGATGAATTTCAGCCTGATATTCTTCATATAAATAGTGAATGGCTGGTGGGCTATTTTGGAGCCATGTATGCTCATCACCGAAAGGTTCCCTGCATCTTTACCTTCCATACTTTGTGGGAGGATTATATTCAAAATTACGCCCCCATTTTAAGGGAAAAGATTTCAAAAAAAATTGGCCGTGACATCGTTAAATTCTATCTGAAAACTGCAAACCATATTCTGGCACCAACTCCCCAAACTGCCCAAACAGTTCGTAAATACGGCATTGATACACCAGTGGAGCTTTTGCCTACGGGTATTCCTGATTCCATGTTCAAGGTGGATACAGGAGCTGTAGAAAAAATGCGGGAGGAGGTGTTCTCCCGTTTTCCCCAGCTGAAGGATAGAAAAATCCTGCTGTTTGCTGGTCGTGTGGCAAAGGAAAAGAATTTGCCCTTCCTGCTTCCTGTACTGAAGCGGGTAAACCAGTTATTGGAAACGTCTGCAAGTACTTCTGATGGTGCCAGTAAAGGGGCTGCCTTGTTGGTGGCTGGTGACGGCAACTTTATGCAGGAGTTGAAGGACTTGGTGGAACAGCAGCAGTTGGCTCAAGATGTATTTTATCTGGGCTACGTGGAGCGAGATGACTTGGCCTCCTTGTATCATCTGGCGGATGTATTCACCTTTCCCAGCAAGACGGAAACTCAAGGCCTAGTGACGGTGGAGGCCATGGCTGCGGGACTGCCTGTGGTGGCCATTGGAGAGATGGGTACCCTGGACGTTATGCAGGGTGACAATGGCGGCTTTATGGTACCAGAAGATGTGGAGGTATTTTCTCAGAAGGTGTACCAGCTTTTAACCAATGGCACCTTATATCAAGAAAAAAGTCGGGAAGGAAGGGCCTGGAGCAAACGTTGGGGAATGTCTGCTCTTACCGACAGGCTGGAAGTTGCCTATGCTACCTGCATCGCCGACCACAGGGCTGGAAAAAAAACAGGTGGTAGCGAACTGGATAAGGTTCTTTCTGCCACCACTGTTCTTACCATCATTGGTTTGGGCTATATTTTCGGCTAACTATTCTTTTTTAGAAAAATTCTCTGTAATGTATTCCTGTACGGAAAACCGCTTGTGTTCCCGCTTGTCAAAGGCAGCTTGAATCAATTCTTCTGCATCCAGTTCTTGGTACAATCGCTGGGCTTCTTCCACAGAGGCCCTAAGTACTGGGTGTTTTGGTGAGAATAGCACGCAACAGTCCTCGTAGGGGAGGATTGAAGTTTCGTAGGTACCAATGGCCTTGGCAGTCTCTACAATTTCCTCCTTGTCTAGTCCCACCAAGGGCCGCAACAAGGGATAGGGGCTAGCTGATGCGGTAACAGCCATGTTCTGTACTGTCTGGCTTGCTACTTGGCCAAGACTTTCCCCGCTAATAAGACAATGGGCCTTGATTCTATCTGCCAGCAAGGTGGCGGCCTGCATCATGCACATACGAAGCAACAGGGTGCTGAAATTTTCTGGGGCTCGCTGTCTGATTCTCATCTGCACTTCCGTAAAGGGAATGATGTTGATGTGGGTGTCCACACCGTAGCGGGCAATAATCTTTGCCAGGTCCTCTACCTTTTGCTGTGCTTCTGCAGAGGTGTAGGGATAGGCATGGAAATACACACAATCTACCTTCATGCCTCGTCGCATCATACGATAGCCTGCCACTGGTGAATCAAGACCGCCAGAAAGCAGCAAGAGACCGTGTCCTCCTGTTCCCACGGGTAATCCTCGGCATCCCTTGTTTCTGTCGCAGTAGACAAAAACCTTTTCCCGTACTTCCACCCGAATAATTACATCAGGATTTTGGAGTTGTACTTCCAACAGTCCCTGGTCAAACACATCGGTGGCAGCCTCGCAGGAAATCTGGTAAGAGTTCATGGGGAAATTCTTGTCTGCCCGTCGGCTTTCTATTTTGAAGCTTTTTGCACCACCTTCCTTGGCCGCTACAGCTTCTTGATAAACAGCTTTTCGGATTGCCATAATGTCCTTTTCACAAACCGTGGTACGAGCCCAACCAGTGATGCCAATCAAATGTTGCAAGGTAAATTCAATGGCGGCACATGATTCCTCTGGCCCTTCGATATACAGGCGGCCTGCCCGAAGCCGTACGGTGGCCTTTAGCGACTCAAGATAAAGTTTTACGTTGGTGGTAAGGCGATTTTCAAATTCCTTCAGGTTGGAGCCCTTGAGTGTCAGTTCTCCAAGCTTTGCTAGATAGGTGATGTTTTCTGCCATGAGGGGATTTTACTTGATTTTTCTCTTTCTGTAAACATATTGTAATATGACAAAAAGTGTGATAATGTAATTCTTCTATCGGAGGAAGTATGGCTAAAAAGAAGATCTCAATAGATACAAGTGTTCGCAAAAACATTCCCTTGCTATTGCGCTCAAGAATGATTTCTTGTCCCGAAATCACCTTGCAGGCAGCTAAGGATGAGCATGGTGTGTTCCAGATGTACAGCTACAAGCAGGTGTACCAGAAGGTTGTGGAAATGGCCTGTGCCTTGAAAAAAATTGGCATTCAGCGAGGAGATAAGATTGCCCTGATTTCAGATAACCGTCGGGAGTGGCTGGTGGCAGATATGGCCCTGCTATCCTTGGGAGCAGCTGATGTTCCCAGAGGCTGTGATTCTATGGGAACTGAGATTCGTTTCATCATCTCCTTTGTGGAGTGTAAAATCGGTTTTTTTGAAACTGGCTGGCAGCTATCCAAAGTGCTGGAAAAGCGAGAGGAGATTCCTACTCTGAAAACGGCAATTCTCTTTGAAAAAGCAACAGAAGAAGTGCTACAGACTGCAAAAAATGCTGGAATCACCGTTATTGCCTATACGGAATTGGAAAAAATGGGTGAGACTGCTAGTGAGGCTGAGCGTGCAGTTATTGAGCATGAAATGGATATAACAGAAGCTGACGAAGTGGCTACCATTATTTTTACTTCAGGTACTACAGGTATTCCCAAGGGAGTTATGCTGACCCACGACAATTTCTTGGCTCAGGTGGAGGTAGCTCGTTCTGTTCTTACCACCACGGAAGACGGTGAATTGTGGTTCAGTGTTCTGCCGGTATGGCATAGCTTTGAGCGGGCCTTCCAGTACTTTATTATTGGATTGAATAGTGGCTTGGTGTATTCCAAGATGGCCCCAAATGTAATGTTAGCAGATATGGCTGCCGTTCGTCCCCACGGCATGATTGGTGTTCCCCGATTGTGGGAATCCATGGCCCAAAGCATTTGGAAGAATGCTAGAAAGGAAGGTGGCTTAAACTATCTTTTGTTCCGCTTCTTTGTGGCAGTGGGAAAGAAATACTACTGGGCAAAAACCCACGTAAAAGGCCTTCTTGTTCAGGTTCATCGTAGGTGTCGCTTCTTGGATGCCTTGGTGGGAATTGTGCCCTATATCTTGCTTACTCCCTTGTATGCCCTAGGAAATATTGTGGTGTACAAAAAGGTTCGTGAAAAATTCGGTGGAAGAATCGGCTGTGCCCTGTCTGGAGGTGGAACCCTTCAATATGACACAGATATGTTCTATCATGCTATTGGTTTTAATCTGCTGGAAGGTTATGGCATTACCGAGGCAGCTCCCATCTTGTCCATTCGTTGGCCCTCCAAGGCCCGTTCTGGCTGTGTTGGCCAGGTATATCCCAGTGCCGAGATAAAGATTGTAGCAGAGGAGCATGGGAAGATCATTTCATCAGAGCCTCTTCCTCCCGGTAAACGTGGCTTGGTACTGGCTCGTGGCCGCCAAATCATGAAGGGCTACTATAAGCGTCCCGACCTTACCGCCCAGGTTATTGATGAGGACGGCTGGCTTAACACCGGGGACTTGGGAATGCTCACCTATGACAATGAAATCAAGATTACTGGCCGTGCCAAGGATACCATCGTGCTTTTGGGTGGTGAGAATATCGAGCCTCAAGTTTTGGAAGCAGCTTTGCGGGGTAGTCCCTACATCGAAATGGCTGTTATTCTTGGTCAGGATAAGAAATATCTTGGAGCCCTGATTGTTCCCGTAAAGGATGCTCTTGTGGCCTATGCCCAAGAACACGGAATTTCCACCGAATCTTACGAGGAGCTTCTGGAAAATCACCACATCATGGATCTTATCCGCAATGAAATCGACTCAAAGATTTGCGACTCAGCAGGATTCAGAATCTGTGAGCGAATCTATCGCTTTGCCCTGTTGAAAGAAAGCTTTACGGTAGGCAAAGAATTGTCTGGAAAGCAAGAAATGATGCGTCACAAAATTGTAGACATATACAAGGATGAAATCGCCTCCTTGTTTGATTAGAAAGAAACCTGTTGCTTGTCCAAAAGATAGCCGATACTGATTGTATGAAGTTATCTTTTGGCAGGATTGCAGTATTTTTTCTCACCAGTTTTTTCTGTTTTTTTCTGTGGTGTCAGCCAGTGGAATTGTACGGACAGGAGTATCTGGAAGGTGGAGTAGGGCAGGACTTTTTTGAAGCTTCTACTGATGGAGTTTCTCCTTCCCTGCCTCCGTTGCTTGCCGGTTTGTGGCAAAATAGCCAACGGATTGTCTCCTTTGAAAATCTTGATTCTGCCAGTGTCATCTTAAAATTGTTCTACGGCTGGTATTACGACCGGGCTGCAGAGCCAGGAGCCCAAACTCTTGTGGAATCCACCATGAGTACCACCCAACTGGACTATAATTATAGTGGTGCTTCTCAGCAGGATTTTATTGACCGCAATAGCGTCACCATTACAGATGAAGTCCTTCAATATGATTCCTTGCCTCCTCGTCCAAAAAACGATGCTACCTCGCCCCACGCCCAGCAGCTTTTGGTGGAATTTGAACCGCTGATTCCAGAAACAGAAACAAGTGGTGCTTGGAATGTCTGGATCACCTACCCAGAAATCAAGGAGCGTCACGCCATTCCTGTGGCTGTCTTTGAGGGAAAGCTTTACGTGAATTTCTACCTTGGATCAAATGACAATGTTTCCCGATTTTTCCAAGCAGCTTCCAACACCAACGGAATCACTATCAGCACTCCCTTGCTGGACAAAGAGGTAACTTCTTATCTTGTAACAGGTTCGCGTATGTACAAGATTCGCTATTGGCAAACTGACATGGAATATGACGGGGAAACTGAGGCTGTTCTTTCTGGTGAGGATGGAAATTATCAGGTGCCAAAGCATTTGCTGATTGGTGGTACTGTCTATACCTGTGTTGCTGGCAGGAGAGTTGATATTCGCAACGTGGAAGAAATTCCCCTTGATATTTCTGGCTTTACCATGAGTAGCGACAATCGGATTATTGTACAAAAATCGGCCTATCTTTCCTTGATGGACAACAATGCTTCAGAACTGTATCAGCTCATTGCAGAAGCAAACAGTCGTAAGGCTCCACCACCACCGCCACCAATTCCCTTAGGTGACCTTGATTTTCACTATGCTGAGATAGAAGATTTACGAAAATATATGATTCCCCAGCCTGAATTCCCAGAATTTGAGGATTGGGACTATATCAAGACTGCAACGAATCAGAGTTTTTAGTATTGATTTTTTTCAGAATTAAGGCTCCCACAAAGCCAGATATTCCTCCTAAAAATCCACCTGCTACATCTGCAAGCCAATCTAGGGCGGAGGCATACCGTCCTGGCACAAAGTATTGGTGGATTTCGTCTACTAATCCATAGGCTGCTACAATAAGGGTAACGTACAAAATCTGTTTAAGGGGCTTATGTAGCCAATCTTTTTTTTTGAACCACCAGGTCCAGAAAAACCCTAAACCTGCAAAGCAAACTAAGTGAATAAGTTTGTCAGATACAGAGGGCAACTGGACGGTCTCCAATGTTCCTGAGGAAAGGTACCAACTGATGCCCATGGTAATGAGGGCAGGGAGTCTAAGAATTATCTTTTTCATTACTTGAAATATTTTCCATTTTTTCGTTGATAATGCTTCGCTGTTTTCGTAAAACTGCTCGGTGGGTATAGTGAATTACCACAAAGAAGGCACATGCTACACATATTGCACCAGTAAGGATAAAAAATCCCTTAACAGGACCACACCACAAGCCAATAATCACAAAGGCACAAAGTCCCAGTTGCAAAAGAAGAAGGATGGCTAACAGGCCCTTTGTACTGTATCCCATTTTCATCAACTTATGGTGGAGATGAGCTTTATCTGGTGAAAAGAATGAGCGACCTTCTCTCGTTCGTCTCCAAATAGCGGCAATGGTATCTAAAATTGGTATAGATGCTAAAATGGAAGCCACCAAAAATCTATTATAATCAAAGGAATTGTTAAAAGGAAAAAGTGGGATGGCTGCAACCATAAATCCTAAAAACTGGCTTCCACCATCACCCATAAAAATTTTTGCCTTTGGTTTATTGTACAGCAGAAATCCGATAATCGCCGCCGCCAGAATAAAACAGATTCCTGCAATATCGAGCCGTGATGCAATAAAATAAAGGAATCCAAAGGTAAGGAGAATTAAGGTGGAAATACTTCCACAAAGAGAATCGACACCATCGATGAGGTTAAAGGCATTGATTACACCTATTGTCCAGAAGAAGGTGATGGGATAGCTTAAAATTCCAAATTTCAAAGAACCTAATTGTGTAAATCGAGTTCCAGAAAAAATCATAATGAAGGCAGCAATTACCTGAACAAGGAATTTGAGTTTAGCGGGTAAGTCCAAAAAGTCATCAATAATTCCAAAAAGAAAGATAATCAGCCCAGCAATGATTATTGGAAGAAAAGTACTGAGAGAAAAATTAACTTCATTGTTGATGTAAAAGAAGGTGGCAACAGCAAAGCCCACAAAGAAACCAACACCACCAAGACGTGGTATGGAACCACTGTGAACTTTGCGTTCATTTGTTTTGTCATACCAACCTTGTTGGTGGCAGAAAAATATTATTAGGGGGATGAGGATTGCAGATGTAATAAATGACAGAATTATATAGAATAACAGGTTGATACCCCCCCCCCTATATATATTTTATGAACTATTGT
>JAZQSR010000258.1:0-9888 GCA_045630225.1 Treponema sp. | reverse complement strand
AGATGTAAATCTTGTATGCATCAGAAATAACGTGGACGTTTGTAACTACGTAACCACGGCGGTCAATGATGGAGCCAGAACCGGAACCACCTTCCTGGGGAACAGGCTCCAAGAACCAGTTTACCGCCATTACCTGGGTGTTGATGTTTACAACGGCTTCGTTACATTTTTCGTAGACGCTAATGTTTTGTAGCTCATCCTGGGTGTAGGAAGACACCATATCTGCCGTGTAAATAGGGTCTGAGCGAACAGCTGTCTGGAGCAGGAAGGACTCTGCGTTGCCTGGAACCATCCGTTCTTCAGAAGCCACCACCTCCCCTGGATCAAAATCTTCTTCTTCTGGAACTGCTGAGTCAAGTGCTTCTTCTTGAGCTGGAGCCTGGGAAACAGGGGGCTTGCTTTTAAAATAACGAGAGGTTGCAAGGCCGGTAACGATAGAAGCCAATATAGAAACCACCACAACGGTGAGAATAAGCTGATGTTTAGCATACAATTTCATCTTTACAGAATACACAAAAATAACAGGAAGGGCAACGGCCAAGAAAAGATCCTTACACCTTGGAAACAAAGCTTGGACTACAAAAATCTGCTGAAATCCAAAGCCTTCTGAGAACCAGCTTCTCCTTCAGTTGATAGACAAAGAGCTATGGAGTATAATCCGTGGAAAGATTGCGGAAACAAAATCAGGAGGACATCATGTCTGAAAAAACAACACGACCTAACATCATCTTTTATTTTACTGACCAACAGCGGTTTGATACCTGTGGCTGCTACGGCCAACAGCTTCCCATTACCCCCTGTTTGGATCAGTTGGCAGCAGAGGGTGTGTGCTTTGAAAATGCCTTCTCTCCCCAGCCGGTGTGTGGTCCCTGTCGTGCAATTTTCCAGACAGGAAAATATGCCACTGATACTGGTTGCTTCCGCAACAGCATTGCCCTTCCCCAGGATGTAAAGACCTTGGCCCAGTGGCTTGATGAAGCTGGCTACCAGACAGCCTACATCGGAAAATGGCACTTAGCTTCTCAGGGAGAGCTAGAAAAAAAGCCCTATCAGGATTACCAGATTGAGCCTGTTCCCTTGCACCTTCGTGGTGGCTACAAGGGATTCTGGCGAACTGCCGACGTGCTGGAATTTACCTCCGACGGCTACGGTGGCTACGTTTTTGACGAGGACATGAATCGCAGAGACTTTACAGGCTATCGTGCAGATTGTATTACCGACTTTGCACTGGAATTCTTTGATTCCTCTGTAAAAAATTGCTGGGAAGGAAAGGATGGCAGGCCATTTTTTATGACCATTTCCCACATTGAGCCCCACCACCAGAATGGTGCCCATCACTACCAAGGGCCTGAAGGTTCAAAGGAGGAATTTGCCAACTTCATTCCACCAGAAGATTTGAAGGTGCTGGGTGGTGGTGACTGGCAGGAGGAATATCCCGATTACCTCGGCGCTTGTGCCAGCCTAGACAAAAACCTTGGTCGCCTCCTTCAGCGACTTAAGGATTTGGGAATCTACGACAACACCGTTATTATCTTTGGTGCAGACCACGGCTCCCACTTCCGCACCAGAAATCAAAACGGTACCCTGCGAGGAGCAGACGACTACAAGCGAACTGGTCACGACAGTGCCTTGAAGGTGCCACTAGTAATCAGTGGTGGAGCCTTTACTAAGGGTGGCCATCGTGAAAGTCAGCTAGTTTCCACCGAAAGCTTACCTAAAACCATTATGGCCTTGGCCGGAGTGCAGGTGGGAGATGACATGATTGGAGAAAATCTCCTTGACGTGGTGGAAAAAAAGGATAATAATCGAAAAAATCAGGTGTTTGCCCAGATTTCTGAAAGCAAGGTTGGTCGCTGTATTCGTACTCCTGAGTACCTGTACGCAGTTTACGCTCCAGATAAGGATGGTGGACTGGACATGAACAGTACCAGCTACAACGACGATTATCTGTACCACCTGCCTAGCGACCCACATCAGCTGGTGAATGTGGTTGCTGATCCTGCCCATAGCCAGGCAAAGGCCCAACTGAGAAAGAGCCTTGTGGACTGGATACAGAGTGCAGAAGGTATAACTGCTACCATACAAGACTAGCGATTTAGACCCATGAGCCAAGACACACCTCAACCTCAAAACATTACGGTACTGGTAAAGCCAGCCTCTGCCGCCTGCAACCTTCAGTGCAGCTATTGCTTTTATCTTGAAACAGCCTGTCATCGTCAGCAGGGAAACCGTGGCATTATGAACCGCTCGGTTATGGAAGCACTAATTGCCACCACCATGGACTTTGCTACAGGCGGAACTGTTACCTACCTGTTTCAAGGAGGAGAGCCACTACTGGCAGGCCTCGATTTCTTTAAGGGATTTGTAGAGTTGGTTCAACAACAGCAGCAAAGGCAAGAACAACGGAATACATTTCCTGCCAGCAAGGCCTGCTACATGGTGCAGACCAACGGAACCCTCATTACCCATGAGTTATGCCAATTCTTTGTAGAGCATGATTTTATTTTAGGAGTTTCTCTAGATGGCCCTCCAGAAATCCATAATCTTCATCGCCAATACCCCGCTTCCTCCTCCACACAAGACAGACACAGTCAGGTGATGGAAGCCATCCAGCTCCTGAGATCATACGAGATTCCCTTTTCGGTGCTTTCCGTTGTTACTAGAGCCTGGGCTGGCAAGGAAGAGGAGATTTATCGCTGGTTCAAGAGTCACCACTTGAATCAGCTACAATTTATTTACTGTATTCCGCCAGATGCTTTGGACACTACCTTTTGCCTTACCAACCAAGAATACAGTCAGCTGAACAAGACCTTCTTTCGGCTGTATTGGCAGGATCTTTGCCAAGGAAATGAAATTTCTATTCGGTTTTACGACAACCTTCTTACCATGCTCCAAGGAAGAATGCCAGAGCAATGCGGTATGCTAGGCTACTGCCCCGCAACCATTACGGTGGAAGCAGACGGTAGCCTCTATCCCTGTGACTTTTATTGTAGCGACAGGTGGTACATTGGAAATATCAAGGAAATGGGATTAAAGGAGCTTTTTTATCATCCTGTTATGCAGGAATTTCTTATTTCCTCCCAAAAACGGGAAGAAGAATGTACCACCTGCCCCGTTCTAGGACTTTGTCGTGGTGGATGCCGCCGAGAGCGTGATAAGGATGGCTCCCTGACACTGCACAAGCATTGTCAGGGCAGAAAGGAATTTTTAAGTTATCTTCTTACTACAGTACAAATCGGCCGATTTGAGACTTAACGGTCTGAACACCCTGCTCTGTAGTCTTACTAAGGGACACAACATTACCTACTGCATCTCCAATTTCTTCCGCACTGGAAGTCATCTTGTACATGGAATCGTTGATCTCATCTGTAATTGCCACCAAGTCAGCAGTCTTGGCCAAAATACTTTGACTACCTAAGGCCATCTGAGCAGCACTGGAACGAACCTCATCATTCAGCCGATGGATGGTTGCAAAGGAGTTGTGGACACGGCGATTTCCTTCGCTTTGGTGATCCATTACATCCCGTACAATACGTAGTTCATTATCAAGCACGGAGATAGCATTTCGCACATCTCCAAAGGCCTGGCTCAAGGTCTGGGAAGTGTCTACTACATCGGTAATAGAAGTGACAAGCTCCTTCAAAGCAGTAGAAATTGATTTAGACTGGGCAGAAGAGTTTACCGCCAGCTTTCTAATTTCACCAGCAACAACGGCAAATCCCCGTCCAGCTTCTCCTGCGTGGGCTGCCTCAATGGCTGCATTCATGGCCAAAAGGTTTGTCTGGGCAGCAATATTGTCAATAACATCGTTTGCTTCGGACATGCTGCGAGACTTGCCAGAAATATCCATAACCTTAGCTTGAACATCGGCAATCTTCTGGAACCCAATCTCGGACACACGAGCAAGGTTTTCAAACTCAGCAGTACTGCGAGACAGAGCATCGGTAACAGACTGAATGTTTGACAACATCTGTTCCACAGAAGAAACACTGTCGTTTACGCTAGATGTTTGCTCTTCGATAATGTGATTCAAGCTGGAAACCTTGCTTCCAATATCTTGAATAGTATTTGAAACATCGGATACAGCAGAAGACTGGGTATGCATCTGATCTTGAACAATGGTAATGGCACCATTAATCTTATCCAAGGCCCCCTGGGCTCTATCCATACTGGAGGTAAGTCCACGACTCGTTACCGACAGGCTTACAACTGACTTTTTTACGGTGGAGATAATTTTATGCAAGGAAGCAATAAACACGTTAAAGTGTTCCGCCACCATACCAATTTCATCCTTGGAGGCTACCTCTAGCTTAACCCGCAAATCTCCCTCACCAGCTGCAATCTCATCCAGAGCCTTGACTACAGTACCCAGAGGCCGCACAGAACGAACCATCCAGATAAAGGCCAGCACCCCTAAAATTGCAGATAAAATTGTGATAAGTATCATAAGCTTCTGGAAACTGTTGGAACGCTCCAGCAAGTAACCGGTGATATATTGATTGTTGTCTTCTTGATAGTCAATGTAGACATTAATCTTGTCCAACCACTTTTGGAATTCTGGACGAGCAATATTTACGATAATATCGTGGGCTCCAGCTAGATTTCCTGCATCTACCAAAGAAATAATTTCATTAATATAGGGAGTTAAAAAAACTTTCGATTGACGTATATCTTCCAGCATAACCTTTTCTTGGTCAGACACTTCCATACGGGCATCAGTTATAGCATCATTCATCAAACTCTCTGAATCAAGATAGAATTTTTCCAGCTCCTGAATCTCTTGTAACGTAGACTTCCGCTCAGCAGCAGAGGTAAGCAGAATATAGTCACGAACACGGATGGATCTATCATGAACACTTCCACGGAAATTGATGGCATATCGCTGCTTCACGGAATTGACCATGGTCATATCCGTCAGCTTATGATTAACTTCCCGCATCCGCATTACACCGATAACATTAATCATCAACAAGGCCAAAAGTCCACCACCGACAATGACAGTTATCCTTGTCTTGATGTTCATCTTCATACTGCAACCCCCATTCCTGAATCTTATTTCAAAATCAAGATGTATTTCGTATTAGAATACTATGAAAAGTGAATAAATACAAGTTATTTTTCCATCTGCCATTTCTTGCAATCAGTCCCCCTGCCCTTGGACTTTCCCCTTTTTTCCGCTATAATCAAGCCATGTTCAATAGCCTTACCGGAACCATCACCGCAAAGTTGCCCCAATGCCTGTATCTTGAAACAGGGGGCATAGAATGGGACATAGCCGTTCCCGATTCCAGCCTTGATTCCTTTCCCCCAGTGGGAAGTCAGGGCAAGGTTTTTACCTGGCTTTTACACCGAGAAGACTCCATGAAGCTTTTTGGCTTTACCTCTGATCAAGAGCGGAGCCTCTTTCTTGACCTGCTGAAGGTAGACGGAGTTGGAGCCAAGGGAGCATTGAAAATCATGTCGGGCATTTCTCCCCAGCAGCTTTCCCAGGCACTAGACAGCGAGGATCTTGCCCAGCTAGAGCGACTTCCTGGTGTAGGGAAAAAAACGGCCCAAAAGATGATGCTGGCACTGAAGGGAAAGCTCAGCTTTGGAGAGACAACGCCTTCTCGGCAGACAGCAGCCACTTCTCGCTGGCAGGATGTGGTACAGGCCTTATCAGACATGGGCTATGACAAGCGGGACTGTGAGGCAGTGCTGGCTCGTCTAGAACAGGAGCTTGCACAGGAATTACAGGGTAAGATTCCCAGCCAGCAGGAAGAGCTTTTGTTCCGCAAAGCCATTGTGGAGCTGGCATAATCCAGATTGAAGTAAGGAAGCCATGAACGAGATTTTACGAGCAAACATCCCCTTGGAAGAGGATTCCCAAAATATAAGCCTACGGCCCCAGTTTCTCAATGAGTTTTTAGGGCAGAAGATGGTAAAGGAAAACCTTGCGGTCTGTATTGAAGCTGCCAAGAGCCGTGGAGAAGCCATGGACCATCTCTTTCTCATTGGTCCTCCGGGACTGGGAAAAACAACCCTCGCCCAAATTACTGCCCAGGAATTGGGAGCCGAGTTCAAGGTAACCAGTGCCCCAGCCCTAGAAAAGCCCAAGGACTTGGCGGGCATTCTTTCTACCATTACCGAAGGTACGGTTTTCTTCATCGATGAGATTCACCGCTTAAAGCCCGCCATTGAAGAAATGCTCTACATTGCCATGGAGGACTATGAGCTAGACTGGATTATTGGTCAGGGAGCTGCAGCCCGCACCGTCCGCATTCCCATTCCTCGCTTTACTCTGGTGGGAGCCACCACCAAGGCAGGCATGGTGTCTAGCCCCCTTATTAGCCGCTTTGGCATTGTACAGCGATTTAGCTTTTACTCCCCAGAAGAGCTTGCTGCAATTATAAAGCGATCTGCCAATATCCTAGAGGTAAACATCCATCAGGATGCAGCCTTACTGATGGCAGGCTGTTCTCGAGGAACGCCACGTGTAGCAAACCGAGTGCTGCGTCGAATCAGAGACTTTGCTCAGGTGATGGGGAGCAAAACCAAGAATCCTAATGACGGTCCCTACAATAGCACCATTACCAAGGAAATTGCAGAGTTGGGGCTTCAGCGTCTGGAAATCGATTCCCTTGGGCTGGAGCGTTACGATAGGGAAATTCTCCTTTCCATTATCCAGAACTTTGGTGGCGGGCCTGTGGGAGCAGAAACATTGGCCATTTCCATTGGAGAATCCATGGATACACTGGAAGATTACTACGAACCATATTTGATTCAATGTGGCCTTTTGCAACGGACTCCCCGTGGCCGCATTGTTACAGAAAAAACATACCAACATCTTGGAGTACAGGGACGATACCATGCTGACGAAAGACTTTTATTTTGATTTGCCACCAGAGCTTGTGGCCCAACATCCACCTCAGGTACGGGGCCAAGACAGACTCATGCTCCTAGATAGAGCTACAGGACAGGTGGCCCACCATCAGATGGCAGATCTCCCCAGTCTCATACCTTCCAACGCCTTGATGGTGTTTAACAACTCAAAGGTACGTCGTTCCCGTGTTTACGGCATCAAGGACACCACTGGTCGCCCCACAGAATTCCTTTTTCTCCAGCCATTACAGCTATCCCCAGAGATTCCCTTACCAGCAGGCGCCTGCTGCTTTTGGAAAACCATGGTCAAGAATGCAAAGAAGCAAAAAAGCGGCCACCAGTATCAGTTTGCAGACGGAACGGTAGCTACCATTGTAGCAAATCCTTCTGATGCAGGCACTGAATTCCGCACCCTTGCCTTTTCCTTCCCCATTACCGAGGACTGGTTCGAGACCAACGGACACATTCCCCTGCCACCCTATATCCGCCGAGAGGACACCGCAGAAGACAGCCAACGATACCAAAACGTCTACGCCACAGAAACGGGCTCTGCCGCCTGCCCCACCGCTGGCCTCCACTTTACCACGGAAATGTTGGAAAACCTAGACAAGCTGGGTATCCAGAAGGCCTGGGTTACCCTCCACGTGGGCTTGGGAACCTTTTTGCCGGTGCGAGCAGAACGGCTGGAAGACCATGCCATGCATTACGAAACATATTCTGTCAGCCCTCAAACTGCCCAAGCCGTCAATCAGGCAAAGGCTGAAGGTCGGCCTATTCTAGCAGTAGGCACCACCTCTGTGCGCACCTTGGAGTCAGCCTGGAACACCGAAACCCAGCAGCTAGAATCTGGCACAAAATCCACCAACATCTTCATCTACCCTGGCTACCAGTTTAAAGTGGTGGACAAGCTTTTTACCAACTTCCACACCCCAGAATCCACCTTGCTGATGCTAGTAAGTGCCTTTGCCGGCAAGGAAAGGATTATGGCAGCCTACCAAGAAGCAGTAGAACAACGATACCGATTCTTTTCCTACGGAGATGCCATGCTGATTTTGTAGGAGGATGGAGAAAATGACTTCCCTTTTTAACCACAGGGAGAATTCTCTCATTTTTTTTGCAAACAAATAGTTTTTTTAGACACAATGTATTATAATAGATAGGCTATGGAGAGAATCACGTTATTACAATATCTGACAGCCCTGCAAGGGGCCCTGTGATCTATCGTATTTCTTTGTGCCCTACTTCTTATCATTTTGTGTGTTAATAGACAATCTCATATTCCCGCATTCAAGTACTTCTTGCATTTTGTCATCGCCATGGGAGTGTGGGGATTCTTTGGAAGCATTTTTTTCATCTATCCTGAAGATAACCTTCTTCCCTACATAAGTCCCCTTATCTATGCCGCCATTTCCTTTGGTGGTCCAACCTTTATGCGTTTCTGTTTTTCCTATGTCTTTCCCAATAAAAAGAAATGGATTAGATATTTATATTGGATTTTTACCTTTCCCTGTATTTTTTCTCTTTCTGTTTTACTGCCACCCTTGCAGAAATATTCCATCATCTTTACCAATGAAATCATCTATATTCCCTACAGAGATATCCTTGAACAATACGGTTTTCTCTTTTATGCCTACATTGTTTATAGTTACGGTACTGCATTAATCGGAAGTGCAGTCCTTCTATACAAGGTCATTAAACATCCCCGTGAAGCCACCATGGGAAGCAGACTGGCAATTGTGGCTTCATTGCTTTTCATTGGACAGAATATGCTTGTATCTTTTTACGAGCACAATAACTTCTTTTCTGGATACCACCTATTATCGTTACCATCTGTATGGTGCTTTTATTCTTTACCCTCTACTACGACACCTCAGAACAAATTATTGTACAAGGTCAATCTGCATTACTGGAAACCATTCCCTTTCCTGTCTTCATTTTGAACAAGAACAATATTATCATCCACTTTAATAAAACAGGAAAAGAATTTATCGCATCCATCAAGAATAAAGAAAGTTATTTTTTCAAGAAAAAGGACTTGCTTCATCAATTTACTATTTTTGAAACAGATCTCTCAAAACAAGAATCTCAGAATCATGATTCTAATAAAATCCTCCAACGTAAAGATGATAAAACCTTATTCTTCCTGCAAGAACATGAAATTACCCACGAAGAAAATCATAAAAATCAGGGAGATATCATGATGATGTTCCCCCTCACATCAATACAGGCCTTCTTTACCACCTTGGAAAACAAGGCATTCCGGGATTCCCTGTGCCAGTGCTACAACCGCCATTTCTTGGAATTAAAGCTGAACCAGCAAATTTCCCCAGAAATTTCCCCAATTTCCCTGATGATGTGCGACTTGGATAACCTGAAAAAAATCAATGATTGTTTGGGACATACAAAAGGAGATGAGTACATTCTCACTTGTTACAATGAGATTTGTAGACACATCAAAAAAGAGAGCCTCGTTTTCCGTCTGGGCGGTGATGAATTCTTGGTGATTCTTCATAAAACCACTCTTGAAGCAGCCCAGACCATTGCCAAAAATATTGAGGCAAAGGTGGCACAACACCAGAATTTTGATCCATACACAGCAGGTATTTCCATTGGCGTTAGTACGGCTCCCTCTCCCAGCACCCCCTTTGCTGATTGTCTCACACAGGCCGACGAAGAGATGTATAAAATAAAGACAAAACACAAGGAACATCTCTAATGAATGCCTCTGAATCTTCGTTAGGTTACATTACCCTCCTCTTTGGCATGACACGACTGCTGGTGGCATTTTATGCCTTTATTCTAGTAGGAATCAAAAGACAAAGAGCTGTTCATTTACCCTTTCAAGGATATCAATGGGCCTTTCTTTTCTTCTTTGGTCTTTGGTCATTGATACTGGCCCTGTATTATCTGTATCCTGGTATCGTTTTATTACCACGAATCTATTCTTTGGTGTATGTTGCCGTACCCTTTACCAGTCTTACCTTTTTTTATTTCTGCTTTACCTACACCTTTCCACAAAAAATTCAC
>JAZQSR010000257.1:0-1672 GCA_045630225.1 Treponema sp. | reverse complement strand
ATATTCTTTATACATTGCCTTGTCTGCTGTATCTTCAATACTACCATCCAATTTAAATAACCAATAATCCCCACTTGCGTCATAGTTCCCCGCCACGTAGTCGGCGAAGATGGAGTCGTCACCCAAGTACTGGGAAAGCTTGTAGGCGGTGATATCCATGGCTAGGTTCTCCGTCATCTGGATTTGCTCTTCCTTTCCGTCATCCAGTATCCGTAGGGCCATCTGGGTGTGGCCAGTGGTGGCGGCTAGGGTTTCGGCTGACTGCTGTTCGGCAGTGCCCACCAGGCCGTTGCGGTAGGATTCGTGGCCTAGGGTGATGGCATTGTTGTAGCTATTGCCACTATCCAGCATTTGTATTAGGCGGCCACCAGCTCCATTGCTAGTGGTGAGGGCGGTGAAATCTGCCTGCTCAACAAGCTCCAGCTGGTCAAGTCCACTGGCAAGGCGGGCAGAGGTGTTTTCCTGGGTCCAATCTCCATACACGTAATTATTCCACACTGTCTCGGCTTCCTTCTTTCCATGACTTTGGGCGTATGATTCCAATGCTCGTTTATCTATGGCTCGTTTTCCAAGATCGTAGAGGTTACCGCTCAGGTCGATTCCGCCGGAGCCGACGCTGGCACTCACTCCATCCAAGCCAAGGTTCAGCATGACTCCCTTGCCATCAAGCTTGTCTATAACCTTGCCCAGAATGTTCTGGCCTGTGCTATTATTTCGAGCTATTGAGCTTCCCACAAAGTCCGCCAAAGCACCGAAACTTGCCACGTTCACATTGATTCCACCCATGGCATCGTAAGCTTCTGCCCAGTCCCCTCCGTAGAAGGCAGCATAAACACCGTAACTTGCAGCTTGGCTGGCAACAGAAGTGGCCAAGTTCATGGCTCCACCGTAGAATTTATTTGCCTCAGCCCCCATGGATCCAAAGAAATTACTTCCATAGACTGATACACCAGTACTTGCAGCTCCTGCCACTATGGATGCCCAACTCTTCTTGTCACTTATCATGGAGGTGAACATTTCATTGTTGAAAAAATCACCAGTACCGATTTGATCAAAATCCATGCTCTGGAGGGTGACAGTGGCAACATTAGACACTGATCCGCTCACAAGATTTAGTCCTGTCATGGCAGCTGCCTTAACAGCTGTATTTCCAATACCAGAAATGGCATTTCCCGCCCAGCTTGTTCCAGCACCAATAGCTTCTCCCACTGCCTTTATAGCCAGTCCTCGGCCAATCTCACCAGCAGTTTTGTATCCGCCACCAAGGTCAATGGCAGCAAAGATTGCATCGTCAAGGTATCCAAACCACCATGCCTGACCTGTGGCAGACCCCACAACAGTCATGGCTACCTCTGCGACTTCTCGCAAGGTGGGGGCACTAAAGGGCAAGCTGCGGTCGTCAAACAGGCGCTTGTCGTGGCCTGCCTTGCTTAACTCCTCCATTCCCTTCCGAGCCTGAATGCTGTTCCAGTGATAGTCCACCAGAATTTCTCCCCTCTGGCCACTTCCTAAATCCTTAAAGGCTGAGTTCTTGGAACCAGTAACATCAGGAACATCCACAACTGTAGGTGAAACTCCGATATGCTTCGACAGCAAGCCCTCATCTCCAAAAATACTCTGCCCCCACTGCTCTAGCTCACTCTGGGCAAGACCTAGCTGCAACATGGCATTT
>JAZQSR010000256.1:0-3788 GCA_045630225.1 Treponema sp. | reverse complement strand
CCATGGCAGCTGTCTCCGAGTCAGGAAAGCTTATGTGGTTTGCAGGACTTCCTGGCACACGAATCGCCCCCCACTCCAGCACTGGAACAGGTGATTTTTTGATTACCATTTCTGGTGGCAATTCAGTTTCCCTTATCAATCCCAGTGGACTCACCTTGTGGAGTTCCAAGGCTCCTGCAGAAGTGATTTCTACTCCAATTCAGGGACGAGATGGACGCATCTATGTCCAGTGTCCCCGGGAAGTAGCCTGTTTTGGAATAAATGGTGTTTTAAAATGGTCAACTCCCGCAGGAGAATCAAGTGGCATTCCTCTCATAGAGCTAGAAGATGGTAGCGTACTTCATATCCAGAAAAAAACATTGCAAGGTTGCAGCACTGCCCTTCGCTACTCTCCCTACGGTGTCATCCTTGAGGAAATAACCTTTAGTGGAAAGGTAACTTCTGCTATTGCAACAAAATATGGTGCCTTGATGCTATTTGCTGACGGAGCAGTAGGTTGTATTTCCTCAAAGAAAAATGAAACCTTTGACCACTGGGTTTTACCATCTGGCTCCATTAGTGCAACTGCAGCGGCGAGAATCTACCTTGATGAATATCAAAGTGTTTGTGCCATTGTCACTCCAGCTGGAGGACAAACCACCGTCACCTTCTTGAATCCGCAGGATGGAACAATCCACCTTTCTGCAGTGGCTCCTGTAGACTCAAACAAAATTGCCTTCGGTACCTTTGACAAAAGCAGCTTAGTACTGTGCGACACATCTACAGCGGCAGGTATTGGCCTTGACGGTACCATTCTCTGGACAAGCGATTTGCCCGGTACCATCAACTGGAGCCACATCGTCTATCTTCCCCAAGGATATCTTGCCATGCTGGAACAAGGCTCCTGGATTATCTCCGCCTACCGAGTAACCCAGCATATTGGCATAACAAATCGAGAGAAAAAAAACAACCGCAACCTTTCATTTCCCGTGTATGTGAAAGAAGCTGCGGAACGAGGAAATGTTCCCCAAGAAACATCCCACCTTTTTGGTCCCATCATATCTCCAAGTTATATGGAAGAAATGAAGTATGTTCTTGATGAAGGCGACTATAACGACAAAGAAGGCCAATGGTTGGCTTTGGTGAACCTTGAAACCTCACGATTATTTTCCAAATATACTGTGCAAACACTCAATTCTTTGGAACCAACCTTCTTCGATGAGAATTTTGGATATTATGAAGAAATTGTAAAACTCATGTCATCCTTTCAGTCTGGTTGCTTTAATCATGAGCTGGCTCGAATCATCAGGACAGAAACTGATGACTCAATTCTAGCCATTGCCCTGCAAGGTGTAACGAAAATTGCCTATGACCCAACCTTTGAACTGTTGGAAAGTATAGAATCCCTCCTCAAAAAACCCACCCTTATTGCAAATTCCCGGGTGAGCACCCTGATGTGTGATGCTACCTACGAAATTTGCAGGTTTATGGGAAAGCCTGCCCTTTTTACCAAGGGACGGTATATTCTTTCCTATCTACTTAATCAAAATTTAGATAATAAAACAAAAATGTACGCTACAGCTACAATGAGAAAAATAATTACACTAGAAATGTAGCCCTTTTCGGAAAACTGTGATATAATCTTTAGCATCAAATAGCTTAGGCATCTTATCATGGAGGAATGATGACTAGAAAGAAATTTTTATCCCTTTTCTTTGTAACTTTAGTTCTGAGCTTTGTTGCAAATCCTATTTTTGCACAAGTAAATGAACCTGAAATTCGAAGTGTTGCTGGGGATACAGTGGAGTTCATCAACTACAATGGACCTCACGCAGTGATCAACACATTGGATCAAATCAAAAGTATTGGTACTGGTTTGGGAAAAGTTATTGCCCCAAATCGTGATGCAAGCACTACTGCAGGTGAAAGTAATCGTTACTATGTAATCCATGCAGTTGACCCAACAACAGAAGAGAAGCTTGATGCAGACATTATGTTCATTGGTGAAAAGGCAAGCGTTGACCACATCAACAACTTGCGTCACATTATCGCTTCTTATTTGGTGGCTGCATATGATTATTCAGAGGCAGATGCCCAGACCTTGGCTGTATTCATCACTGTATATAATGCTGTGTATCGTGGAAACATGGAAGTTTTCCAGAGCCGATACAAGAGCGTTGTTACAGACAATTTAACTGCAGCCCATGCTGGTCTTGCCTTGAACTATCAGGATTGGCCTGGAAAGAGTCAGATCATTATTCCTTTGGGATCAACTGCTGGTGGACTGGGAACTGTTGACACCACAGTAATCTCTGACAAGGAAGTTATCGATTCCATGCGAGAAGAAGAAGACATGGGTATCGAAGACCGCAAAGACTTGGTAGATATCAAGGAGCGGGAAGCTGACCAGGCTGAAGAAAAGGCTATTGAAGCTCAAGAAGAAGCTGCCAAGGAAGTTGAAAAGCTGAAGGAAGAGCAGCAGGAATTGAGAGAGGCTCAGAAGGAAGCAACTGAAGCCAAGCAGGAAGCCCAGAAGGCTCAGGCAGAAGCCCAGAGAAATCCTAAAGATGAGCAGGCCCAGCAAAAGGCTGAAGAAGCCCAGCAAAAGGCTGAGGAAGCTCAAGAGGCTGTAGAAGAACAGAAGCAGGTTGTAGAAGAGCAAAAGCAGGTTGTAGAAGAAAAGCAGAAGGAAGCAGAAGAGCAGCAGGAAATTGCTGACCAGAAGCGGGAAGAAGCTCGCCACGACCGTGCTGAAATTGCAAAGGACCAGCAGAAGCTTATTGAAAAAGGATATTCAGATACAGAAGGTGTATTCGGTTTGAATTACATTGATGATGAATATTCTGTATTGGTAAAACTTGACAAAACTAACGGTAATTTGTTGAAAGAATCACCAGTAACAGTAATTCGTGGCCGAACCATTGTACCTGCTGGAGAGAACTTCATGGCTGTTGCAGGAACAAATTCTGGAAACGGTGCAGTAAAGATTGTTCTCCTTGATACAGTCAACATGGAAATTGTACATCAGAGCAATGAAGAGGCTTCTGAAAAGTCTGTTCTTGTAAAAGATGGAAACAACTACTATGCTGTAATTAAGGACGGTGGAAACTGGTTGATTGGTAAGTATAATGCTGAATTGCAGTTGCAGATGAAGTCAAAGATTGCTGTTCATGAAACAACACCAATTACCTTGACAGAATCTGGTTTGATTGTAACAGATCCCCAGGGTGTACCAAGACTCTTGTCTTACGATGACTTAAGTTTGGTAAACAACAAGAATCCTGTGAAGGCTCTCAACGAGAAATAAGCTGAACCAGTTGTAAACGAAAAAGCTACACTTCAACATGGAGTGTAGCTTTTTTTATATAAGGAAATAAGCCGAGAAAAACCGCCACTGGGGTGGCGGACGAGTAGGTAGGGATCCTAGGAATAATCAGGCGTTAGTTCTTGATTAGAATACTCAGAACCAGGCTTTGCAAAGGCTTTTTTTATCATTTCTTTTTCTTCTTCAAAAAAATAAATCTTTACAAAGCCTCCAAATATCCAACCTTCTGTATTATCCTTTAGTTGTACTTTAAACCAAGGAAAAGTCAGGCCTTCTATTGTCTGAGACGATTCTGTGCATCCGATTAATTCAATCTCATCGAATTTATTTAACTTTCCTATGATGTTTGTTGAAGAGTCAGTACTTGGACTTTCTCTTATTCTTAAATTATCTGTAATAACTAAAGCATGGCACCTTGCACTAGATTCTGTTTCTTTTACATGCAACTCATTTTTTCCACCAGTAAGGTTGGCTTCAATTTGTT
>JAZQSR010000255.1:0-1690 GCA_045630225.1 Treponema sp. | reverse complement strand
ATGGACAGGGAGCCACTCCTTTTACTCCTAGCGACGATTTTAGCGACATGGACTTTGAAGAATTTTAGTTCTAACTAAAATTATACACACCCTGAGGCTGGCCAGTGGTTTTCTGGTCAGCCTTTTTTATTTTGATGGGGAAAAACTACAAGCAAAAGTTGATGGTAGCGATGCCTTGCCTCAAGTACTAGCTGGCAATGCCTTGCCTCATGTGCTTGCTGGCAAGGTGGCAAAATTGAAACGTTCTACAAAATGAAGGAGTGCCCGCTGTCGTTCCTCCGTCCAGTCACACTGAAAAATTTCCACATGATGCCCCTTTTTTTGCCCGTAAACGATGAGGCTATATTCAATCATATTCCAGATATTGGTGCTTTTTTGATGGCGAGCATTTAAAGAAACCTCCTCCCGACTGCGGGCTCCGGGACGAAGAGCATAGACATTGCACCGATATTTTTTCAGCACAAGATGATGGTAGCCCTTTTGACGAAGTGATTCTTCTGCAAGATTATCTTCAATTATGTTGATAAAATCTTTCCGCTTTTTAATATACAATATGCACGGAAAAATAAAGCAAATCAAAACAAAGACCACTATCATGGATGTAGTAGGAATCAACATGATAACCTCCTGAGTTTAAGCTTTCTGTTCTGCATAAAATTGTACACTGAGCCACAAATCAATGCAAGTTTAAACAAATACAATACATTTGACAAGATTATAAATATATACTATACTAATGTAAAGATGAATACAGAACAAACTTATGCAACCATAGACCTCAAAAGCTTTTACGCCAGCGTGGAATGTGTGGAGCGGGGACTTGATCCTATTACCACCTGCCTAGTGGTGGCAGATCCCAGCCGAGGAAAAAACACCATCTGCTTGGCCGTAACTCCAGAATTGAAGAAATACGGGTTAAGTGGACGTTGCAGAATGTTCCAAGTGCTACAAAAGGTGGAGGAAATACGACGACAAACAGGAAAAAAGCTTGACTACATAGTGGCTCCCCCACGGATGGCCCTATATATGAAGTATTCTGCCAACATCTTTGGAATATATCTCAAATATTTTTGCCACGAGGATATCCACGTGTACTCCATTGATGAGGTATTCATCGATTTAACGACCTACCTTCCATTGTACAAGCTGGATGGGAAAAGTTTATGTCGCACCGTGATTCAAGACGTGTTCAAGACCACAGGAATTACGGCTACGGCGGGCATTGGCCCCAACCTCTTTTTATGCAAGGTGGCCATGGATATTATGGCAAAACACACACCGCCAGATGAATGGGGAGTGAGAATTGCCCAGCTGGATGAAATTAGCTTTCGCCAAAAGCTATGGAACCACCGTCCCCTTACAGATTTTTGGCGGATTGGCCCAGGTATAGCCCGTCGCTTGGAAAAAAATTGCCTCTTTACCCTAGGAGATGTAGCCCGCCGTTCACTAAATCCCGCAGGAGAACGAAAGCTCTACAAGATTTTTGGCATTGACGCAGAAATTCTCATTGACCACGCCTGGGGATACGAGCCCTGCACCATGGCTCACATTAAAAACTATAAACCGGAAAATAAAAGCATTGTGTCGGGGCAGGTGTTACCTCATCCCTACCCCTTTCAACAGGCACGGCTAGTGGTTCAAGAAATGACAGAGCTCTTGGCCCTAGAATTGATGGAGCAGGGACTGGTGG
>JAZQSR010000254.1:0-1996 GCA_045630225.1 Treponema sp. | reverse complement strand
GCTTTTTTGTTTGCCCGTCCTTTTTGACTTATGTCAACCATAATAAATGTGGAGCGATTAACATTTTTCAGAAAGGACTTCCATAATGGCAAGAAAACCCAGGCTTATTTACGCAATGGAGTATAGGATAAAATGGCTTTCGGAGTGGCTGGAAATGAGAAATTACAGCCTTAGGGATGAAAGAGAAGTTTTCCTTTGCATCATGTATAGTACCGCAAAAGTATATTTGGTGGATGAAGCTGCACAGGAAAAAATCATCCAAATAAATTATAGTCTTACATTACCGTTTTCTAGGGAGAAACTTCAGAAACACATTTTTGACAGTGTTGATAAGAGAAAGAGGCGTTTGAAATACTCAAATGAGAAGATAAAGGATATTCTGAAAATTACGGATGAGGAATATGCGGCACTAGACCCCAACCGAGCCAAAAGAGAAAAAGAAGAACTCAAAAAGAGAAATAATGCAAGAAATGAACGGAATAACGAAATCATTTCCTTGTATCAGCATGGCGTTCCAAAAATGGAAATAGCTAGACGATTTGATATTTCCAAAAAGACAGTTCAGAGAATAATCAATAAGCACCAGGAAAAGCAGGAACGAGATGCCAGAGATTTTATTGGGACATATCTGACAATATCCAGTTCTTCAGAGGATAATAGCGCAATCTCAAACTCTGACGAGCAGAAAATGGCGAAGCTTTTTCTTAGGTCTTACAAGGAGAAAATGGAGTCAGAGGGTTGCGATGAACAGCTCAAGGCTCTGGAACTCTGGACAAACACAAAAAGCAATTTGCTGATTTTAGGCTCTGCTGGTACAGGTAAAACTACTCTGGCTAGAGAGTATTTGAAAACACTATCCAAAAAAGACAGAGCAAAAGTTTTGGTAGTTGCTCCAACATGGAAAGCAGTTACCAACTTAAACGGAACAACAGTACATAGAGCGTTTGAGTTGTCATGCTCCATTCAACAAGATACGCCTATCGAAGAAATACCAAAAGCTCTGAAGAATATCGACACTATAATCATACACGAAATATCTATGCTCAGAGTTGATGTTTTTAATCGCATGGTACAGATAATCAGATATACAGAGCAACAGGTTAACCATCCAATAAGAATAATCGCTATCGGAGATTTTGGACAACTAGCCCCTGTTTGTGTAGGCGAAGACAAAGATGTTCTTGAACAAGCATATACTGGCGTATATTGTTATGATTCTCCATTATGGGAAAGTCTGGACTTCCAGAAAATTGTGCTGCATCAAGTACATCGGCAAGAAGACAAAAAGTTTGCAGACCATTTGCAACTTCTTAAATATGGCTGTAAAAGTGTAGTGGAATGGTTCAATGACAATTGTTGCACAGGCTTTTCGTATGATGCAATTACTATCTGCCCGACAAATGAATTGGTAAAAGAATACACCGAACGATATGTTAAAGAGAACTGGCATTACTGCTTCGATACCTATGAAGCAGAATACGATGGTTCTCTTACGGATGAACTTCCTGTGGATAAAAATATCCAGCTAGGGTTATGCAGAATCATGTTCTTATGGAATGGAAAGCAGTATAAGCGTGGCGACTTTGCCATGATTGAAAGTTTTTCTGATGATGGTATTGATGTGACCATGGAAAAAACGGGAGAAAGAATACAAGTGCAGCGTGAAACCTGGACACTAACCAACGGCACGAAATATACCCAATATCCTATGTGCCTGGCGTGTGCTATCACAGTACATAAAGCCCAGGGATGCACATTCGATGAAGTCAATATTGACCGAGGAAATGGATTCTGGATGCCAGGGCAGCTTTATGTAGCTATGAGCAGATGCAGAACCCCGTATGGAATCCATCTTGTAAATCCCCTCAAGGAAAAGGATGTTCATGCTGATTTGAAAGCCTTGGAGATGACGGTAAACGATTCAGAAATTGAAGACAATGAATGAGGAACGCTCCCGATTTACGGGAGCGTTTTTCATATGCAACAACTGTTAGTT
>JAZQSR010000253.1:0-4389 GCA_045630225.1 Treponema sp. | reverse complement strand
TTTTTTAATTCATTAATTAATTTTATTTGTGGGAATCCACCTGCTAAAACTAAAGCTTTCATCCTCTCACCACCTCAATAACCCTATCCACATCCTCATCTCTCAAGGTAGCATACATAGGTAAACAGATAACACTGTTTGCCAGCTTATGAGCTACAGGAAGATTCTCTTGCTTTGCAGACTCCAAGCCTTTGTATGTTACAAACTCACTTATCAAAGGATAAAAATATCTTCTTCCCAAAATATTGTTTTCTTTTAACTTTGCATAAAGGCGGTCACGAGACATTCCATATTCCCCTTCATCTATAAAAATGGGAAAGTATGAATAATTGTGTTTTACACCTTCTATATCTTCCAAATAACGGAGACCTGCTATAGCCTTGAATCCGTCCTTATACTTTTGTGCAATATCTTTTCGTTTTGTAATTGCAAAATCCACCTGCTTGAGATTTAACAAACCATAGGCACTACGAATCTCATCCATCTTTGAATTGATTCCAGGGGCAATTACTTCTGTCTCACCAGCAAAACCAAAATTTTTAAGATAATCAATTCTTTTTTTTGTGGCTTCATCATGACAAACCAAGGCACCACCTTCTACAGTGTTATACACCTTTGTGGCATGGAAACTCAGTGTTGACATATCACCTGCTTCAAGAATTGACACACCGTCCTGCCAAACACCAAAGGCATGAGCAGCATCATAGATTACCTTCAATCCATATTTGTCTGCAATTTCTTGTATTCTTTTGGTATCGCAAGGAGTTCCATACACATGAACTGGCATAATTGAAGTGGTTCTAGGTGTGATTGCTGCTTCTATTTTGTCAGGATTGATATTTCCTGTTTTTTCTTCTACATCCACAAACACTGGCTTTATACCGTTCCACCACAAAGAATGAGTAGTGGCAACAAAACTATAAGGTGTAGTAATTACCTCTCCTTTAATCTCCATAGATTGCAGTGCAGTAATAAGCGGCAGGGTTCCATTAGTAAAAAGGCTCAAATAGGGAACACCAAGATATTCTGCCAATTTTTTTTCCAATAACTGGTGATAATGACCATTGTTTGTAAGCCATTTGCGTTGCCAAATATCTTGTAAAAGAGACTTAAATTCTTCCAAGTCTGGTAAAAGAGGAGAAGTAACGGTAATAGTATTATTTTGTGACATTATTTTCTAAAACCCTTTATTGTAGACAGCAAATAGGAAAATGATTCCAGTTTGAATAGTTTAGAAAGGAGAATGTAGATAGTCGCCCCAACCACAATTTGAATTATCAAGCAAATCCAAGTAGCTAAAGGCAAATATTGTAGAGGGAAAACCAAGATTCCCATAAGTATTGCCAAGGCAAAGGATGGGAATATATCCTTCCATTGCTCAAAATATGAATATCCCATAAGTTTTTTGTTTGGATAGGAATTGATAAAAGTAGAAATAAACCCACAAATTACTTGGCCAACTACTATAGCATAAATTCCCATGGGAACAGTAATCAAAAGATTTAAAATCGTCAGTATTTTTTTTATCATAGCGAGCTTCAAGAACACATCACTTCTACCAAGAGCATTTATTGCCGTCAAATTCGCAGTATGAATTGGAGAAATAGCATATCTGATACAAGCCAACTGAAGAAAAGGAACACAATCAAGCCACTTTTCTGTTAGTATCAATTTTACAAAAGGCTCAGCAACTGCTGCCAAGCCAAACATACAAGGCATAAGTAAATAGGCACTGCTAGAAATAGAACGGCGAGCTAATCTTTTTACTTCTGCTACGTTATCATTATAAGCAGACAGTGTAGGCAACATCACACTTTGAATGGAACCATCAAGATTTGTAGCTATAACCTGAGGAAACTGATGTCCGCGATTATACAGCCCCAACTGGGAAGAACTATATACCCGTCCAATAACAAGGCTATACACATTCCAAAAAACTGTATCTAACAAAGCCGAACAAAGGAGTTTCCAGCCAAAACCAAATAGATTTTTTATACATTGTAAGGAAAACAGCCATTTAGGACGCCATTTGACTGTAAACCAAAGGATAAGACAAACAAGAACATCGCGTGTCAGCTGTTGCCATACCAAAGCCCAGACTCCAAAGCCTTTGTAAGCCAACACAACACCTACAACTCCAGACCCTACAACAGCTCCCATGCTACTATAGAAAAATCTTTTAAATTGCATGTGCTTAGACACGTAAGCACTTTGAACACTATTTACAGCACCAAAAAACAATGTACAAGATATAAGCCTAATTACAGGAGATAAAATCTCTTTGTTATAAAATCCCGCAATAGACGGAGCAGCAAAAAAAAGGATGTCATAACATATCAAAGCTACAAACAAACTAAGATAGAATATAGAAGAAAAATCTACTTCATCAGAATCTTTCTTCTGTATCAAGGCCGTGTTAAATCCACTTTGGACAAAAACTCCTGCTATCTGAGTAAACACAAGAATTAGGGCAATAACACCATAATCATCAGGTGTTACCAGTCGAGCCAAAATGATGGAAAGTACAAACTGAACTCCCTGAACGCCACCTCTTTCCAAAAACTTCCAAACAAGGGAAGATAGTACTGTTTTTTTTGTTATTTTATCTGACATAGAAAGGTAGTTTACTCATCCCCACCCCCATAAACACCAAAACCCCACACCTTTCCCAGTGGCAGCTACAAAGTTGCCTGGAAACGCATGGGGTTTGAAGGTGCATCCTCCTGTCCGCTGCCGAAACAGCTGGGAGTTGGGTACACGGAATGTAGGTAAAATTATAATGTATTAACAAATGCACTGTCAATAACAGAGCAAAAAATATCTATTAGTGGAGTACACCAGAAGACTAAATTCAGAATCTAGTTAAAGGCTTGCCAAATGGTAACACCTGCACCAACAGCCGAGAGAACCGTTCCCACCGTTGTAATGATGGGAGCATATTGATTCCACCAATACATAAAGGAATTTGTTTTAGCCATAATAGTGGAATCAGGTGTAATGACATCTCTCTTGTTCATTCGCTTTCCTTCAACATCTGTAATGGTAACAGAACCACCAACATTCTCCGAGGTAATAAATCCCCCGGCTAAGCTTATATAATACTCATATGTTCTATTAGGTACATAGGGATATGCTCCTGGATTTTTTACACTCCCAGTCACTCTCACCTTAAAGTTTTGGAAGGGAATATGCAAAACATCATATGGCTCCATCACCAAATCCGGATCATAGTCTCCATCATGCATAATTCGCGTTACATCTATAGGGATTATTGTACCCTTTCTCATTACATAGGCTTTATCTGTATCAGAAATAGGAGTAAACAAATTTATGTTACTACGAATAAACGATGTATAACTAAGTCCTTCCACAAAGAGAAACGCCATTCTACTAGATGTATTAGGCATTCCACTTGCTGTTTCTACAATAGATACATTTCCCCCGGACTTAGTGGACTCTATGGTTTCTGGTGCGGAAATTGCACCTTCTACAAAAATCACTGGTCGTAAACTTGTATAGCTCGAAACTGTTACAACATCATTATTAATCAACTCCTTATTTTCTTCCAGACTTGTTCCGTCCCAGTATAACACCTCTTCTTTTTTCTGATTGAAGTTGAAGCCATAGGTTCGACTGACTTCTATCCTTGAAGGGTCAGCATACATTGTGTATCCGTTGGCATAGTACTCTATCAATTCCTTAAAATTTTCACCTGCCAAAAGCTCATATTTTCCCGGTCGCTCAACAGCACCATTTATATTCACAATCCGTTCCGCCCTTCCTATGGTAATGATATCTCCAGGACGTAGATATGGATTCTGAGTTAAATCTCCAAAACGTTCGGCCTGAAATAAATCATAGGTCTTCTTTTGCCCAGATTGGGAGGTAACGGTAACAATACGATTGGAGGCATAGCTGGTAAGATCATCTTTTAAGACTTCAGAAAGACGTGTTAGTGCCCATGCCTGTATTTCTCTACTTTGTTTTACTTCTCCCACTAAACGTACATTAAAGGTTGAGGGATTTAACAGTACAAATTGTACTGCACTCAGTGGATAGTTTTTAGTTACGATATCTTCCACCTGTCTTTTTAACTTTACAAAGCTCATACCACTGGCATCTAGCACTGCAAGATTAGCAACACGTACTCTATAGGATGTGTCTACAGGAATCGTATATGAAACAGGTGTTCCACCCACTGCAAAACTTAAAGTATAAATATCACCTGCGGTTACCATATAATCAGCACTAGACATGGCAAGATCAACAGACTTACTAAGAATGGAATCAACCCCTTCTAAGTGCTGAGTGGTAGCAGTTGCATCTAGTGTACTACCAGCAGGAATAGATTGTGCAAAAATTGCACTTGAATAAAAAACAAGAATTAAA
>JAZQSR010000252.1:0-2177 GCA_045630225.1 Treponema sp. | reverse complement strand
CGATCCGACTTTATATAACAGTCAATTTAATTATAGAGAATTTTTTGTAAAATTGCCATGCAGAAATTATTAAATTTTATGTTCTTGGAAATACAATGGTATTCACGGCCCCACAAAGCCACCAGAAGCCTCTGGAAGCCGTTTTATCGGATATTATGTAAACTAACCCATAAAAAGCCGCCAGGAGCCTTGCAGAGCCTTCAGCAGCCCTTGGCAGCCATTGCGCTGCCATTTTCCTTGTGAGAGGGGAAAAAGCCCCAGGCGAACAGCCTGGGGCTTCTCCATCTGTTCCCATCGGATTGTGATGGATATTATTAGGTTGGTAGTATATCATCAAAGCCGTTCATATCTTGACTATCAGTGCCCAGATTTACTTTATATCTGCGCTCAAATTCCTTGATATTGATACCATAATCTTTCAAGCATTGCTCGATAGCATCGCATACATAGTCCAGGTCATTTTTTGCCGTACTTAATTGTTTTTCCAAATTCTCTATGCGGGCAGGCTCTGTGCGTTTAAGATGGGCAATGCGCTCTTGCACTCTGTTTTCAATAGTTTCCTCAAGTGCAGCGGCTTTTGTGTCATACTCTCTTTTTGAGCGTTCAGCGGCTTCTGCTGCTTGCTGCATTTCTATGCGCTCTCTTGGGGTGTATATTGGGTCATCCAGTAGGCGCTTAATTGCTGCCACTTGGCCCACGGCTTCTTGATAGGCTGTTAAGCCTACTGTTACAGTATTCTTATCTTTTTGAAAAAAGCTGTGTTTTGTTTTAGATTTCAGATAATTATCTGCTGCTTCTGCTTGTTTTAATAGCTGCAAGCGCATCCTTGCGAGTTCATTCTGCCGCTCCTGTAAAAGACTTGCTGCATCTTTCAAAGCTTGGAGTTGCTCAGTAAGTCTTTTTTCATTTTGCGATATTTGGGCCTGTTGGTCTGTCAAAATAGAATCGTTTTTTGTCTGAGTTTCGGCCATCACCTGTTCCAGGTCGGCAATTTTCTCCTCAAGTGATTTAATATCACCTGCATACACTTCAAGGGCTTTTTGTGCCTTTTGGGTTTCCAGTAGATACTGTTCGGCCTGTTGCCTTGCTTCTTCCATTTCTTTTCTGAATTGCTCGCATTTATACTCTAATATTTCTATTTGTCTGCGTGATGCACTTTTTACCTCTCTATCAATCTGGATTCCTTGCTTTTCGCAAGCCTGGTAGAATATCTCTCTAACCTTGTCAGAAAAGGAAATCAAAGGGCTGTTGTATCGGCTCTGCGGTTTGCTTGGGTCTGGCCGTTCAAATCCCATTGCTGCTAATGCAGCATTTTGATTTGGAACGAAATTGCCATATTTATCCTCGGCCCCCATCGCAACTCTAAAATGGATATGCGGAACTTTTTCGTCCATATGTAGGCCGCAATCCAAAGGAATCATATTGGCCCCATATTCTCTCCGTAATGTTTTATATGTTTCGTTAAATGCTTGAATCAAAGCATCCCGCATTTCTTTCGTTGTCAAATCACATTTTGAATTGCCAACTTGCCACAATATTTCCATGGGAGCCGTCTTGGGGTCTGAATACAATTCCGATACGGTTCTGCATCTTTCTGTGTGCCTGGTTGCTTCATATCGTTCATTCCTGGCCTTCAGACCCTCTCCGAACAATTCTTCGTATCTTTCTCTTTCGTGCTGAGTTGCATTGAAGCCACCATTGCCGCCCATGCTTCTGTGTGGCTTGCAGTTGCGGTCAAATCGGATGTAAATGTTATCTTCCATCCGTTCCTGGTCAATGTGAGGTTGGTTCTTCCTCGTGGCCTCAAGGGTATTGTGGTTTGCATTGTATGCTTCACCACTTCTGCCCTTGCGACCACTTCGAGAAGTTGCTTTTGTAGTCTTAGTCATTGTCTTCACTCCCTCCCTCCAATCTCGCTCTCTCCGTTCTTCGTCTTCAACACTCAGAACAGAAAGCCGCTCTATTGTCGTTCTGTCATTTGCCAATATCTTAGACGACAAAAGCACTAAAAGTCGCACCCAAAGCGGAATAGGGTGCTCCATTTAGTACCCAGTACCATTTGACGCAAAGCATCAAATGTACAGGGTCCCAAAACTTGCCAGTTTTATCGGCTTCATCAATAGGGCTTTGCCCTTGCCTGAAAGGCTTACCCAGTCTTCAATGGGCTTTGCCCAGCC
>JAZQSR010000251.1:0-2070 GCA_045630225.1 Treponema sp. | reverse complement strand
AGCGTGAAATGGAAGTCAGCGCTGAATCGGTGGCCTTTGTAGTCTGCAGCTATCTGGGCCTGGACACCTCAGATTATTCATTTGGTTATGTGAGCGGTTATTCCAGCAGCATGGAGTTGAAAGAGTTGCAGACCAAGATGGAGGTCATACGGAAAGCTGCCAATACGATCATTTCTGGAATCGAAGCCGAGCTTATGAAAAATACGATCAGCGAAACGGAATCCCAGGAACAGAAACCGATGATCCCAGAGATAACGGTTACGGTTGTACAGAGCGAAAAACCGCAGCGATCCATTCCCCACAGACGGAGGTGAGTGCATGGGCGTAAGACCATATGAAGAGCGTGTTGCGGAGGTTCAGCGAAAGCGAGCCAAAACAGCAAAACGGTTGGCCCAATATGACGAGCAGCTTAAGGACATGGAGAAGAAAGAAAAAGAAGAGCAGCGGAAACGGAGAACCCATTCCCTGATCGTTTGCGGCGCAGAGATAGCGGCACTTTTTGATCGGGTGTCGGATCAGGATGAAATCTATACCGTTGTGAATTTTCTTCGTGAGCAGCGTGAGCTTGGGAACTTTACCCTGGAGAAAACGGAAGAGGCAGCGGTGGAAACGGCCCAGGAAGAGCCTGAGAAAGCGAATGACGGTTTTGGGGATCTCTTCGGAGGGTTCTTTGATTTTTAACGGGAGTGGAGTGAACGATATTGTTCATTCTAGTTCTGAAAAGAAGTGAATGCGCCAATATAGACAGAACGCCGTTTCACTTCCCCTCCCGTCTTTTCCTATTGTCGCAATTCCATTGAGGCCAGCGTTCCTCTGGACTGACCAATTTCACATTGGATGTGATCTTTCCAGATAGGAGCAACATTTTATTTCATAAAACATTGATTTTGCGGCGGCAAAATTCTTTCAGACAGACCAACAACCCCGTTGGATCAGGGTCTTGCAGACAGCCCACACTTTTCCGCTGCATTGGAGGTGACATATGGCTTTCCTATTTATGAGAGCAAAAATAGTCAAGGCCAGCAGCGGACGAAGTGTGATTGCGGCAGCAGCATATCAAGCAGCCGAGAAGCTGCATGATGAAAGGTTGGGCATGACCTTTCAATATCGGCATAAGGAGGAAGTAGTTCACTCTGAGATCCTACTCCCCACCAATGCCCCTGCTGCCTACGCCGATAGAGAAACGCTCTGGAAGGCTGTGGCTACGAAAGAAAACAAAGCGAACAGTCAGGTGGCTAGAGCTTTTATTATCGCCATGCCGATGGAATGGTCACGGGAAGAATCCATTGATCGGGCCAGAGAGTTCATCCAAAAGAACCTTGTGGACGCTGGTATGTGTGTGGATTGGGCCTTTCACATGAAAGACGGTAATCCCCATCTGCATTGCCTGTGTACGATCCGTGGATTCAAAAAGGACGGATCATGGGATGCCAGAGAGCGAAAAGAATATGCCCTTGATGAAAACGGTGAGCGAATTCCAGAGATCGATCCTGAAACAGGAATGCAGCGCACAAGGGATAAGAAGAAAGGCGGCAGGGTCTACCAGGAAAAAATCTGGAAGCGTATCACCGTCCAGGCAAATCCCTGGAACAGCCGCCAGTTCCTACATGGCTTGAAGAAATCCTGGGTGGAATACTGCAATGGTTATCTGCAGGGAGAATCCCAGATAGATAGCCGATCCACCCATGAGGGAGAAACCAACCGTGTCCCACTTGTACATGAGGGGCCTGAAGCCAGGGCTGCATTGGAGCGTGGCATTGAGTTTGATTCCATCCGAGAGAACCAGGAACGCCGCCAGATTAACGCTGTACTTGAACGAATTGAAAAATTGATCCAGGAAGCTAAACGGCTGCTGGAAGAACTAAGAGAACGATTGAAACGATGGAGGCAGCTGAATGAGGAAAGAAGAAGCACAGCAACAATTACCTTTGCTGGAAGATATGGAGAAGATTCTGGAAGAGTCCATATCCCTGATGCAAGAAATGATGATGGAACTGGAGAAAACAGATCCATCCCACAAATCATAAAAAACGCAGCGGATCTGGAGCAGCGGACACAGAAGATCCGCAA
>JAZQSR010000250.1:0-2932 GCA_045630225.1 Treponema sp. | reverse complement strand
CCTCTGCCATGGTGGTGTTCCTGTACTGTTTTTTTAGCTTTGTCATAGTGCTTGTCTTTGGTGGAGTGGGAACAACCGTGCTGGAGGTGGAGATTTATCAGGCGGCTCGCTCCAGCTTGAACTTTCCCCTGGTGGCTGCCTTGGCCTTGGTGGAGACCATATTGGCCTTGGCTGTGGTGGCCCTTTATGGCTTGGTGGAAGGTCGTGGCCACAAGAATAGGGGTCTTGCCTGGGACAGTGCTGGCCTTGGCAGAAAGAAGGTGAAAAGCTGGAAGGAGGTGCTGCTTTTGGGACTTCTGCTGGCTTTGGTGCTCTTATTCTTTCTCTTACCCTTGGTACAGCTGGTGCTTTCTGCCTTCAGTGTAAAGGTTTCATCCTCTTTTGCAGGAAGGCTTACCCTTCAATACCTTCAAAATCTTTTTTCCCGACCAAGCTTTTATCTTGCCCTGAAAAATACCCTGCTGACGGCAACCTTGTCCTCATTGCTGGCGGTGGCAGGGGCTCTGTTCTACAGTCTTTTGCTGCGGGAATGGTCACGTCGGAGGGCAGGGAAGCTGGCTGGAGGAGGCAAATCCCTTTTCCTTGGGCGAGTACTGCCCCTGCTTCCCATGGCGGTATCCTCGGTGGTGCTGGCCATTGGTGCCACAAGCCTTACAATCAAGCTGCTTCCTGGGTTGAGGGGAAGTCCTTGGATGCTGGTGTTGCTACAGGCCGCCCTGTACTGGCCCTTTGCCTTCCGTCAGATTTCAGGTGCCCTAGATAAGGTGCCTTCTTCCCTAGATGATGCTGCCCTGATGCTGGCTGCTTTTCCCCTTGATGGAGTGTTTCGTGTGTACCTGCCTCTGTGTAGGAAAAATATTCTGGCTGCCTTGGGCTTTTGCTTTGCCTTGGGCTGCGGAGACACCACCTTGCCCCTGGTGCTGGCCATTCCTCGGTTTGAAACCTTGGCCTTGTACACCTATAATCTGGCTGGTTCCTATCGCTTTAACGAAGCATGCTGCAGTGGCTTAGTGCTGGCAGCCTTAACCATGCCCATTTTCTTGGTTAGTGGAAGGGGGTTAAAGCTTACAATCAGAAAAAGGCTGAAGGCTACTAGGGGGAAAAACATGGAGAGTGAAAATGAGTGAGAGACTGGAACCATATTTTGAGGCAAAAAATCTGCGAAAATCCTGGAGCTCCCCAGAATATTCCTTGCAGGTGGATTTTTCCTTGCAGCTGGAGGCAGGTGAAATGGTGGCCTTAGTGGGGCCTTCTGGCTGTGGTAAGTCAACGGTGCTGCGTCTCATTGCGGGGCTTTTGGAAAGTGAAATCCTCCCTCGTGGTAGTGGTTCTCCTGCTGGTGGTTTCCCTGCTGAGGGAGAAAAATCTGAAACCCTGCTGCGACTTGAAGGACGTGATTTGCTGTCGCTGCCTGCAGGAAGGCGACAGATTGGCATGGTGTTCCAGAATCCCTCCCTGTTTCCCCATCTTCGTACCGATGACAACGTGGCCTATGGACTTCGCTGTCAGGGAGTGGGAAAGAAGGAGGCCCGAAAGGAGGCTATGGCTCTGCTAGAAACCTTTGGCATGAAAGCCTTTGCCCAGCGGCGGCCCGAATCCCTTTCTGGTGGAGAAGCCCAGCGGGTATCCCTTGCCCGCACCCTCATTGTCCGCCCCAAGCTCATCCTCTTTGATGAGCCCCTTTCCGCCGTAGATGCCCCTCTGCGTCGCCGCCTTGCCCAAGATATTTGCCGTATGCAGGAGGAATTTGGCTTTGCAGGCATCTTTGTCACCCACGACCAAGAAGAGGCTCGTTTGGTGGCAGACAGAATTATCACCATGGAGCGGGGACAGGTGGTGGGAGAACTTCGACTGGACTAAAAGGAAGGGGAGGGAGTGCTACTTAGTGGCAATGACAATGGGTTGGTAGAATCCTGTGGTTTGGGGGAATTCCCAAGCTACTTCGGTACAACCAGCTGAAAGCAGGAGCCTTGTCAGCTCATTTCTTGTGGTTGCTCGATATTCACATTCAAACTTGTTAAGCTCTAGGTGAGCTTCATCATCAATAATATACTGGATAAGCTTGTAATTTTCTCCCTTCCATTCCCAGGTTTGAAAAGAAACTCGTTGCCCTTGATTTGTTTTATGAATATAGGGCGGAGAATAGGAGGGCTTTTCCTTGAGAATGCTGTCGTAATCTCGGATGCTTGCGACAAAAAGTCCACCGTTTTTAATCTGATGAACAATGCTTTTCACCGCAATTTCTAAATCTGCACTTGAAAGCATGTGGGGAAGGGCATTGTCCATTGCAATCACAATGTCAAATTGCTGGGAAAAGCTTTGGGATAAGGTACAAAAGTTTGCTTGAACAAAATCAATCTGGACATTGTTCTCTTTTGCTCGTATTTTGGCCTGTTCAATTTCCTGCTGGCTGATATCAGAAGCCGTAACCTGATAGCCCAGGGCTGCAAGACCGATTGCCTGAGTTCCAATGCCACAGGCACAATCTAATATCCGTGCTGAACAATCATAGCCTCTATCTACAAAAATCTTGCTCAAAATACCAGCCTGTTTCTGGGTGGTGCTTTCCCAATCAAGAAAAAGCTTGTGGTAATGAGTGGCCAATTTATTGTAAAAGTCTTGCGTCGTGTTCATGTATATTCTCCTTCACTTGGAGGCTTACTCCAAGAAACCTCCGAAGCTCCCTTTATTCAACTGTATCCCAAGCCTCATTCCCCAGCAACTGGAGGAAATTATGTACCACTGGACTCCATTAAACTTTGTACCACATCCAGCGGAAGTTTTGTACCTTGGGCTACTTGCTCTGAAGAAAGTCCCATGGAAAGGAAGGTCCGAGCCGTCTCTAGCTTATTTTCGTAGGCTCCACGCTCCAGTCCTTGTTCAATTCCTTGTTGAAGGCCCTCTTCAAAGCCCTGTTCTTTGCCCTGTCGAA
>JAZQSR010000249.1:0-14957 GCA_045630225.1 Treponema sp. | reverse complement strand
GTCCCCTGAGCAGCCGAACTGTGAGCGTAGCGAAGTGCGAGGCTGATTAGGGTTTCCCTGTTGCCCCTTTCACTTTCAATTTACCTATGCTATACTGCCCCCATGAAGTATGAAATTCTTTCCAAAGACTTTACTAATGGGCTTTTAGAGCGTTTTTTGCGATATACTCGGCAATGGACCACTAGCGATCCTGACCGTGCAGACCAGGGAATTGTTCCCTCCACCGATAGACAATGGGATTTTGCCAAAAACATGATGCAGGAGTTACAGGAACTTGGTATTATCGATGTTTTCATCAGTGAGCATTGCTATGTTTGTGCTCGACTCCCCGCCTCCGCTGGCATGGAATCAGTTCCTGCGGTGGGATTTCTTGCCCATATGGACACTTCTTCCGAGGTTTCTGGTGAAAACGTGCAGCCTCAAGTGGTGCAAAATTATGATGGAAAGCCCATCCAGCTGAAAGGTGGTGCTACCCTAGACCCCAGTATCGACACAAAGTTGCAGCAGGTGGTGGGAGATACCATCATCACTAGTGATGGAACTACCTTGTTGGGCTCTGACGATAAGGCTGGAATCGCCATTATCATGACTGGCTTACAGGAAATTATCCAAAAGCAGCTTCCCCACGGCACTATCGAAATTATTTTTTCTCCTGATGAAGAAACTGGCCACGGTATGGACTTTGTTCCCATCGAATGGCTTACTGCCAAGCAGTGTTACACCTTTGACGGAAGTACAGGTGGCGAGATTGAAGATGAATGCTTTAATGCCTGGCGCTCAGATGTGGTTTTTACTGGTAAGGCAAAGCATACAGGTTATGCCCGCCCAGACATGGTAAATGCCGTGTCCATGATGGCAGACTTCCTTTCTTTGCTTCCCCGTCACGAAGCTCCTGAAACCACGGATAACTATCAGGGCTTTTATTGCCCTATGGACATGAGTGGTCATATCGAAGAATCTAAGGTGAGCATTTATTTACGAGATTTTGACGCCGCTTCCATGGAACGCCGCAAGGAAACCGTAGAGCTCTTGGCAAAGGCAGTGGTGGCAAAATATGCTGGCTCTTCCGTAGAGGTAAATCACAATCTGCAGTACTTAAATATGAAGGAAAAGCTAGATCAGCAGCCTCATATTATGGAAAACTTGGTAAAGGCTGTGAAGATGGCTGGAATTGAGCCTATTTTCCGTCCCATTCGTGGTGGAACCGATGGTTCTCGCCTTACAGAAATGGGAATTCCTTGTCCCAATATTTTCACTGGTGGTCACAACTTCCATTCTCGCATGGAGTGGGCTTCCCTTTCCCAGATGGCTTACGGCGTTCTCACATTGCTTAACCTTGTATCTTTACAAGCCGATAAATAAGAAAATACCCGTGGAGGGGATTAGTGAATACAATGTATAGTTATCTGGTTGAAGGTGGCTTTCCTATCAAGGGAACCATTACTGCCAGCGGTAATAAAAATGCCGCCCTACCCTGCCTGGCAGCTACCTTGCTCACTAGTGAGCCTGTTATCTTGGAGAACATTCCCAATATCAAGGATACGGGAGTGATGATAGAGATTTTGCAGGCTCTCGGTGCTTCTGTAAAAAAATTGTCTGAAAATAGTTGGGAGATTTGTGCTGGTGCAGGCCTTGGAACTGAGATTCCCCAGGAATTGTCCAAGAAGTTGCGTGCATCCATCCTTTTTGCTGGGCCCCTTGTGGCTCGTATGGGAAAGGTAAAATTGCCTCCTCCTGGTGGAGACGTTATCGGACGGCGACGGCTTGATACCCACTTTCTGGCTTTAACTGAACTTGGGGCAAGAGTTGCCATTAACGGTCAGTTTACCTTTAGCACAAATAAGCTGGCGGGAGCAGATATTTTCCTTGACGAAGCTTCTGTTACTGCTACGGAAAATGCTGTTATGGCCGCCGTATTGGCAGAAGGTCACACTATCATCACCAATGCCGCTAGCGAGCCCCACGTGCAGGACTTGTGCAATATGCTCAACGCCATGGGGGCAAAAATCTCTGGTGTAGGTAGCAACATCCTAGAGATTGACGGTGTCCCTGAGCTCCATGGTTGTACCTATCGTATTGGTCCTGACTACATGGAAATCGGTTCATTTATCGGTCTTGCAGCGGCCACTCGTGGAAGTATTTCAATCAAAGGCGTAAATCCTAGGGATATGCGTCCTATCAAGCTGGCCTTTGGCAAGCTGGGTATTACCTGGCATATCGAAGGTGATGTGTTGACGGTACCAGAAACCCAGTCCATGCAGGTAAACACCGACCTTGGTGGTATGATTCCCAAAATCGATGATTCTCCATGGCCGGGATTCCCACCAGATCTTACCAGTATCATGACGGTGGTGGCCACTCAAGTAGATGGAACCGTTTTGATTCACGAAAAGATGTTTGAGTCACGAATGTTCTTTGTGGACAAGCTTATTTCCATGGGGGCTCGTATTACCCTGTGCGATCCCCACCGTGCCGTTGTGTCTGGTGCTTGTACCTTGCATGGGGACAATCTTGTGTCTCCCGACGTACGGGCAGGTATGGCCATGATTATTGCCGCCATGGCTGCTCGTGGTGAAAGCCGCATCAGTAATGTCTATCAGGTGGAGCGTGGCTACGAAAATCTTACGGAGCGGCTCCAAAGTTTAGGGGCTCACATCACCAAGGTATATCCAGAAGAATAATCTGTTCTATCGTTAAGATGGATTAAAGGAGCCATTTAAAACAAAAAGGCCAGTGAATGAAGTGCTTTATGAAGCAGCTTCAAGTCACTGGCTTTTTTATTTGGCTCATTGCTTATTGACTTCTTCGGCTTACAAAGGCCAGCGAGGCCCAAATTACACCGATGAGGGATAAAACAAAGATGATTGGGATTGCTCCAAATCGGAAAAATCCAAACAGGCCGTAATTAAGCAATCTTTGGGTATATTTTCCAATTTCCAGCAATAGATATAAGCCAATTGTTAAGAAAAATGGTGTAAAAGTCCAAGTGAGACGGAATCTTCCAGACATGATTCGGTAATTCCAACCAATAATTGCCATCGCAATAAAAAATACAATGTACAAAAAGGGTTTACTCATTCTTGAACATGCATCTTGACCATAGATAATTGGTGAATAACCATAATCAGAAGCTTTGAAAGACATTTGTATGACATCTACTAAGGTCATTTCCTCTGGATCATGGGAGGTGTTTTTCAGAAGAAGAAAGTCAGAATATGCAATAGGAAGGGTAAGAATTTTCTTTGTGGTGGTCCCCTGCCCTTCTGCAAAGGTATATATGGGCTTATTCAAGCTATTAGGTTGAAACCTATCAACAGATTCTAGCATAATTGTAGGTACTGTTCCTTTTTCCATGTCCAAGTCTGTATACTCCAACTCTTTTTGGGTAGCTTTGTCCAAGGAAGAAATAGTTTGACTAAGAATTTTCGCGTAAGGCACATACATTGACTGCTGGAAATTACCCTCTTTATCAAATTGGTAAATATCCAATCCACGGGCATACTGCACAAGGCTCCCTGTATTTTGGACGGAAGAAAGTCCCTTGATAAATACTACCTGTTGACCACCATCTTGCATTTTCATGCGGAAAGCGATGTCACGTCTGTCTTCCAGACCAAAGGAAATGGGGATTTCATCTAAGAAGAAGTACTGAGCTTCCATTTCTACAGCAGCAGCTGCATAATATCGACGAATATCCTCGTCTCTAGGGTATCGTTGCAGTAACTCACTAAAACTGTAGTAAGCTTCTACCATGTTTCCTGCCATAAGCTGGGAATAGGCCAATTTTTTGAGTCTATATTGCTCCTCTAACTCATTATTTTCAAATCGAGCAGGCTCGTCCAGCATGTTCCATGCATCTGCAGCCATCATCTTTGCATCGTTTTCATTGGCACTGCCAGGTTCTGCCACCCTTTGAGCCATTATGGCATAATAGTGGGCATCAATCCAGTTTTCCTTTGCATAGGCAGCTTTAGCCTTTTGGAATAATTCGTAGGATGTTGCATTCCGTTCGTGTGGTGAAAAGTTAGCGTCACCATAGGCTCGGCGGGCTGAATTGAGGGTTTCATCATAATCAGTTCCTTCCAGCTGCACCTCTAGGTCGCTTTTTAAGGTAATGGCTTCTTGAGAGTGAGGGTGTAATCTTTCTGCAGCTTCTGCATATTGCACGGCAAAAACCAAGTCGCCACTTTCGTAATATTGGTGGGCTGCTTGCATATATTCCTTGTATAAAGCAGGAGCTTCTTTCATGTACAGAAGTTGCTGTTTTATCAAAGGGGAGCCTACTTCTTGACCACAGATAACCAGAGTGGTAGCAACTATGGCAAAAATCGCTACAAACTTAAATTGAGTCAGAATGTAGGGTGAATATTTTACCATAATGTGCTTGTCATCTTGGCCAAAAATCTTTGTATATGCAACGATGTAAGCACTTCCAAGAATGGCAGGAAGCCACATCAGCAACAACTGTACGGAAGTTAGGAGTTTATAGGACAATGCCATTCCAGGAATGAGTTCTGGAATACTCCACTTGTAATGTACGTAGCAAAATAAACAGATAAATACAATCAAACAATGAAAAAATAAAGCGAATAAAACTCGTTTCATTCTACGGACTCCATGTTGGGATCTTGACGGAAAATAGCTAAAAGTATACCGAGACAAGAGAGAACTGCAGCAATAATGAGGTTAAGTATCCAGTTAGGAAGTGATACAAAATTGAATAAATTACCATTCCAGCCCCATGAATAATAGATGTTGAGGAGGAAGATTCCTATAAAACCGAGGAATGCGGTACAAAAGTTTAGGAGACGCCATCGAAATAATCGCCTTATACCAATGAGCGAATAAAGTGCAAGTCCCCAAGTGGCAAATGAAAGCCAAGGAAGGATGCCTTTCGCAAAAGCATCTTGAGCTCTTTCTTTTGTAAGAATCAAACTGGGGAGAATCACATCTATAAATTGTGAAATTTGCAAGGTATCATAAATCAAAACGTCAGAAAATGGCTGAATATCAGCTTCAAACTGAGGAGTATTTTCTAAAAGTTGGGCAGTATCTTCTGTGCTGTTTATATTATGTAACTCAAAGGAAACTCCGTTGGCCATCTTTGTTTGAGGATTGACAGTGGTGTAGTAATATAATGTTCCATCACTAGGTCTAAAGAAGTTAGGTGTTAAAACAGCGTCATTCGTTTTGAGGATATCTACAGAACCAAAATTCTGGGCGGCTACTAGGCAAACTGGAACAATTATTATCCATGCTAAAGCTGTAAGGATGGTGTAGGTTACAATTCGTGCAATTCCATTGTAAGGATATCGAATGGAATGTGCTATTAAAAAAGGTGTAGTACAAACTGCCGAGGTGGCTCCACAAACGAGAAGGAGTGATGCAATTTGACTCCAAGAAAGGAACTTTATTGTGCCACCAACGACAAAATCGGTAGTATACATAAAAAGTGATGTCACACAAAAACCGAGAATTGCACCTAATAGTATAACGGTAAAAAAGATACCAATGAGAGATAGGATAGTTTTCATATTATGTATAGAATAGCACGAACAGACTACAAATACAACTAAAAAAAAGACTTGGAAACTATCCAAGTCTTTTTTTTCATCTCTCTAAAATCTACCCTACGAGTACCTTTCCTTGTTCATCTACAGCTAAAATTGACTTGCATTCTGAACAGCGGAACCGTCCAACACTGGTAGTTTTAAGCCGTTTTGAACAAACTGGGCAGCTAAAAATCATTGGGAAGACAGAAACTTCTGTTTCAACCTCTTGCCTGAAGAATTTAATAGCTTCTTCTATGCTGTCACGGAATTGGAAGAGCTGTGAAAAGCAAAGAAGTTGGAAAACTTCCAATACTTTTTCTGGTATATTTACCAGAATAATATCACCACTTTGCAACTTTATGTTTTTAAGCAAAGAAGAAAAAACACCAATTCCTGTGGATGAGACATAGTTCAAGTTTTTGCAATCGAAGATTAAGTTGATATAACCCGCCCCTACAATTTTTTGAACCTGATCTTGAAAAAATTGAGAAGTATAAATATCGATATAGCCGTTCAAAGCTATAATAATTCCATCTTTTAACTCCTGACAAGGAGAGAGAATAATATTGAGGCTGTCATTAGTAGATTCGTCAAAGCCGGAAATCAAAGCGTTGTTGTCCATAAAACCCCTTCCTAGTTATTAAATTAAAAATATCACACTACAAATAATATAATGTTTTTTTTAATCTGTCAAATTTTATTTCTCTAAAATAGAGAGATTGTAATTTTTTATAATTGGACATAGTGATTATGGTGTCCAACCGTCGTCTACATTCAAAAGGGCACCATTTATTTCCTGTACCGACAAAAGATTTATAGCGGCGGTGGCAATGGTTTCTGCAGGGATAATTTTCCCAGAAGGATTTTTCTGTGCCAACATAGAGAGCACCTGTGGACTTTGGTATTCCGTCTCCGTGAGGCCGGGAAGAATGCCGTTGCAGGTGATTCCCCAGCTACTGTATTGTGCTGCGGTGGATTTTACCAAGCTACAAAGGGCTGTTTTGGCTCCGCCATAGGCTGCATTTGTGCGGTAGGCCTTTACGTTATGGGTGAGTGTTCCTCCAAAAAGCAAAATTCTTCCCCAACGTTTCTCTTTCATGTAAGGGAGTGCTGCTGAAACGCAGATGCCAGGGAGGGTATAGTTTAGCAAGGTGATGTCCATCCATTGTTTTGGGGTGGTTTCTTCCAAGGAGCCTTGTAAAAATGGCCCAAAGGCTACGCAAAGGATGTCGGCTTCTTTTACCTGCTCCATCAAGGGGCTGGTGGGAAAGGCAGCCAAGTTGTCTCCAGTAATTTCTTGCACAAGGGATTTGTGGTGGGCTGACTGGGGAGAGTGTGTTTTCAGAGTCTGCATCAAGTCTGAGAGTTTTTGGGAGTTGTGGCCGCCGTGTACAAGGACTGAGGCTCCTTCTTGAGCCAGTTTGAGGGAAAGTTTAGCTCCAATTCCCCCGGAACCACCAATAACAACTGCTTTTTTCTGTGCAAAAATACCCATAATCCTTCTGTAAATCGCCTGAAAGGAGTATAGTGTATTTATGGATTTAACGCAAACATACATCGTGCTGTGTCGGCCAGAGGAAAGCCGCAATATTGGCTCTGTGTGTCGGGCAATGGCTAACTCAGGCTTGTCAAAGCTGCGGATTGTGGGCCACCGTGAAGATTATGACGACGAAAAGGTTCGGGTACTGGCCATTCATTCCGCGTATATTTGGGAGCAAACTGAATTTTACGAAAGTATTACAGATGCCACCAAGGATTGCTTTTTTGTGGCTGGTACCACTCGACGACAGGGAAAGCGACGCAAGGATAAATTGCTTTTGCCAGAAGAGTTAGCTGCTCAAGTGGTGCAAAGTGGCGGCGGTGCCATCGTGTTTGGAAACGAGCGCACTGGCCTTACCGACAGCGAGCTCGATGAATGTACCATGGGAGTAACCATTCCCAGTCACCCCGATTTTGGCTCCTTGAATCTGTCTCATGCAGTGCAGGTAATTGGGTACACTGTTTTTCGTGTATTGAGCCTTCATTCTCCACGGGTAACTCCCGTTCCCATGGAACGATTAGACGGTACAGTTCAGGTAATTGCTGATGATTTGCAGAAAATCGGATTTTTTAGCATAACTGGTCGTGACGATATGGAGCGGTTTTGGCGTGGAATCCTTTCTCGAGCCTGCCTGTCTGAGGGAGAATGTAAATATCTGGAAAAAATCTTTAACAAGGCAGCTGGTTTGGCAGGGAAAAATATCAAGTAATTTATTGTTTTACAATGAATTATGATTTAGAAGGAAATGCAGCCGTCATGAATCATTTCTTTTGTGGAAATGATGCAGGCTCTCAGTAAACAATTTTTTAGCTCTCGTACGTTGCCAGGCCAGTGGTAATCCATAAGTTTTTGAATGCTACTGGATGATAAATTTTTTTTATATGGTTTTAGAAAATGGCGCGCCAGTTGAGGGATGTCAGTTTTTCGTTCTCGTAGCGGAGGTACTTCTATAGGCAGGATAGAAATACGATAAAACAAGTCACTACGAAAAAGACCTTGGTCAACTAAGTGTTGTAAATCAGCGTTGGTGGCAAACAGAAACCTTGTGTTACATTTGATTTTCTTTGGGGAACCTACCTTGTTGTAAGATTGTTCTTCCAGTACGTGGAGCAATTTTGGCTGAATAGAAATAGGTAAGTCACCAATTTCATCAAGAAAGAGTGTGCCAAATCGGGCAGAAGAAAAATATCCTTCCCGAGAAATTGCATCGGTATAGGCCCCTTTTGTGGTACCAAAGAATTCAGCTTCTGCCAAGGAGATGGGAATGCTGGTAAGGTTTATGGCACAAAAGGGATGGGCACGTCGTGAGGACATATCGTGAATAAGTCGAGCCAGATAAGACTTTCCCGTGCCACTTTCCCCAGTGAGGAGTAGCGGTGTGTCCGTTTGGCTGTAGTGATAGATGATGTTTTTAAGCTTTGTCATTTTGTGGGAATTTCCTAAAAACTGATTGAGTTTCGGGCAGTTTGGAATGGGGCATGGCTGAAAATCAGCTGGGCAAATCTGGGTGGAATGATGCTCTGAAATAATTTTTTTGAATTTATTTTTTTCGCAAGGAATGTGAATTACTCGTGTAATTCCGATTCTTTGAAAATACGGTAAAAAATAAGAACAGTCAGAGCGAGTTAAAAGGTAAAAGGGGATTCTAAAAAATTGCTTGTGGAAATCTTCTAATAATTGAGGGTCATTTGAAGCAAAAAAAGAATAATCAACAAAGATAAATAGCGGTACACATCGTATTACACTGTCATATAATTTATTCCAATCACTATAAAATTGTAACCGATATACTTCTTGTAAATGACGACAAAAATCCCGAACAACGGGATCTCGGGAAATTATATAGATATTTCCTGTCAACAGGGCTTCCCCTTGTTAATCATTTTTCTCCTTTGAGAATTTGCATCCAAGTAGTAATAGTCTATACCAGATGTACGGCAAAAACAGGAATATCTTTAATGGATTGTGAAGTATCTCTATCCAAATTTCCAAGCCCTTGTCAAAGATTGCCGGGGGGATTCGTTTTGTTCGTTTTGCAAAAATGTTGATAATATCCTTGTTATAAAGAAAGAGACTGGAAGAAAAGTTGTTTCGTCGGTTGTATGCCCAGCAATCCTTTTCAGAAACACCGTCACTTACCAAAACAAAGGAAGGTGTGGCCTTGTACATGGCAGAGATAATGTCCTTTTCCGTGTCCTTGGGATAATGTCCTACGTATCGGCCCACCAATCGGATATTTCTGAAGGTAGCATGAACGTTTTTTTCCGCCTTGGTAAGAGCCCGCTTTCTGCCGCCAAAAAGATACAGGCTCTTGTAGTGAGAATCTAAAATTGCAAGACAGGAGATGATGGTGGAAAAGGGATTGTACCGAACTGGAGTTTCCAGATTCAAAAAGGCAGCACCTTTCAGCAAGCTCTTTGAAATGGGCAACACCAATTCTGCATTGGTCAGGCATTCTCTAAACTTGGTATTACGACGAGCCTTTAAAAGATCCCACAGGCTGAGAAAAACAATTTGTTTTGTTCCAGGTCTCTCCAAAAGCCCCAGCAGGGTTTCTTCCAGCTTTTCTGGAGCAAGAATATCCATAGGAACATTTAACAATTGGATTCGTTTAACAGCCATTGAGGTTTCTCCGTCAATAAGTTTTGCAAAACAGCCAAGCCATAGATGCTTGCTGTTTCTGCTCGTAAAATATTAGTTTCAAGGTGCACTGGAATAAAGCCATTTTCCTTGAGTGTTTCAATTTCTTCTGGGGAAAATCCCCCTTCGCAGCCAGATACAAGAGCCGCTACAGAAGCCCCTCCTTGGGAACTGGTGCTTTGGGCTTGGGCCACAGCCTGATGAAAGCACTTTGTGTCTTGGCTTTTTTCATACAAAACAATGCCAAGATGATTTTCGGCTTCTGCTGGCTTCCACAATTCCATTGCTTCTGCCAGAGAGCATGGCTTTGTAATTACCGTTTCCACCGGAGAACCGCTTTGTTGGCGGGCTTCTCGAATAATCCGTTCCCATCGGTCGCTTCTCTGGAAGGTAGCATCTTTTTGGCAATGGGCTCCTATTACGGGAACCACCTTTGTTACCCCAAGTTCCGTAGCTTGCCGTACAATCAAGTCCAACTTTTGGGCCTTGGGCATAAACTGAAAAAGCCACAGTGCGGGGCCTGTTTCAGAGTGCTCTTTTTCTACCTGAGAAGCAGACACTCCTGTTTCCTGAGTTGCATCTCCCAAGCAAGGGGAAAGGCTGAGGCTTTTGCCAGAAACAGCGGTAACGGCCATTGTTTGCAAAAGACCAGAGGGCAATCGCACGTGGATTGCGTCCCCCAGTCTAAGGCGTAACACTTGATGTAGGTATTTAAAATCCTTGCCGGTCAAAGTGAGATTTCCCTTGGTATCCGGCATGGAGGGTGCTAGGAATTGCCGCATGTTATTGTGCTGTTGTTGCTAAATCCTTGTTTTCTTCTTCTGCTTCCTGCTGAAGTTCTTTCAAGGTTTTAGCTTCTTTTACTAGCTTGTTAAAATCCTTCTTTTGAACAACTTCCAGTGCTGCATTCAACTGAATGTCGTAGTCCAAGTCGTAAAGCCGTGGTTCCTGCACCTTGTCTGCCTCTAACCGAATGAGACGGCGGAGTAGACGCTGGTTTATGGGATAGGTTTTATGCAATTCCTTTGCCAACTGAGCAATTTCATTTTCGCTCATATTGGGATTGGTTACTCTCTTTGTAAGAACCTCATCTTCCATAAACTTGATGTAGGCTTCCTGTTCCTGTTCTGTCAGTTCAGGGAAGGGAACTTCCATGTCTGGTGGAATACCAATCTTGTCGATGTTGGTGTCTGTAGGGGTGTAGTAACGGGCTGTAGTGAGTTTGATTCCGTCAGTGGCAGAAAGTGCCAAGGGTTTTTGAACAGAGCCCTTACCATAGGTTCGTTCTCCCACCAAATATGCCAAGTGATTATCCTTGAGGGCTCCAGCAAGAATTTCTGATGCACTGGCAGACCCTTGGTTAATTAGTACCACAATGGGAATATTCTTTGGCATGGTTGTTTGCTTTGGAGATGCTGTGTACATGAAATTTTCGTAGGTGAGCCGACTCTTTGTAGAAACGATGGGGCCGTTATCAATGAACTTATCTGCCACCTCTACAACGCTAGTAATCAGTCCACCAGGATTGTTTCGCAAGTCAATGATGAGGCTAGTAAAATTATTCTTTTGGAAAGAATCTAGGGCATCTTGTACTCTCTGTGGAGTTTGAGGAGTGAATTCGATAATGCGAAGATAGCCAGTTTGACCAATCATGGCATATTTTACTGTAGGAACTTCGATTAAGGCTCGTGTCAGAGTAACGGGAAATTCCATGGAAGCTCCACGGCGAATCACCAAATCAACGGTAGTGCCGATTTCTCCACGCAAAAGATTTAAAACCTCGTCCATGGTGATGGTGGAAGTATCTGTACCGTTGATAGCGATAATCTTGTCTTGGGGCTGAATTCCCGCTAGATATCCGGGGGTGTCTTCCATTGGATGGGAAACTTCTACGTAGGCTGGTTTTTCTGGAGTGGACTCTACCGCCTTTGTAATCTGGAGACCAACGCCACCAAAGTTACCAGAAGTGGTGTCGGTAATATCTCGGGTCATGGAAAGATCCATGTAGGTGGTGTAGGGGTCTTCCAGAGAATCCATAAGCCCCTTCATGGCTCCTTGGTACAGGATTTCAGGATCAACTTCATCTACGTAATTTCGATGCACAAAGTCAAAGACATTTCCCAATAAATCGATATATTGCCGTCTCTTTGCGTTGTATGAAGATGTATCGTTATTCGCTTTGGGGGCAGTCTGGGAAAAAACACTGACGGTAGGAAGGAAAACCAAAACTATGGAAATAAATACAATGAGCAGAGTTCCTGCCCAAAATTTTTTTTCATTTTTTGCTGAATGTGACATGATATTCATTGTACTTTACTGGTGGACTTTGTCAAGTCAAATATTTTAGTTATATGAGATTAAGAATAAAAAGAAGTTTGAATTTATGACTTGACAAAATATCTTTTCCTTGCTACTATAATCAAGCATTTTTGTGGAGCGGTGGCCGAGTGGTTTAAGGCGGCGGTCTTGAAAACCGTTGTGCTGCAAGGTACCGGGGGTTCGAATCCCCCCTGCTCCGAACCTCTACTGGGAAATGCATGAAGGAAGCGTGGTAGAGCGGTAATACAACGGATTGCTAATCCGTCGGTTCTTCACAGGCCGGGCAGGTTCGACTCCTGTCGCTTCCGATACAAGAGACTATAGCTCAGCTGGATAGAGCGTCAGATTGCGGATCTGAAGGCCGGTGGTTCGAATCCACTTAGTCTCATAAAACTTGAAACAATTAGGTTTTAGGTTGTTACATTGAATGGAAAGATGCGAGAGCGGTCGAATCGGGCGGTCTCGAAAACCGTTGAACTGAAAAGTTCCGGGGGTTCGAATCCCCCTCTTTCCGATGGGAAAGAGTTGTGGGAAGAAGGACTTAAAGTCTTTCTTTTTTTATTTGGAAAGATGTCCGAGTGGTCGATGGTGCAGTCTTGGAAAGGCTGTGTGCCGAAAGGTACCGGGGGTTCGAATCCCCCTCTTTCCGAATCTACCCAAAATAGGGATTCGAGTCGTAAGGCTCATTAGACTCTTTAGATGAGTCCAGGTGCTATGCAAGAAATCGCTGTCCAACCCCGTCAGGTTCGGAAGAAAGCAGCGGCAGACGGATGACTTCTGTGCCGTAGATTACCTGGGCTCTTCCAAAGGGTCTTTTTTTTTGCCGTAGAATAAAGTATTCTGTGAGTATGGAACATCTGGGACAAGTTTTTGACTTTGCGGTGATTGGTGGTGGTGCTGCGGGGCTTTGGGCTTTGCGGGGCTTGAGAGATAAAAAAGTTATTGTTATAGATGGAAATGTAAAGCTTGGGGCCAAGGTTTTGGCCAGTGGTGGCGGAAAATGCAATTTTACCAATAGATTTTTGTCTCCAGAAAATTTTATTTGTAGCAATCCTCATTTTATCAAATCATTTTTAGCAAAATTCGGTACTGACCAGGTGCTGGATTTTATTGATTTTCACGATATTCCCTACGAAGAACGAGACAATGGTAAGCTGTTTACATTAAGTGGGGCAAATTCCATTGTGCAGGCATTACTGGAGGATGGGGAAAGCGAAGGCCATCAGTTTTTGCTGGAGTGTCTTGTACATGATGTGGAAAAGCTGGTCGAAAAGGACCTGTTTTGCATAGAAACTTCTAGGGGAAAGGTGTTTGCTCGCAAGGTAATTGTGGCTAGCGGTGGTCTTTCTTTTCCAAAGCTAGGAGCAACGAATATTGCTGCAAAGATTGCCCGGAAATTTGGCATGAAGGTGGAGCCCATGAAACCAGCCTTGGCGGGTTTGCGGTATCCTGAAGGGGATACAACTGATTTTGCCAGCCTTACGGGTATTGCTATCACTGCGGGGGCTACGGTGGGGAAGCGGGTGTTTCAGGATCAGCTATTGTTTACCCATCGTGGATTTAGTGGTCCTTTAGCATTGAATTGCTCTCTCTTTGTGGATGGAGCTACCGAGATTCAATTTGATTTTGTACCAGGCCTTGATGTGGCAGCTTTGATTCAGGAGAATCGCGGGGGTAAAAAATCCTTAGTGAATATTTTGTCGGAATATTTACCCAAGGCTGTGGTGAAGGTTTTGTTGCAGGGGCGGGAATACAATCTGGCTCAAATGAAAAAGACTGAGGTGGAGGCTGTGGGACGGGCCTTTAATCGGCATGACATGGTGATTTTTCAGGTAGACGGCTATGACCGGGCGGAGGTGACTCGTGGTGGTCTTTCCGTAGATGAGATTTTTCCCAAGACTATGGAATGTAGGAAGTGTCCTGGTATGTATTTTATTGGAGAATCCCTTGATGTGACGGGAATGCTGGGAGGATATAACATTCACTGGGCTTGGGCTTCTGCTCAGATGCTGGTGAATGGGCTGGAATGAGGCGGTTCAAACCAGTTCTCCAGCATGAGGTTTGAGACAGAACAAATGTCGTCAAAATCCTTCGTATTTCTTGTTACGAGAATCATATTGTTTGCAATGGCAATACTGGCAATTTGTAAGTCAAAGTTTGGGGGAATTCGGCCCAGGGCTTCTAATTTAGGATAAAGGTCAGAATAGATATTTGCAGCATGTTCATCAAAGGGAACGATGTCAAATTGTTCTCGTATTATTTCGTTATAATAGGTGGTTAGGGCTTCCTTTTTTTTACTTTCAGGCATCCGCTTAACTCCTGCTAAGGATTCTGCCCAAGTAATAGAGCTAATGTCTGAAAATAGCTTCTTCTGTGCAAAGGATTGTAGGACATTTTCGTTGGGAGTAGGTTTCCTCAATTCTGAAATAATATTTGTATCGAGTAAATAGCAATTTCTCATTTCTATTCAAAGTCCTCTATGTGTCGAATTTGACTCGGCTGACGAGGTTGTTCAAAATATTCTTGTTCTTCTTCTTGAGATAAAAAACAATCTGAGTACTTATCTCTCCAGTGCTGCATCACCATCTCAAATTTGTCTATGGAATTTGTAGCTTTTCCCCCTTCTGTATTGACCAAATAGGCTACAGGTGTTCCGTGACGAGTAATTTGAAAGGCTTCACCTTCTTCTACCATGCGGATGTAGAGGGGGAGTTTATTTTTTGCTTCATATATCGGGATAGAAATCATGCACACTCCTTGTGATATATACTATACGTAAGTATATGTTATTATAGCTATTTTGTCAAATATAGCTATAAGTTGATGTGGAAGAAGTAAATCAATAGGTGCAGATAGAGTAATTTCACCCTCTGTGGTTATTATTACAGTGTGTTTTTCAGGAAAAA
>JAZQSR010000248.1:0-18704 GCA_045630225.1 Treponema sp. | reverse complement strand
GTTCATCTTGGGCAGAAAGATAGTGTATTTTCCCAATCCGTACACCGAGAATCAATTCTACTACCTGGCGACAGATGTTTTCATCGTGCATAACGTGGGAAAAGATAAAATTGTCGGTAAAGGTCAAGCTTTCCCATTTTTTTTGCAATTCTTCTTCACTAAGCATTTTACCTCCTTGCTTTACATATATATTATTCGCTTTAAACGTGGAGAATTTGTCTTTTTTGTGGGAAAAAGTTTTGATTTTCGCTAGTTTTTTCTCAAACTCTTGAATCAGCTGGGCAGTTGAGTTGCCGTGCTAGGTGAGGGGGATGCAGTTTTACTTGGATAGTGCTAGTTCTTGAACCGTCTCTAGAGGGAGATTGGTACAACGAGCAACAATTTCTGGAGGTAATCTTTCTGCAAGAAGATTTTTTGCTGTCTCTAGCTTGTTTTGGTAGGCTCCTTGTTCTAGTCCTTGTTCTAACCCACGTTCCAGTCCCTCTTCATAACCTTCCTGTCTCATATCAGCCATTGTAATGGACCAAGTCATGTAAAACCTCCTAACTATGGAATCATTTTTGAGTGAGGTGATTTTGTGGAAAATGTTCTGAGTTAGCTCCGATTCAACCACACCCTTCTGGATATAATGATAAAAGGCTTGAAGCTTCTGGTCAAGGTTACTTAAATCTTCTGTAGCAGTGTTCAAGAAAATACGGAGGGAACCGTCCTCTAGCTTGAGCTGGTGGTCTGCTTCTTGGCAGGTGTACTGGAATGTGTAGCGGGGAAAGTTTCTGTCAAATGGATCAAATGTACAAATAAAAATAAGAATGTTATCGGGTAAGTTTGGATACTGGCTGCTGGTTGGTGTGGTGCTTACATCAGCAACACTTTGATAGTAGCGGCTTCTACGTGGTAGCTCCCTCTTGTGTCCAGTTTGCATTTCCACAGTAATGATGCGGTTTTCATCCCGTAAAAAAACATCCATAATGATTCTCATGGAATCTGGATCGGGTTTGTGTTCATCTTGGGCAGAAAGATAGTGTATTTTCCCAATCCGTACACCGAGAATCAATTCTACCACCTGGCGGCAGATGTTTTCATCGTGCATAACGTGGGAAAAGATAAAATTATCGGTAAAGGTCAAGCTTTCCCATTTTTTTTGCAATTCTTCTTCACTGAGCATTTTGTCTCCTTGCTTTACATATATATTATTCGCTTTAAACGTGGGAAATTTGTCTTTTTTGTGGAAAAAAGTTTTGATTTTTGCGAGTTTTTCTCAAACTCTTGAATCAGCTGGGAACTTGAGTTGCCGTGCTAGGTGAGGGGGATGCAGTTTTACTTGGAGAGTGCTAGTTCTTGACCCGTCTCCAGTGGAAGATTGGTACAAATGGAAACTTTTTCTGGAGAATCTCCATAGGAGAGAAGATTTTTTGCCGTCTCTAGCTTGTTTTGGTAGGCTCCTTGTTCTAGTCCTTGTTCTAACCCTTGTTCTAGCCCGATGGATATGCCTTCTTCATAACCATCACGGCGGTATTCCATCATGCGGGATGTATAGGTGAGATACATTTGACGCTCCTCCTTTTCTTGCTTCATTCGAGAAATTGTGGCATCCAGCTCCTTGGTGAAGGCTGTTTGTGCAACTTTACCTTTTATATAATCATAGAATAAGCGTAATTCAAGGTCAAGGTTGCTGAGGTCTTTGGAGGTAGTGTTCAAAAAAATTTTGGTGGTGCCGTCACCAAGATAAATTGGCTTATCATGTTCTATGCAAAGGTTTTGAAAGGTATAGGATGGTTTCCCCTTGAGAAATGGATCAAAAGTACAGATGAAAATGACGTAATTTTGCTTCAAATCCTTATATTCCGAGCCTTTGGGTGTGGTATCGATGTCGGCTGCAGCTTGGTAGTAGCGGGCTCGTCGGGATAGGTCTCCTTTGTTCGAGGTCTGCATTTCAACATTGATGACCTTATTTTCATCTTTCAGATACACGTCCATGATGATGCCCTTGGCGTTGGGCTCAATCCTGATGGAATGGTGGCTAGTAAGAAACTTGATCTTACCGATTTTGACTTTCAGAATCATTTCCAGCAAGGTGCGACAAAGTTTTTTGTTCCTCATAACACGAGAAAAGATAAAGTCATCAGTAATGTCCAAGTCTTCCCAAGGTTTGAATTTGGTGGTGGTTTGATGTTCCATTCAATCTCCTGAAAAAGTTTTACATAATAATTATTCGCTTTAAACGTGAGAAATTTGTCTTTTTTGTGGAAAAAAGTTTTGATTTTTTGAAAAGTTTTCTAGAACCAGTCTTGTCGTCTTGATTTTTTAGCTTGTAGCTTTCACATTTATTGTTGACGTGGTATACTACTGGCGTGACTAACCCCCTCTTTACTGACAATAAAAAACTTCCTATTGGAAAGCTTCCTGCAAAAATCATGGCTATCGATCTGGATGATACCCTCTTGCGGGAAGATTTGACTATTTCAGATTACACCATTCAGACTTTGCAAAAGACCACTGCTGCTGGTATCTATGTAACTCTTTGCTCTGGCCGCACTGACAATGCAATTTTGCCCTTTGTTCGCCAATTGGAAATTGCTGGCTTGGAGCAGGGGCGTTTTATTATAGCCCAAAATGGAGCGGTGATTTACGACCTGCATTTACGGCGAGAAATCCTGTATCGCACTGTGGATGTGGATATTTTGTTGGAAGCAAACGAAATAGCTGCTGGGTATGGCCTGTTTCCAGAGGTGTACAATCCCACCACCGTTTTCACTCCCCAAGACAATAAGTGGACTCATGTGGACGTGGGGCTTACGGGACTCCAGATGGAAGTGGTTCCAGACTTTCCGGCCTTGTTGCGGCAGGGTCACCCAAAAATGGTTATTCCTGGAGAACCAGAGGTTTTGCTACGACTCCAAGATGAGCTCCGTGAAAAAATCGGTTCTCGTTGCGTTATCTTTATCAGTAAGCCCTATTTTTTGGAAATCATGCCCTACAATTGTGGCAAGGGAGAGGCGTTGCAATGGCTTTGCCAGCGTCTGGCCATTCCCAACGAACAGGCCATGGCCTTTGGAGACAGCATGAACGATGAGTCCATGATTCGGCTAGCAGGATTGAGTGTGGCCATGGTCAATGGACGGGATGCCATCAAGGAACAAGCCCACTACGTAACTGAATTTTCCAATAACGAAGATGGACTTGCTCACTTTGTGGAAAAATACGTTTTGTAGGGGAATGGTTACGGCTGCCCTACAAAATGAGCTGGGAAAGTGTTAGCTACTTACGATATTGTTCAAATGCTGCAAGTGGCTGTCTCATGTCCGTTGCGAGCTATCCAAATGATGCTGGCCACAGATTCTGCACTTTTTACCCCTTCTGAATGGCATGGAGTCTCCTTTCCAATTAGTATACCACAGTTTTTACAAAAAAAAAGGCTGTAAAGGAAGCTCCTTCACAGCCTTTTCCATCTTTAGCAAGAAAATCTTACTTCTTGTTGTAGGTTCGTTTTACCTTCTTGGTGGTAGTCATTTCCAGAGCTTCTTCCAAAATGACGGTGCGGGAAATGCGGGCGTAAGGCTGCAATTTCTTGTTTACCTCTGCCACAATTCCGTCAACAGTTTCCTGAACTAAGGCTGCACTTTCCATGTCGCCACGCTGAATTTGGAGCCGATTGAAAAGCTCATCGGAGGGATAAATCAATGCTTCGATTCCCTCTGACTTGGTAGCCTCATCCATGATGTAGCCCTGAACGGTAATCTGTTCAATGTCGGTAATCAGCTGGAACTGGTTTTCAATTTCCTCTGGATACACGTTCTTGCCACCCTCGGTAACAATCAAGTTTTTGGCACGACCAGCCAGGTACAAGTAGCCTTCGCTATCCAGCTTTCCCAAGTCGCCAGTTTTGAACCAGCCGTCCTTGGTAAAGACTTCCGCGGTTTCTGCTGGCATGTTGTAATATCCCTTCATGACCATGGGACCTTTCACAGCTACTTCACCAATACCATTTTCATCTGGTTCCAGAATCTTCATTTCCATGTGGGAAACAAAATAGCGACCAACACTTTCAACTTTAAAGTTATCCACAGGATTTAATGCAATGATGGGAGAGGTTTCTGTCAGTCCATAGCCCTGGATAAAATCGATTCCCAGCTCGTTGTACACCTTGAATACGCTGGCAGCCAAGGGGCCACCTCCACAGATTGCAATGCGTAGGGTGGAAATACTTGCCTTTTCTAGAACTGCCTTGAACAATTTCTTTCCGGGGTTTACCTTGAACAACTTCTTGATAAAGTAGGAAAGCCCCATCAAGAAATGCATGATTCCATTTACAGCAGGTCCCTTGTCTTTGATTCCTTTCAAGATACCAGCCAATAGCTTGTTGAACAGCAACGGAACACCCAAAAGAATGGTAATCTTTCCTTCCCTCAGTTCTTTCAGCATTCGGGTAACGGCCATTGTTTTTCCGAATACAACCTCTGCACCAACAGACATAGGTTCAATAAAGGCGGCCTGCATGGTGTAGGAGTGGTGAATGGGGAGCAAGGCGTAGAATACGTCGGTGGGGTAGAGATCCAAGTGGGTCTGGGCAATGTAGCAGTCAGAAACGAGATTGCGGTGGGAAAGCATTACACCCTTTGGCACACCAGTTGTTCCTGAGGTAAAGAGAATTGCTGCTGTGTCCATTTCTGTAGCTGGAGTGATGGTGGCAGAAGCCTTTGACTCCAAATTATACACGTAGGTTTCTTGGTATTTGGGGGACAAGGAAAAAATCTTTGATCCGTTGGGATGATCCCTAAAATATTCGTATTTTTCCTCATCAACAAAGAAGAACAATGGCTTTGCCGTTTTAAGCAAATTTTCAATTTCTGGTTCGTGAAGACCGTAATCAATAGGAATAATGGTGGCTCCTGCAAACAGGGTGGCCATGTAGACGGTAGCCCACTCAGAGGAATTCTTTCCAGAAACGGCTACGTGGCTTCCCTTTGTTACTCCAGAAACAGCGAGCCAGTTGGCTAGTTTTTTCATATTCTGCAGAACTTCTGTGTAGTTCCGTGTTACTCGTTCTGGCACAAAGTCGGTAAAACAAGGGCGATCTGGATATCGTTCTGCGGTAATGCTAAACATTTCAGGTAAAGTTGGCCATTCTCCAGTAAAGGTCTTTCCTCTCCAATCATCTAAAAAAGCCCAAGGCAATTGATTCTTCTTCATATCTCTTCCTAAATGCAAATTCTTCTTATTAAAGTATGACACAATTAAAAAAAAAATGTTGCAAAAATATTTCTTTTTGTTTTATTTTTCCCGATTCATGGGTTATAATTGCAATTATGTATAAGCCCCTTTTGAAAATAACTGTTTGTTTGATTGTATGCTGGGTTGTATGTGTTCCATCTTTTTGTCAGGCAATACAATCTATGACACCGAATGAATCCTTGGAAGCTCGTCAAAAAATGATTACCTACAGCAAGAAATTTGTAGGGGTGCCCTATGTTTACGGTGGGGCTAGTAGAAGCGGAATGGATTGTTCTGGTTTTATTTTTACTGTTGCAAATGATGCTCTGGGGGTAAAGTTGCCTCGTTCCTCCGCAGGTCTTTATAGTGCGGTTCGTATCATAAAGGATTCGGATAAGGAGCCTGGAGATTTAGTTTTTTTCAAGACAGTGGGTTCTAAAATATCCCACGTTGGCTTGTACATGGGGAATAATCAGTTTATTCATGCTGCCAGTGATGGACCTCATACTGGGGTTATTATTTCTTCCCTCAAGGAATCCTATTGGAACAGAACCTATGCTGGTGCGGGGCGATTTCTTCCTGCCATTGGTGAGAAGAGAGTAGCTCTTGTTACAGAGGAAAGGTCAGCTTCCAGTACTAGTTCTAGTACCAGTTCCAGTGGAAGGGATTCTCAGCTTGGAGAAGAAAGTAGCCAAGGTGAAGTACTTGCAAGCTCAGCGGGTAGTAGTGTTTCCAGTGGGGGGAGTAATGGATTTTGGCAAAAGGTTGCTATAGACACAACACTTACGGGAGATTGGACGTTCTTTTCTGTAGATAGATTTCATCTTTTGTTCCGAGGTGTAACGCTGGATGCTCATGCTCGCTACAATGGTGGTAGTAACTTGCAACCTGGTCTTGGATTTTCTCTTTCTTACGATCCTGAGCTAGAGGCATTTCAAATTCCCCTTATATTTTCCCTCACTGTAATGAAGGGATTACGAGTCTATCTTGGGCCAGTGTTTACCATGGGTTCAGCCGTAGAGCCGGGAATTGTATCTGGGGAGCCTTCTTCTGTAAAAGGTTCTATTTTTCCTGGAGTCTTGGGATTATGTCTCCAAACGCCAACTTTAAAAGCGGGAAAGGTGGAATTATCCCTTGTACAAGATATTCGATACACTGTATTTAATAAGCCAGATAATAGTGCCCTGCCTTTTCTGAATTCCATGGCAGCAGGTTTAGTCTTTTCTACAGGAGTTCGTGTAACATTCCCCCTAGAAAAATTTATTTAAAGGTATGACTTTAATGAACAAAAATTTTACAAGAATCATTCTTTTGTCTTGCGCCGTGATGGCTTCTATCTGTTTATTTACTGCTTGTTCCCCTGTATTGAAGGTGGCGGTGGATGCTGAAGGTGGCATTATCTATTCTGTGGAAAGTTCCGTTTCTCCCCTTATCGAAGAAACAGTGCGTTCTTTTACTGGGGCAAAAGAAGGGGTCCCCTTGTTCAATAAAGCTCAAATCCTCAAAGGATTGAAGTCTGCGGGGCTTTCTTTTGTTGGAGTAGAAACTCCCAGTGACAGCTCCTTGATTGTTTCTGCTCGCATTGAATCTGTTGTCCCGCAATCAGCTGCGGTACCTAATCTTGGAACTGGTGCTGTATGTCAGGACATGGTGCAGCAAGTTTCTGGTGCCATTGGCTATTGTCATTCAGAGCAGGTTGGTGGAAGAAAGCTGGTGCTTACCATTTCTCCCAAGGTATTGCAGCAGGTTATGGCCATTATGCCATTGGAAACTGCTGAATATCTTGATTTGCTTTCTGCTCCTATTCTGACGGGGGAACAATTATCTGCCAGTGAATATACTGATTTAATCAGCATTATCTATGGAGACAGTGTTGCCAAGGAATTAAAGGCAGCAAAGGTAAAAATTCTTGTTACCGCTCCATCTCCTGTGCAAACTGCAGCTGTTTCCATTCCAGCAGGAATAGCCCGAACTCAAGGTCGGTATGTGGAATTTACCTTGGGATTGCCAGAGTTATTGTCAAATCTTGGTGCAATTGAATTTACTGTAGAATATTAAAAATTTTCTCCATACCCCAAAATGCTAGTCACCGATTTATTTGTATAAAAATATCGTTAATTTTTTATCTCTAAAAATTTAATTATTGCAGAAAAGCCAGAATGCCATTATACTGATAAAAGATTATCTATATTGATATGAAACAAGGAAACTTGATTACAAGATGGAGGTGACTATGGCTAAAAACGAAACCATTCAATTTTCCCCAGAACTTGAGTCTTTTATCGAGGAATGGAAAAACAAGCCGGGAAATTTGATTATGATTCTTCACAAAGTACAGGAAGAATTTGGTTATATTTCCAAGGACGCTGCTCGTGCAGTATCTGAACGAACTGGTTCAACCCTAGCGCGGGTCTACGGAGTTATGACGTTCTATCATTTTTTCAAAACCCAAAAGCCAGGAAAGAACAAGATTAGCGTATGTCTCGGTACTGCCTGTTACCTCAAGGGTGGGCAGGATTTGATTGATGAAGCTCGTTCCCTTCTTGGATTAACTCCTGAGGATATTGCCACAGTGGACGGTATGTTCTCGGTGGAACCTGTTCGTTGTATTGGATGTTGTGGTCTTGCTCCAGTTCTCACAGTAAATGGTGATGTATATGGAAAATTAGGCAAGTCTCAGATGGCTGGTATCATCGATAAATACAAGAATTGAAGGAGTTGATGACATGGCAAAATTAACATTGGAAGACTTGCGTGCCTTGCGTGCACAGTTGAAAAAATCCCTTCAAAGAAGAGACCCAGAAGGAAAGGGAATTCAAGTTATTGTTGGCATGGGAACCTGTGGTATTGCCGCTGGTGGAAAAGATGTTTTCAAGGCTTTCTTAGATGAGGTTGAAGCCCACAACTTAGATTCCCAAGTGGTTGTACGTCAGTCTGGTTGTATGGAACATTGTGCCGAAGAGCCAACGGTAGAAATTGTAGTTCCTGGCATGGAAACAGTACTGTATGGAAAGGTGACACCTGCTGTTGTAAAGGACATTGTTCAAACTCACCTTATAGAAAAGAAATTGTTGGACAATCTCATTGTAGAGCGTCTTGCTGCAGCCCAATAAGGAACTGGAGGATACTATGGCTTACACACACTATATTCTTGTTTGTGGAGGAAGTGCTTGCGAGTCCAGCAATTCCCAGGGGATTTATCAGCGACTTTTGGAAGAAGCCGAAAAGCAGGGGGTTGCCGACAGCGTTCAGATTGTAAAGACTGGTTGTTTCGGTTTTTGTGAAAAGGGCCCTGTTGTAAAGGTGCTTCCTGAAGATTCCTTCTATGTTGAAGTAAAACCAGAAGATGCAGCAGAAATTATCTCTGAGCAGATTATCATGGGACGAGAAGTGACTCGTCTGTTGTATAACAAAGAGAAGAAGCGCCGAGAAGAAGTTCAGGAAATCCAGTTTTATCAAAAGCAGCTTCGTGTGGCTCTGAGAAATTGTGGCTTTATCAATCCTGAAGATATTAACGAATATATCGGTCGTGATGGATATGTGGCTCTGGAAAAGGCCCTGTTTGAAATGTCTGGGGAAGATATCGTAAACGAGGTGAAAAAATCTGGTTTACGTGGTCGTGGTGGAGCTGGATTCCCCACTGGCGTAAAGTGGGAAACTGCCATGAAGGCTGTAGGGGACACAAAGTACGTTGTCTGTAATGCCGATGAGGGAGACCCTGGAGCCTACATGGATCGTTCCACCATCGAAGGCGATCCTCATTCCATCATCGAGGCAATGATTATCTGTGGTAAGGCCATTGGTGCCCACCAGGGATTTGTGTACATTCGTGCAGAATATCCCTTGGCCATTGACCGTTTGCAAATTGCCATGAATCAGGCTCGTGACTTGGGGCTTTTAGGTAAGGACATCCTTGGCTCAGGCTTTGACTTTGACATTGAGATTCGCCTTGGTGCTGGAGCCTTTGTGTGTGGTGAGGAAACAGCCTTGCTACGCTCCATCGAAGGACTCCGTGGTATGCCTACTCCCAAGCCACCCTTCCCAGCTATCAGCGGATTGTGGGGTTGTCCAACCATCATCAACAATGTGGAGACATTGGCCAATATTCCTGTAATCCTCACAAAGGGGGCCGACTGGTTTGCCAGCATTGGTACAGAAGATTCCAAGGGAACAAAGGTTTTTGCCCTTACTGGTAAGGTAAACAACTCTGGTCTTGTGGAAGTACCCATGGGAACAACCCTCCGTGAAATCATCTTCGAGATTGGTGGTGGTATCAAGAATGGAAAGAAATTCAAGGGTGTTCAAACTGGTGGTCCTTCTGGTGGTATTATCACCGAGGAAGATTTAGACACACCAATCGACTTCGGTGCTTTGACTCGGCTGGGCTCCATGATGGGTTCTGGTGGAATGATTGTTATGGACGAGGACGACTGCGTTATTGACGTGGCTAAATTCTACATGGAGTTCTGTGTGGATGAGTCTTGCGGAAAGTGCTCTCCCTGCCGAATCGGTACTCGCCAAATGTACACCATCCTAGACAAGATTTCTCAGGGACGAGGAACTATGGATGACTTGCAAAAGCTGAAGGATATTGGTCAGGCCATGCAGATGTCTTCCCTCTGTGCCTTGGGGCAGTCTGCTCCCAACCCAGCACTTTCTACTTTGAAGAAATTTGAAGCTGAATATATTGAGCATATCCAGGACAAGAAGTGTGCTGCTGGCAAGTGTAAGAAATTGATTCAGTTTATCATCACTGACAAGTGTATTGGTTGTACTGCCTGTGCTCGCCAGTGTCCTTCCAACTGTATCAGCGGTGAGCGCAAAGCTCAGCACACCATTGACCAGACTAAGTGCATCAAGTGCGGTGCTTGTGAAGCAGCTTGTAAGTTCAGTGCCATTATCAAGAAATAAGGAGGTGATGTGATGATTAATGCAACAATAAATGGAAAGCAGGTCTGCGTGGAAGAAGGAACCACTATTCTTCAGGCAGCACGAAAGATTGATGTAAAGATTCCAACTCTGTGTCACAATCCAGACCTTCCCGCATGGGCTTCTTGTGGTATTTGTATCGTGCGTCTTGCTGGTACTGCCAAGATGATTCGTGCCTGTTGTACTGCAGTAACCGAGGGAATGAACGTCATTACCCATGACCCAGAAATTGTACAGGCTCGTCGTACCGTTCTGGAATTGATTCTTTCCAATCACCCCGACGATTGTCTGCGTTGTTCTCGCAACAACAAGTGCGAGCTCCAGAATCTTGCTGCTGACTTTGGGCTACGAACTGTTCGTTTTGACAAGATTTTGAAGGAACAACCCATTGATGATTCCAACGACGCCATCGTTCTTGACCGAGATAAGTGTATTAACTGTGGTCGCTGTGTTGAAGCTTGTCAGTTGATGCAGAATGTTTGGGCTCTTGAATATACTGGTCGTGGTGACAAGACCATGATTGGGCCTGTCAGTGGTGTGAACTTGGCAAATAGTCCTTGTGTCCGCTGCGGTCAGTGTGCCGTTCACTGTCCTACTGGTGCCATTTCTTCTAGCCATTCCAACCGCAAGCTGTGGGACAGAATCTGCGATCCAGAAATTACCACGGCGGTGCAAATTGCTCCCTCCGTGCGGGTTGCCATTGGCGAGGAATTTGGCCTTGAGCCAGGGGAAATCTCTTCCAAGAAGATTTACACCGCTCTTCGTCGCATTGGATTCGACTACGTATTCGATACCAACTTTGGTGCCGACCTTACCATTATGGAAGAAGCCACCGAGTTTGTAGAAAGACTCAACTCTGGTGGTCCCTTCCCCATGTTCACTAGCTGCTGTCCTGGTTGGGTTGACTATGCCGAGAAGAACTATCACGATCTTTTGCCCAACCTTTCTTCTGCCAAGAGTCCCCAGCAGATGCAGGGTGCTATTACCAAGACCTACTGGGCAGAAAAGATGGGACTGGATCCCGCAAAGGTTTGCTCAGTTTCTGTAATGCCCTGTACTGCAAAGAAATATGAGTCTCGTCGTGACGAAACCATGAAATCTTCTGGTTATTCCGACGTAGATATTTCTATCACTACTCGTGAGTTTGCTCGTTTGATTCGTCAGGCTGGAATTGACTTCCATGCCTTGGAGGACAGCGAAGCCGACAACCCTCTGGGTGGATACACTGGAGCAGGTACCATTTTTGGTGCTACTGGTGGTGTAATGGAAGCTGCTGTTCGCAGTGCCTATCACTTTGCCACAGGAGAAGAGCTGGCTGATGTAAACCTGACACCTGTGCGGGGCTTGGAAGATGTAAAGAGCTTTGAGGTAGATGTTGCTGGAAAGAAGCTGCGTCTTGGTGTTGTTCACCAGCTGGGTAACGTAGATAAGGTTGTTCAGGAAATCCGTGAAGCTATTGCTGCTGGAAAAGAGCCTCCTTACCACTTCATTGAGGTAATGGCTTGCCGTGGTGGATGTGTAAGCGGTGGTGGTCAGCCCTACGGTTCCAATGATGAGATTCGTGCCAAGCGTGCCGCTGGCCTGTACAAGGATGACGAGAATAGTGAGATTCGCGTAAGCCACAAGAATCCTCACATTATCGAGCTGTATGACAACTACTTGAAGAAGCCAGGTGGAGAAAAAGCCCACCACTTGTTACACACGCATTATACAAAACGAAAGTTGTATAACTACGAGGTACAAGAATAATTGACAAAAAGGGTAGAGCTTGAAGTGCCGTGCACTTTGACTCTGCCCTTTTTTTGTGTAGCCGGCCCCATCTAGTTACAGTTTATTTAGGGGAAGGAAACCCCTCTACTCGGAAGCGGGGCAAGGGGCTACGATATCTTGCCCCTTGTCCCTCCTAAGACCCCCTCCTTCCCCAGCACCGCTTAGGGGCTCTTGCCCCTAAGAACCCCGGAAGAAGATGTTTTGTAGCCGCCGCCCTCTGAGTGTAGCGAAGCGTAAGGCGACGGTGGGGTCTCCCGACATTCCATCACTTTTACATTTATCGTTGCTGTGCTATACTCCATCCCGTGAACCAAGATCAACATATCATCAATCTGGAAATGAAAATCTCCTATCTGGAGGACTTTGTGCAGCAGTTGCAGGAAGTGGTGCTGGAGCAAGGAGCTGCCTTGGAGCGGTTAAAGGCTGAACATCAACATATCAAGACAAAACTGGCAGACATGGCAGATCAACTGGAAGGTGATGTGCCTAACCGTCGTCCACCTCACTACTAACAGTCACTCTGGGAGCAGTACAGGGGTATTGCTCCTTTACCACTTTACAAAAACAATATACACTATTCCCATTCAATTATTTGGAGGAATTTTCATGAAGAAAATGAGAATTATTTCATTGGCATTAGTGTCAGCAGTGTTGTTGCTCACTTTTGGATGTCAGAAAAAGGAAGCTGCTCCTGCTGCAGAAGGTGCCGCTTATCACATCGGTATTGTAACAGGAACCGTTTCCCAGTCAGAAGATGACTTGCGTGGAGCAGAAGAGCTCATTAAGCGGTACGGAAAGGTATCTGACGGTGGTATCATTCAGCACATTACCTATCCTGATGACTTTATGTCCCAGCAGGAAACAACAATTTCCCAGATTGTGGCATTGGCAGATGATCCTTTGATGAAGGCTATTATCGTAAACCAGGGTGTTCCTGGAACTGCCGAAGCTTTTAAGCGGGTAAAAGAAAAGCGCAGCGACATTATGTGTTTTGCTGGAGAGGCCCACGAGGATCCTCTCGTAATTCAGGCTTCAGCTGATTTGGCTGTTAATGCAGACTTCATCTCCCGTGGTTATACCATCGTATGGGCTGCAAAGGAAATGGGAGCCAACAAGTTTGTACACATTTCATTCCCTCGCCACATGTCTTATGAGTCCTTGGGATTGCGCCGCCAGATTATGGAAGCTGCCTGTGCTGACTTGGGCCTTGAATTCGTGTTTGAAACTGCTCCTGACCCAACTAGCGATGTTGGTGTAGCTGGTGCTCAGCAGTTTATTTTGGAAAAGGTACCACAGTGGGTAGAAAAATACGGAAAGGACACAGCTTTCTTCTGTACAAACGATGCCCACACCGAGCCTCTGTTGAAGCAGTTGGCAGAATTCGGTGGTATGTTTATCGAGGCTGACCTTCCTTCTCCATTGATGGGATATCCTGGAGCCTTCGGTATCGATTTGACAGCAGAGGCTGGAAACTTCCCCGCAATCTTGGAGAAGGTTGAGTCCGTTGTTGTAGAAAAGGCTGGAGCTGGTCGCTTTGGAACTTGGGCTTATTCCTATGGTTTCACTGTTTCTGCAGGTTTGGGTGAGTATGCCAAGCGCATCCTTGACGGAACTGCCGAGAAGGGAAGCATGGCAGACTTGTATGCCGCTTTGGGAGAATTCACTCCTGGTGCCAAGTGGAATGGTAGCGGTTACATTGATGCTGGTACTGGTGTTCGCTCCAAGAATCACAGCTTGGTATACATGGACACCTACATTATGGGTGAGGGATATCTTCCCACCACATCCTTAGAGGTACCAGAAAAGTATTATAACATCAGATTCAATAAATAAATTGTATAAATGATAAGCTGGCTGGCCTTCAATCCATTTTCAGGTGATTTGGGGGATGGCCAGTTTCAATCTTGTTTGGTTAGGAAGTGCTATGGATAATGCTGTTCCCTTGCTTGAGCTGAAAAATATAACAAAGTCCTTTTCTGGAACACGTGTTCTGGAAGATGTCAATTTGAAGATATATCCCGGAGAAATTGTGGGTCTTATCGGTGAAAATGGTGCGGGAAAAACCACCCTCATGAGTATCATGTTTGGTATGCCTGTAATTTCAGAGACTGGTGGATATGGTGGGGAAATCCTCCTTGACGGAAAGGTGGTGAATTTCGCCTCTCCATTTGAGGCCCTCGACGCAGGAATTGGTATGGTGCACCAGGAATTCTCCTTGATTCCAGGTTTTACCACCACGGAAAACATCATGCTGAACCGAGAAATTACAAAGTCAAATTTTGTGGAAAATATCTTTGGTCCCCGCATGAGAACCTTGAACCGTTCTGCCATGAAGGAAAAGGCGGTGGATGCCATCGGTCGGTTGGGGCTGGTGATTGACAGCGAAATGCTGGTGGCAGAAATGCCTGTGGGATACAAGCAGTTTACAGAAATAGCACGAGAAATCAGCAGGGAAAATGTGCGGCTTCTTGTTTTGGACGAACCCACCGCAGTATTAACAGAAACCGAGGCAGAAATCCTGCTCCAAGCCTTGCGGAAATTGTCACAAGAAGGCATTGCCGTGGTTTTTATCTCCCATCGCTTGCAGGAAGTGATGGATGTATGTCACCGAGTTATTACCTTGCGAGACGGTAAAACCATTCGTGATGTGGCTATCCAAGAAACAAACGTGGGAGAGCTGGCGGCTTCTTTGGTGGGGCGAGAAATAGCCCAGGGACAAACTGCCAGCAAAAGAGAGCTTCCTTCAGAGGTGATATTTGAGGTGCAGCATCTTCAGGTGGATATGCCGGGAGAAGCTGTTCATGACATGAATTTTTCTGTCAGAAAGGGCGAGATTTTTGGCATTGGAGGCTTGGCTGGACAGGGAAAGCTTGGAATCCCCAATGGCATCATGGGCTTGTTCCCTTCAGATGGTTCTGTTTTATTTAAAGGTAAGCCCCTTGAACTTAATGCCCCTTTGTCGGCATTAAATGCAGGAATGGCCTTTGTGTCAGAGGATCGCCGTGGCATGGGCTTGCTGTTGGATGAGTCATTGGAATGGAACATGGTTTTCACCGCAATGCAAACAAAGAACCAGTTTTTACGCTCCTACTTGGGGGGCTTGGTAAAGCTCCGTGACGAGAAGGCCATGGAGGAACTGGCTCAAAGCTATATCGAAATGCTTTCCATAAAATGTACTGGTCCAAAGCAACGGGCCAAGGAATTATCTGGGGGTAACCAGCAAAAAGTCTGCTTGGCTCGGGCATTTTGTCTTCAGCCTGAGATTCTCTTTGTTTCTGAGCCAACACGAGGCATAGACGTGGGAGCAAAGGAAATTGTTCTCGATATGTTGCGGAAATATAACAGCGAAAAAGGTACTACTATCGTGATGATTTCCAGCGAACTGGAAGAATTACGGGCAATTTGTGACCGAGTGGGAATTGTGTCCAACGGCAGGATGGCTGGCATTTTGGATGCCCAGTCCCATCAGACAGAATTTGCATTGCTGATGTCAGGTGATTGAGGTGAAGGTGATGACGAAATCGATTGTAATGCAGAGCATCAAAAGCAGGCTGGAAGAATTTGGACTTCCACGTATCATTATAGCCCTGTTTTTGGTGGTGCTTTTTATTATGGCTCCCTTTGTGGATGTTAATATCTCCGCTTCTTTGTCGGATATTATCAACCGATTTGGAATGAATGGTTTGCTGGTGCTGGCCATGGTACCCATGATTCAATCTGGATGTGGCTTGAATTTTGGCTTGTCCTTGGGAGTTATTGCTGGTTTGCTGGGTTCCACCTTGGCCATGGAATTTGGCTTGATGGGCTGGGGTGGTATCTTTGGTGCCATGGTAATTTCCATTCCGTTTTCCATCCTTTTGGGCTGGGGATACAGTCTGCTGTTGAACCGAGTAAAGGGTGAAGAAATGACCATTGCCATGTACGTAGGCTTTGCCGCCGTTATGTTCATGTCAATCATGTGGCTCATTTTGCCTTATTCCAGCAACAACATGGTGTGGGGTTACGAAGGAAAGGGCCTGCGTACAACAATTACCTTAGACGGCTATTGGGCAAAGCAATTAAGCTCCTTCCTGTCCTTTAAAATTGGCAGCAGCTTTGTCTTTCCCACTGGCATGATTTTGTTCGTTGCACTGTGCTGCTTTGGCATGAAGGTGTTCCTGCAATCAAAAACGGGAACTGCCCTTATTGCTGTAGGTTCTAATCCTGGCTTTGCCCGCTCCAGTGGCATCAATATTGATAAGGTAAGAACCATTAGTGTCATTCTTTCCACCATGTTGGGGGCCTTTGGTATCCTTGTTTATCAGCAGAGCTTTGGATTTATCCAGCTTTATGGTGCTCCCTTGTACATGTCCTTTCCTGCGGTAGCTGCAATTCTTATTGGTGGTGCCTCCATCAACAAGGCTTCTATCTTGAACGTGCTTGTGGGAACAATCCTGTTTCAGGGAATCCTTACCATGACACCGTCGGTAGTAAATGGCTTGCTCCAAACTGATATGTCCGAGGTAATCCGCATCGTGCTGTCCAACGGTATGATTTTATATGCTTTGACTCGAAAGGTTGGAGGACGACGATGAGCAGAAAACACTTTGATGTACGAAGCTTTCTCACCAACAATTTGGTGGCCTTAATATTTATTGTGTTGATTATAGTGTCCATTCCTCTGTCTGGTTTTTCTGCCACATACATTGTAAATGAGATACTATCTCGAATTGCAAGAAATGCCTTCTTGGTATTCTCCTTGATTCTGCCCATTATGGCCGGTATGGGAATTAACTTTGGTATGGTGCTGGGAGCAATGGCTGGGCAAATTGGTCTTATTTTTGCCATGGACTGGAATCTGGCGGGAATCCAAGGCTTGGTCTTTGCTGCCTTGGTGGGAATGCCTATTTCCGTGCTATTGGGATGGATTGCAGGCTCAATCTTGAACAAGGCTCGTGGCCGTGAGATGGTTACAAGCTACATCTTGGGCTTCTTTTTCAACGGTATTTACCAATTTGTGGTGTTGTACATGTTCGGCTCCGTTATTCCCCTTCACAACAAGGCAATTTCCTTGTCTCGTGGTTATGGAGTCCGCAACACCCTGAACTTGGAATCTGTACGTCAGGTTCTTGATACCACTTTCATGATTAAAGTTGGCAGCATTCAGATTCCCATTCTTGCCTATTTGATTATTGGAACCCTGTGTCTTTTTATCATCTGGTTCAAGAAAACTAAGCTGGGACAAGACATGCGAGCCGTTGGTCAGGAACAAGGTGTGTCCAATGCCGCTGGTATTCCTGTGGAGAGAACCCGTATTCTTTCCATTGTGATTTCTACCATTTTGGCTTGTTTGGGACAGATTGTTCTTCTGCAGAATTTAGGTAACATGAATACCTACAATGCCCATGACCAAACGGGATTTTTTGCCGCTGCCGCTATTCTTGTTGGTGGAGCCACAGTATCCAAGGCTACGATTTCCAACTGTTTTGCAGGTGTTGTGCTGTTGCATTTGATGTATATTGTAGTGCCACGGGCTGGGCAAAATGTCTTTGGTGATGGAAACATTGGTGAGTATTTTCGGCAGTTTATCGGTTATGGCGTTATTGCCTTGTCCTTGATTATTCATGGTTGGAAAACAAGAAAGAATGCTCAGACAAATCGACTCAAGGTAAAGGAAGAGGGAGGACAGGGTGAACAAAGTGCATAAAGGTATTGCAATCCGTGGAATTATCTGTCTGTGTTATTTACTGCTGGCCATCCTCATGTTTGTAACTGGTAGAACCCACACACTTCTCGTGGACAATAAGGGGAATCAAGATGGTTCCTACAGTGCAGTGAATGGAATGACTGTTGTGGTGGACAATACCACATCAGAGGAGCTTTTGAAAAACGATAGAGCCAAGGTTGTGGTAAAAGGACAAAATGTAAAGCTTTTGGTGAAATCCTTTGACGGTAGCGTGAATCAAGAATTCCGTCTCAAGATTCCCTTGCTTCAAGACACGGTTCTTGTATCCATTCCAAAGCTCATCGCTGGAATTGAACCTGCCCTAGAGCCCTTTACAACAGACTGATTGCTGTAAGAGCTTGTAGGAATGGGCTGGAGTTGCAGGCAGGGAATTAATCCCGTGTCAGCAGTTCCAGCCGTGGGTAGGCAATCTCGATGTTGGCTTCTTCAAAGCTCTTTTTTACTGCAATATGTAGCTGATTTCGTACAATAAATAAGTCGCTATTGTTCAGCCAGACTCCAATCACCAAGTTAATTCCATACTCATTAAATCCATCGTAATAAAAAATTGGTTCTGGGTCTGAAATTACATTGGGGCATTTTCCAGGAATTTCCTTCGCAATTGCCAGTGCGTAATCTAAATCAGTTTTTCGATTTAATGGAATAGTTACGTTTATACGTCGAGTGGGGTAAAAAGAAGTGTTTTGCAGGTTTGTATTCAAAATCTTTTCGTTGGGAATACGAACCATTTGGGCATCGGGAGTTTTGATTTTGACAGAAAGCAAATCAATAGAATCTACGGTACCAGAAATTCCTTCCACTGTGATAAAATCCCCAATTTTTAATGCATGTTCAGATACAATAAAAAATCCACTGATAATATTACTCAAAGAGGTTTGGGATGCAAAGCTCACCGCCACACCCACAATTCCTGCTGCACCAAGAAGGGCAGAAATATCGATGTTAAACACACCTAGGATATAAATTATCAGCAACACATAGATGATATAGCGAATAATTCTCACTACTGTGGGAATTGCTTGAGCTTTTTCTTTTTTTGTTAAAATCTTTTTTGTAATTTTTTTAATAA
>JAZQSR010000247.1:0-11400 GCA_045630225.1 Treponema sp. | reverse complement strand
AAAGCTTGTTGATCAAAACAAAACATTTATGATTGGACCTGTTCCTATAACCTTTGGTTTTGGAACAGAAATAGGACTTGACTTAGAAGGTGAAATTCAAACCTTTATAAATTTTGCTGTTGAATTTACGGGAATGTATGGTGCCGGTATAAACTTTACCGTTGATTACGGTAAAAAGAAATCATGGAATCCATTTGCATTCTACTTTACACCTAACTTCTCTGGACATTTGATTCAACATACAGCAGGTTATGCAGGTTTTGTTACAAAGACAACGGATATAGGAAATTCTCTGGGAGGCCGTGTAGTTTTTACACCATATCTAAAACTGACACCAAAGGTTGCACTGGGACCGCAATATGCGTATGTGGGAATAAACCTACCACTTAAACTCTATTATAAACATGGTTTTGGAATTTATTCTATGAACGACCATGATAATGATGATGCATGGTTTCAAACAGGTCATTTCTTAGGAGAGCATTATAAGTGGGCCCAAATCGCTGCAGGAACATCTATTGGCATACAACCGGTATTAGGAGTGAGAATTCCTATCATAAACAAGAAGATTGAAACCGATTGGTCAACTACAGAGCTTTTTAAAGGTGAAGTATACATAGCAGCTGATGGAACTATAAAAGCAAAAGCAGCTGGCTTCATCACCGATAAAATTAATTGACAGTAAATGACTACAAGGGGTTGTCCAAAAGGGCAGCCCCCTTTTCTTGACCACTAATCCTCCAAGCTATATTATTGTGAGGAGGAAGTACAAACATGAAAGAAGAAACCTATATCATCACTGGCATGAGTTGTGCTGCTTGTAGCAGTGCTGTGGAGCGAGTTACCAGAAAGCTTGAGGGTGTAGAAGAAAGTAACGTAAATCTTGCCACAGGCCGCATGACCATTCGCTACCACCAAGAAAAGGTAAATCCCCAGCAGATTATGTCCAAGGTGGAGCGAGCAGGCTTTGGTTGCCAACCGTATATCCAAGAACAGCAGGCTCCCCAACTAGAACAATCAAAGGACAAGTTTCAAGATACGCAAAATGCCTCATCCCACGGCAAAGAGCATTCCAGTAGCCAAAACAGCCAGAATGCAAAATCCCCAGATACTCAAGACAAGGAACTTCAAGAAAAAAAGCACCGTCTTCTTGGTGCCTGGGGCTTTACCCTAGCCCTCATGTACGTTTCCATGGGCTCAATGCTCCCCACTCCCCTCCCCCTACCAGAGCTTGTCCAAGGTGCAAGCCATCCTTCAAACTTTGCCCTGTTACAGCTTTTGCTTACCATACCCGTGCTTTTTTATGGCAGGTTCTTTTATTCAAACGGATTTTCCGCCCTGTTTCATGGGAATCCCAACATGAATTCCTTGGTGGCAGTGGGAAGCCTCGTTTCCTTTATCTACAGCTTGGCCATAACCTTTTTAGTGGCAGACAATCCCCATCAACTGCACCACCTGTACTACGAGTCTGCCACCATGGTCTTGACCTTTGTTATGACAGGAAAATATCTGGAAGAAAAAAGTAAGAAAAAGACAGGATCTGCCATTACCGCCTTGATGGAGTTAACTCCCCCCACTGCCTTTCTCTTAAAAAATGGAAATGCCTTGGAGATCCCTGCAGAACAGCTGGTGGTGGGAGACTTAATATTGGTAAAGCCAGGGAGCCGTATTCCTGCTGACGGAGAGGTTGTACAAGGAGCTGGTGGTGTGGATGAATCCATGCTTACTGGGGAAAGTCTGCCAGTGGAAAAGAGTATTGGAAGTACTGTTACTGGTGGTAGCATGAATCTGAACGGAGTGCTACAGATTCGGGTAAGCCGAGTGGGAAAGGATTCCACCTTGGCTCGAATTGTAGCCTTTATGGAAGAAGCTCAGGGAAAGAAGGCTCCCATTGCAAAGATTGCCGACAGGGTTTCCGGTATTTTTGTGCCGGTGGTTATGGCCATTGCAGCAGTGGCGGCGGTGGTGTGGTTTATTGCTGGAAAGGATGTGGCCTTTGTGCTTCAAATCTTTACCTCGGTACTGGTGATTGCCTGTCCCTGTGCCTTAGGTTTGGCCACTCCAGCAGCCATTATGGTGGGAACAGGACTTGGGGCAACTCATGGTATTCTGGTGCGAAGCGGAGAAGCCCTAGAGGTGGCAGGAAAAACCACCGCCGTGGTACTGGATAAAACAGGCACCGTCACCCAAGGCAAACCCCAAGTGACCCAGGTGGTGGTGGCAGAGGGTGTGGACCAGTCATATCTCTTGTCCTTGGTGGCTACAGTGGAATCTCAAGCCCAGCATCCCTTAGCCCAAGCAATCCTTGCAGCAGAAAGTTCCTGTTCCAAGGAGTTTTCCATTGTCAGCTTTGAAACCATTCCCGGTAAGGGAGTTACCGCCACATTACAGCAGGGTGCCACAGTGCTGGTGGGAAGTCTTCGCCTTATGGAAGAATCAGGCTGTACCCTCCCCCAATCCCTCGCACAAGCCAGTCAAGAGCTACCGGAACAGGGAAACACACTGGTATATGCAGCCCTGCAGGAAGGTAATGCACCAGCAAAAATCCTTGGACTCATTGCCATTGCAGACCGCATCAGAGAAACAAGCTTTGAGGCCATTCAACAGCTGAAGTCAATGGGAATTAAAACCATCCTGTTAACGGGAGATAACAAAGGGGCAGCCCAAGCCATTGGAAATCAGGTACAGGTGGACCAGGTGATTGCCCAAGTACTCCCCCAAGAAAAGGCTCAAGTGGTGGCAGAACTGCAGAAAGAAGGCTTTCAGGTGATGATGGTGGGAGACGGCATCAATGACGCCCCCGCCCTAGTGCAGGCAGACAGCGGTGTAGCCATGGGAGGTGGTAGCGACATTGCAGTGGAGGCAGGAGATGTAATCCTCATGGGAAGCAGTCTCCTTGATGTGGTGAAAACCATCAGACTCAGCAAGCTCACCATCACAAATATCCGGCAAAACTTGTTCTGGGCCTTTTTGTACAATACCATCGGTATTCCCGTGGCAGCAGGTCTTTTGTACCCCATTACTGGCCACCTCATGTCTCCCATGCTGGCAGCCTTAGCCATGTCCTTAAGCTCCGTCTGCGTAGTGTCAAATGCATTACGACTTCGGACAAAAAAACTATAGATACAGGAATTACATAGGAGGTTTTTATGATTATTCTTGACGTACCAGAAATCCACTGCTCAAAATGCGTGGAGCGAATCACCAAGGCACTGGAAGAGGACAAACTCACCTTTTCCGTGTCTCTGGAAGAAAAGACTGTGACTATTGACGGCTGCCAAAACTGTGCCAACACCGCCATTTCCACCCTTGACGACCTTGGCTTTACCGCCACCATCAGAAAGTAACAGCTGGAAATGGGACGGAGGGCGGGAAATCCTTAGGTCAAGCTTGACACAAAAGCTAAAAACCAAGCATTTCCACTCCTAAAAAAACCGTCCTTCCAGTAACACTGAAAGGACGGCCAAGGAGGTAGCTATAACAATTCCAAAGAGAGAAATTGTACTCAAAATTTTAAAATGGCCCTTCAGGTTTTAGAGCCTCGTTTAATCTCTAGAAAGCTGCAGGAATCAAGTCAATGCCAGCAGTTTCTTCAAAGCCAAAGAGCAGGTTCATGTTCTGTACCGCCTGACCAGAAGCACCCTTTACCATGTTATCCAGTACAGAAACTACCTGCAGCATTCTTCCACCATCCACTACATACACCTGCATATCGCAATAGTTTGAATACCGCACGTTTCTTGTGGTGGGATTCTTTCCTGCATCCAGTACCCGCACAAAGGGCTCTTTTTCGTAAAACTCCTTATACAGCTGATGCACCTGAGCTACGGAAATCTTTCCGGCATACTCTGGAGCCAATGGTGCATAGATTGTGGAGATAATACCTCTGCTCATGGGTAAAAGATGGGGGGTAAAGACTATGCCACATTCCTTGCCCACAGCAATGGAGCAATTCCGCTTAATCTCTGGCTGATGACGATGGCCACCAACTCCGTAGGCCATAACAGATTCACCGCACTCGCAGAACTGATTTGTCATAGAGGGATTGCGGCCCGCTCCAGTTACACCGCTCTTGCTGTCCACAATGATGGTGTCTGTAGCCACCAGCCCCTTCTTCAAGGCGGGCAATAATCCCAAGGTGGCAGAAGTTACATAACAACCGGGATTACCGATAATGCGGGCAGAACGAATTTTTTCCCGATACATCTCTGGCAGACCATATACTGATTCAGCATGAACGGCGGGAAAATCCCAGTCCTTCTTGTACCATTCCTTGAAGGTGGCCTCATCTTCGTCAAAGCGGAAGTCTGCAGACAAGTCAATGAGCTTCTTACCTGTACGGATACATTCATCAGCGTGTTTTTCTGCCACACCATGGGGCAAGGCAGTAAACACCACATCAGAGGCAGCCACCACCTCTTCTGCTGTGGTCAGCAAACCAGTAGTTTTCCCACAAATCTTTCCGTCCGCAGAATCACATAGGCCAAAAAGATTTTGGTAAATATCCTCCAACTGTTGCCCTTCAAAACTAATGGAGCTTACATAAATTGAACCAACCTGAGGATGACGGAGCAAAAGCCGAACCAGCTCCACTCCAGCGTATCCTGTGGCACCAATAACACCAGCTGAAATCATACCTATTTCTCCACAATTACCGTTGGAGATTTCACAGGTTCACTCACTCCTGTAGTCTCGGATACTTTAATAACCTCAGTAGTCTCACTGGGAACAACAGGTTCAACGGAAGGCTTAGATGTTGGCTCGGGAGTAATTGTGGTTGTAACAGGTACTTCAGAAACTACCTCTGGCACCTTTTTTATAGCTGTTGCAGGAGGAATAACAGTCTCCACCATATAGCGAATGGAAATTCCAGTAGCATCTTCCACCCTTTTTTCCACAACAAAAACAAATCCCTTTCCATCAGGAGTGGTATAAATTCTATCAATGGCATACCCTGTTACACCAGCTCTTTGTATTCCAGGATTTCCCGCTACAAACCGAGCCAAAAGTTCTCCATTGAGATTCTTTTTTTCTGCAACGATATAGAAAGAAGATTTTGTATTTGCTCCACTCCCCTCAAACAAAGGTACTAATCGAACGGTGTAAACAACCTCTTGAACAGGAGTTGAACTTTCAAAATCTTTAAATGTAATTTCTGCAGTCCCTCCCTTAGAAGTGTCTTCTCTCATGTACAACAAGGAATCTGCATTAACAGGGGAAAGACCATAACTATCTAAAAAAGACTTGTGCTTTGCCTTCAGATTGGAAAAAACCACGCTCCCAGTCTTTCCTGATTTATCGGTAGTCTTGAATACACCCTTTGATACAAAATCATTTTGTTTTACATCAACGGTGTAGATTTCAGCATATCCATGAAAATTTCCATCAGTCTTACCATACTGACCAAATACATATGTTTTTCCATCACGAGAAAAACCTAAGTCCACAAAGGCTGCTGCATCACCTGCAAAGGCACAAATAGCCACCATTAGTACAGCAATAGTTGTAAAAAGTCTTTTCATAAAACCCCCAGAGCATCCGTACATTTATATAGGAATTTTCGACAAAATCACAATCATCTTTACATAAATTTATCTTCACGGTATGCTGACACTATGACTTTAGTTTCCAGAAATAGAATTTTTCTTTCTCTTTTTATTCTTGCAGTAATTTTCATCATTGCCACCAGTGCTGTCTTTATTTTAGCCTTCATGAACGGAACGATTCTTTTCCCAGAAACAACCAAACGTCTTTTTTCTGTACCTTCTCTACCACTGCTCGTTCCCAATATGGTTGCCGCAATCTCATCAGCTACGGTACTACTGGTATACGCTGCAGTAATTTTAGGAATTTCCCTAGTAAACTTTGAAAAAACTCGTTCCATGGAAATTATTTTCCTTGCAATTTTTGCCTTAGGCTGTCTTTTTGAAGGAATACGAATATGGTTGCCAGTTTTTAATTTCTGGGCAAACAATTCCCCCCTCTATGTCTTAATTGGCAAACTGCTTTTTTTTGGAAGAGCCCTCTCCGTGGTGAATCTCCTAGCACTGGCACTTATTTCTCTAGAATTGGAAAACAAGCAAAACATTGAAATGAACCTTGTGGTGGTTACTGCGGTAGCAACACTGCTAGCTCGACTTACTTCCATAGAAACCCTTATTATTCCTTCAAATTGTAGCATTCGATTTGGCTATGAAAAGATGTTTTTAACAGTGACTGTGGTAACTTTTTTAGTGGGATTTCTATCAATGCTCTATCAGAGTAACAATAGAGGTAGCCCTGAATACACCCGTGTGGCTGTGGGATTTCTTCTCCTTTCCTTTGGCTACCTCTTGTTAACTCAGGCAGATTCCATTCTTCCTTTTTCCCTAGGAACCATTTTACTCATTACTGGCTCCATCATATTTCTGGTAAATCTGCACCGGTTTTATACATGGAAATAAAACTGACAGAAACAAGCAATTACAATAGGAATAACAAGATTATCTAAATCTTTAAGTGGAAGCAACTCGCAGGCCATGCCTACAAGCCCACATCCTAAGGCAACCTTAGTACTCCCTGTTAAAACAACAGTGGAACAGAAGATTGCCACAAAGCAGGCAAGGCTTCCTGCCACAGTCTTGCCACCAGTAAAAGGAATACGAGTCCGACCAAAACACTTTCCCACCAAGCTTGCAAGGCCATCACCAAAGGCAAGAGCACAGATTCCTACTGCTGCTGGTAGGTCCGAAAAAAGAGCTGCCGTAAGAAGCACCCCAATAGCCAAGGTTGCTGGCCCCAATACAAAGCGATTTTCATCACGTTTACGGGCAGCCACCATAGTAATAGAAGAAATCACGGGAACAGTATGTCCCTTGCACCGCAATGTTTCGGCAACACAATATCCCACAAGTACCACCGTCAACAATGCCATTACGGGATAGTATGCAAGACTTAAAAATAAAGGAACAAAGGCCGTACACATATGGATAGCCTTACGGAATAGTTCCTTTATTAGCATATTCATTCGTTTTTTTGCTTGTATACCGTCTTGGTAACAAAGCCATCTGTCATACAGTTGCCGTAACATGGAAACCCCTCTATTTCGGGAGGCTTTCTCCCTCTGGCAGAGCAGGAATCTCGGTATAGATGGAAGGCTCGAATTCTGGCAAAGCTTGAGACATATATTTAATGTTCTGCTCTGCCAAGTTTGTTCCAGCCTTGCGAACCAGAGTCTCTTGATTCCGCTCCAATGCATCGTGGGCTCTAAGAGACGCAGTAAAATTGGTCAAAGCCTCTGCATTCATGGAACTATTCCCTGTTTGCCGTGATAAACGGTACAAGGTAACACCAAGATTGTTTGCACCCATCTTATACATTTCCACAATTTCCTCATGTTCCTCATTTACCTGAGGGAATAAAATTGTGTACTTGGTCCGCTGCTGTTCCAGAATATCCATGAGTCGCTGATAATAACCTTGGGCAGCAAAATTGTCTCCACGAGAAGACAGAACATTGCCCAATGCATACAACACATGGGTATCAGAAGGAGTTTCATCTGCTGTCTTGATGAACAGCTTCAATGCATCTCCATATTTTTTCTGGGAATAATTGATATATCCCATCTTGTAGTAAACAGAAGGAGTTGCATATTGGGTCTGAGAAGCAATGGTGTAATTTCTCAAGGCTTCATCATAATCACCAATAATCAAGTAGTTTATATCTGCCAATGAAGCATACAATTGTCCCACGTTCCTGTCTCCCACCAAGCCAGCTTCCGCTTCCTTTTCAAAGAGACTGATTCCCATGCGGTACTTTTCTTCAGCAGAAATATACTCCTTGTTCTCCATATCCAAATCACCCAGAATGCGGAAGGTATTCAGCTGACGGAGCAAACGCTTGCGAGGCTTATAACTTGCATTCTCAAAGGAAGTGAGGGCTGCAGAAAGCCAGTCCTTGGCAAGGGTACTGTTGTTAGCATTAACAAAGTACAATCCCATGTTGTAAAGACTTTCAGGCTCGTTAGGTGCTGCTTCTACTGCCCGCTCCAACAATTCACGAACGTCTTCGATGGAGGACAAAAGATATTCATCTGCAGGGGCAATATTGCCAGTACTCTTGTCCAGCAAGTAACCACTGAGTTCTATTAAATCCTGTCCATTAAGAGCATCCTTCTTGGGATAAAAATACTCTTTCATCTGCAACACATTACGCAAATCGTCAACCCGAATGTAATACCGCATCAACCGGGCAAGATATACGTCTTTTTGGCCATAAAGCTCCAACAACTCATCGTAAACTTCCTTAGCCTGCTCATACTTGCTTTCATCCCGTTCGTCGCCCCACTCCAGGAAAATATCTCCCAAAAGGAGCAATCCATCGGAATCATTGATGTGGTAATCAAGAACCTCACGTCTTACAACAATTTCAGCATTCTCAAAGTTACGCAAATCGTACAATTCCATCTCGGCATAGTCCAATCCCAGTGCCTTGTCCTGCTTGAACCGCTGGAGTCCTGCCTTGTACATCATACGGGCACGTTCGTATTGTTTATGCTTGCGATATCCATCAGCATAAGTAAAGAACCAACGCTTTTGTTGCTGGTACTCAAGAGCTTCATTAAACTTCATTTCAGACTGAGGATAGGCCCCTGCATCCAACAATGCATATCCTTCCTTATACAAGGAATTTGCCTTCAGTGGCTCATAAATGAAATTCTGGCCGAAGAGGAAGATAATGTACATGATACAAGCTGCCATAACAGAGATAATGGCAATGGGAAGAATCTTGTTCTTCAACTGGTATTCAGCAGATTTCTTGTATTCCTCGTACTGGGTAGCAGTTCGCCGTTCAAACTCCCGTGGAACAGGAATGCTTATATCAAGGAGCTTTTCCAGATGAGTAGCAAGTTGCCGAGCAGAAGTCTTTTTAATGACCTTCTGGATAACATCATAAACAACATCATCCTTAAACTCATCTCCAACGACGAATTTTTCCAATTCCACTCGCAAGTTAAGCGGATAGTCCCGCAAATTTTTCAAGAAGGTTTCGTATTCCTTGTCGGTAAGGGTATTTTTTTCCTTCTTGCCATCCTTACCCATAATGCTCGGTCGCTTGGGTTTGGACATGACCATACCAGCAGCTTGGTCGGAAATACCAGGAATTACAAAGTCATCGAAATTTTCATCTGGTGGAGGTTCTTCTCCATCAAAGGGATCATCTGGTGCATCAAAGATTTCATGGGTCTCTGGCACAAAGGAATCCATCCCCTCTCCTGAAGACTCATCCTCTGTTCCAGACTCTGTATGGAAATCTGCATCATGGACAGGTCTGGTAGCAAAGTCTGTGTCCACCTGTGCAGGTCCGTCTGAACCAAAATCAATAGCAGAGCGATCTTCTTCATCTGAAGGTGTGATAACTTCATCAGAATTATCACTGGAACCGAAGTTGGGTACATCACCCTCTCCAGTTGTGTCTGTGGAACCGAAGTCTGGCAAGTCACTAGCGGTGTCTGTAGAGCCGAAATCAGGTAAATCAAACCCACCAGCGGTATCGGTAGAACCAAAATCAGGCAAATCCAAGTCACTAGCGGTGTCTGTTGAACCAAAATCTGGCAAGTCCAAATCACCCGCGGTATCAGTAGAACCAAAATCTGGCAAGTCCAAATCACTAGTGGCATCTGTAGAGCCGAAATCGGGCAAATCCAAGTCACTAGCGGTGTCTGTTGAACCAAAATCTGGCAAGTCCAAGTCACTAGCGGCATCTGTGGAGCCGAAATCAGGTAAATCCAAATCACTAACGGTGTCTGTGGAGCCGAAATCGGGCAAATCCAAGTCACTAGCGGTATCGGTAGAACCAAAATCTGGCAAGTCCAAGTCACCTATATTATCTGAGGAATCTCCACCCAAGTTATCAAAACTGGGCAAATCAAGAGACACCTCATTATCATCACCATCATCAACAGTGAAGTCAGGGCTTGCATTGGGAACATCAAAATCTGGCAAATCGAAACCACCAGTAGAATCGGCGGAACCAGAGTTTGACAAATTCAAATCATTGGTAAAATCAGGTATGTCTAAATCATTGAAAGAGTTATTGGAATCAAAGGCTCCCAATTTTTCAGAGGAATCTCCACCCAAGTTATCAAAACTGGGCAAATCAAGGGACACCTCATTATCATCCTCATCGTCAACGGTGAAATCAAGTCCACCACCAGAGGTAAAATCCTCTACAGGCTCCAATGGCTCAACAGCGGAAAGTTCTTCAGCTGCCCCTTGAGAACTAGGATTTAAAATCGCATCTAATTCGGGAAAATCACTGAAATCAAGAGCTTCAACTGGTTCTGGATTCAGAATACTATCCAGTTCTGGTAAATTAGAATAATCTACAGGGCTAGAATCTCGTAATCCCTCAGCAGAAAGATCATCATTCTGAGTTGTATCGTCTGAATCAATGGAGTCATTTTGAAGTGGCATCCCTAGAACAAAATCATCGGAATCATCCTCTTCTGATATATTAACAGGGAAAGGCACACGAATAATAGGTTCGCCCCTTTCCTCTCGAATGGTGAGTTCATTTCCTAAATTTGCTACATCTTCGCTGAACTGTTTCAGCTGGTCTAATCCCGGCATCTTATTACTTATACCCCGCTGGAAAATTTGCGTTCATCATATCATCGGCTTTTTTATAAGTTCCCTTTAGTTTTCCTGCAACAGAAGGAAGCATAAATTTATAGATAAAATCAATTTTGTAAACCCTCATGACTATAGTTTTTAAGAAGAATGCCGATATATATATACGATTATGAAGAAATTTCTTACATTGCTTTTGATATTATCAGCCCTCCCGCTTCTGGCAGTGCCAGCTCAGGAGACTACGCTGGATTCTTATACTTACAATAACCTCATTGCTCGCATTGATAAGGTTGGTGCGCCTTTTATGGTGGATGATTACATCATCTTTACTGCTGATAGCTCACCCCGCCACGTGGGAATCGCCTTTGATTTTGAAAATTTTAGAACCATTCATTCTTTTCAAAAGGTGAATGCAACAGATTTAGATGGTACTGTTGTTCAGTCTGTTTATTTTTACATTCTCGAAGTTCCTAAAGCTTTAAAAACTGTTTCCTACCGTCTCGTTATCGATGGACTATGGACTGTTGATCCTAGCAATAAGCAGCAACGATTTGATGCAAAGTCAAATCTCATTCTTTCCACTGTGGCAGTTCAGCGTCAAGAAGTTCTCGCCACCGAAACAGTGAAGAAAAATCTTGTTCGTTTTGTGTATCAGGGACAATCAGGACAGGTTATTCGCTTGGGAGGAACCTTCACTAACTGGGATTCTTCCATCTATGTTATGCGGGAAACATCTCCTGGGCTCTATGAATTGGAGATCCCCCTGCCACGAGGAACCCATTACTAT
>JAZQSR010000246.1:0-1561 GCA_045630225.1 Treponema sp. | reverse complement strand
ATTCAACCTTCCTATTTCTATAGAACATAAGGATTTTATCAGTGAAACCCTAGAACTGGATAATAGGAATACTGCCATTAAGACAGATACAAGTTCTACCCGTATGAGTCAGATTGATAAATTAAATGAAATTTTATTCACGGTGAACTCTGGTGCTGTATATCAGAGAAAGCCTTTTGTGGCTCCCACCACCGCCACACGAAGAACCTCTTTTTTTGGTGACCGACGAGTGTATGCCTACGTGGGAGGAGGTTCTTCCACTAGCCTACATTATGGCATTGATTATGGCATTCCCACAGGCTCAGAAGTAAATGCTTGTGGAGCAGGTCGTGTTGTAATGGCAGAATCTCGTATTTCATCTGGATTAAGTGTGGTGATTGAACACATGCCCGGTTTGTATAGCCTGTACTATCATCTTGACTCTATGAATGTGAAGGAGGGAGACATGGTGAAGTCGGGAGATAAGGTGGGATTATCTGGTTCCACTGGATTGGCTACCGGCCCCCACCTGCACTGGGAGGTGCGACTTAACGGGGAGGCGGTAAATCCAGATTTCTTTACAGAAAAAAGTTTCTTATACTTCCAATAATTTCATAAAGGCTGCTTCATCTATAACGGGGATTCCTAGTTGAATAGCCTTTTTATTTTTTGAAGAGCCAGAGGCGGTGTCGTTTGTCACAAGATAGGACAAGCCCTTTACCACCGATGACTTGGTGGTGCCGCCCCGCTCTTTTACCAGTTGCTCTGCTTGGCTTCGTTTCATGGATAACTCACCAGTAAAGCAAAAGGATAAACCTGACAAGGAGCCACCTTCGACAGGTGTTTTGAGGGTGATAAAGCCTTTTTCAACAAGTTTTTGCATTTCAGTCTTGTTATCTGCTAAGCCTTGAACCAAGGTGGCGGCGGTAATGTCTCCAAATCCATTGACAGCACTGATTTCTTCCACAGAGGCAGCCAAGAGCTTGTCCAAAGTGGAAAATCCAGCCTCGGTAAGCCGTTCCATCAAGGTTTCTCCAATGCCTTCTATATCAAAGCCTGCTACAAAGGCCGCCAAGGAAATGGTGCTTCGAGTTTTTAGGGACTTGATAACCTTCTTTGCCCCTAAAGATTCCTTGTCCTTGGAAATACTTTCTTGGTTCAAGAAAAAGGGAGTGAGCTGGGCCTCTGTCAGCTGATACAAGGAGGAAATGGATGTTACCACACCTGCTTGGAATAAAGATGATAGCAAGATGGTGCCAAAGTCACGGACATCGAGAACGGAAATCCATTTTTCCAGCTGGTGGAGAATCTTTTTGAAGCAAGCCTTGTTGGGACAATAGAGACGAGTTCCCTCGTCCACCAAGGCTGAGCCACATTGACTACACTGACAGGGAAAGGCGATTGCTTCCAAGTGCTGTGGTGCAGCTCCTTCTGGGGGATTTACCACAGACTCAATCTTGGGAATGATTTCACCACGCTTTGTTACCACCACATGGCTTCCGATTTGTACACCAAGGGCTCTAATGGTGTTGGGGTTTACCAAGCTAGCACGCTTCACTGTTGTTCCAGCCAGTTCCACAGG
>JAZQSR010000245.1:0-3654 GCA_045630225.1 Treponema sp. | reverse complement strand
AATGGGTTCGGATTATTTGTTTATTTCACCCGATACGAGCAAGAGTATTTCCCCAATGGTGCCCCCATTCTCCCAGGTTCCAAACCCAGGGGGCCACGAAAGAAGAAAGCCAGATAATGAGCAAGACCAGCCACAACAATTGTTGCAGCTGGTCTTTTCTTTTTGTTCTGTTCTCTTTCTGCAAGCCATCTCTGGAAATCGGCCTGCACTTCTGGCTTCATAAAGTCTTCACGAATGTCATCAAATACACAACGGGCGAATCTATCAATGGCATACTGCGGAATGCCCGAATTATTAACCAGCTTCTTCTTTCTTCCCATAATGGCCTCCCATAAATAAATATTTCAATTTATTCATAGTCTCGGAGGCCGATTTTGGGAGGGCGAAAGCCCTCTCAGCAGTATCTTTTCTTAGAATTCAATGTCATACAAGTCGTCATAAACAGGTAGTTCTTCATCGTAAACAGGTAGCTCTTCGTCAAAATTGGGTATTTCCTCAGTAACAGCCTTTTCCGTTTGAGGTATGCTCTTCTTCACTTCGACATCAATATTCTTTTCAAGCTTTTCATCCGTATGTATGATAGTAAAACGAATTTGACGAACCTTACCTCTTTTTAGAAGTGGCTCAAATGAATACGTTAGTTCAGTTTTTTCATTGATTTCCTCAAGTGCTGGCTGTAATACTCTTTTGTTAAAATCACGATATTGCGGATATTTTCCTTGTACTCCAAGCATTGATTTTAATTCGTATAGGTCTACATCCCAATGGGAGCGATAACTATTTGCATTCAAATATTGATACATGGCATAAGCATGCCGACTGTCAAAAGAAACTAATCTGAGTAGGCTCATTTTGATATATTTAATAGAGCTAAGGTTGTAGATATACTTTCGGGCCGCATTGGAACATTCCATTGTAATAGCATTGAGCCTTTCATGGTCTCTATCGATATAGCTGAGTTTGGCTGTGCTAAGCAATGTGCATAGTATCTTTTCATTGCCATTGTAGACCGTGACAACCATGCTCATGAGGGTGCGCAATGCTTTGTTCAATTCACTGTTATTGATTTTTTCCACCCCAAGCAATTCTTCAAGTTCACTTTTTTCAAAAGTAATCCTTGTTACATCTGGATTCTGAGGGTGTATCCTTCCCAAATATATGTCAAATAGCTTCATTTCAAATAATGATAGCGGACTTTGTACCAGACTGAGCAGCGGAATAGACTTGCAAACTGTCATATTGCCGCCATTTCTCGCCAGGTCTAATCCATAGATATTTTCAATTTCACCACATAGCCTATCTTTTATTTTTCCCATTATTTTGACCACCTTTTTATTTATTTTTATTATAGATGATGCAACGAAACGATTGAGGTCAAAATTAAAATTTGTCTACCGCTTTGGAAGAATCTGTCCACACCTACTTTTTTTAGGAAGAATCTGTCCACCGAAGTGGAAGAATTTGTCCACCAAACTGGAAGAATCTGTCCACCGAAGTGGAAGAATCTGTCCACCAAACTGGAAGAATTTGTCCACCGAAGTGGAAGAATCTGTCCACCGAAGTGGAAGAATTTGTCCACCGATTTGGAAGAATCTGTCCACGGTTACCCCCAAAAAACTGTTGATACACAACACTTTTTTTCCTCTCTAAAGAGAATAAAAGGAATATAAAGGGAATATAAGAGATAAATAAATAACAGGATTCAAGGACAAGGGTCAAACAGGGAATACGGACAACCCACCGCGTGGCACTGAAATCCCCCACATACGTGTCCCAAAGTCTGAGCTTGGTTTTTCAGGATTGAAAGTGCCACGTTTTGTCCTGTTGATTCTTGTCTTTTCCTGTTCAATTTAGTCATAGGTCGCAGAGGGCCACACAGAGAATAATAAAACCCAGGCCGATTGACCTGGGGTATTTTTAGAATCTTTGTCTGTGGTGGTGCTGGTGTTGTGTGGGGCTGGCTATACCATGCTGACCCAACGTCTGCTCCAGCTGCTCAATGGTGTATTCATCCCTTTGCTTCTGCTGGTGCATACGGCTGTTCTCACCGTTTAGACGGTTAATCTCAAATTGCTGGTTCTCAATCTTTTTCTGCAAGCCTTGGATAATTTCGTTTTCTGAAATCTTCCTGTCCAGTTCGTCAATCTGGCTCTGGGTGTAGTCCACCTTGTAGTGGTACCCAGCTGCCTTTTTGAGCCTCTCAAAGTCGTTCTTCTCCACCAGGATGCAGGCTGGTCTTGCTTCCTGGGTCACTTTGCCCAGCATCCTTTTTTCTTGCTGCTCTGGAACTTCACCAAAGGTCTTTGCTTCCTTGCCCTTGGCATACTGCAAATACTGCTGCCTTTGCTCGTTCTGTATGTCCTTGGCTGCTTGCACAGCTGCATCCCTGTCAGCCTTGGCCTGGGTGGTCTCAGCTTCCAGCTGCTTCTTCTCCATGTCCAACTGACCCAGCTGCATGGTCAAACCATCCACCTGTTCCTGCAGCTGTCTGACCTGGGAGCGAAGGCTTCTGTCTTCCTGGTGCAGCTGCTTGTTGTCCTGGCTCAACCTTTCGTTGGCCTCCCTCAGCTGCTTGTTCTCTGCCACAATGGCCTGGCCCTCTGTGATGACCTCAGCCTTGCGTTCTTCCAGTTTGGTGTTATATTCGCTCAAGTGTTCGTTTTTAGCCACCAGAGCGGCCTCAGAGCCTCTCAGAGCCTTTATACGGCTCTCTGTGGTGTCTCTTTCCCTCTGAGCGGCTTCCAGGGCTTCCTGGGCCTCCTGGGCCGCTCTGACAGATTCGTCCCTTTCAGCCTCCATTTGTCGCAACTGCTCTTGCGCTGCTGCAACATCCCTTTTCGCCATCTCACACTTGAAAGCCATGATTTCCATTTGTCTGTGTGATTCGCTGGTGACCTCTCTGTCTATGGTCAGACCCTGTCTTTCACACTCCGTGTAAAAGATTTCTCTGACCCTGTCTGTGTAGGCCACCAGAGGATTGTGGTATCTATCCTTTTTGCCTGTCTCTGGATTGCGACCATCAAAGCCCATGGCTTTCAATGCTGCACTCTGATTCGGCACAAAATGACCATACTTGTCTGTGGCTCCAAGAGCTGCTCTAAAGTGGATATGCGGAACTGCTTCTTCGCAATGCAAAGCAGCATCCAGAGGTATGACCATGCCCTTGCCCATTGCCACAATTTGTCTTGTGGTCTGGTTCCAGGCCTGGGTCAATTTCTCTTTCATTTCTTCCTGGGTCATGACCCCATCCAGAATCATTTGTGTGTTGCCAATCTGGAAAAGGGTCTCCAATGGAGCCGTCTTTGGATTGGAGTATAAATTCTTGATGGTCTGGCATCTGTCCTTGTGGCCCTCTTTCGTGTACCTCTCATTTCGGGCCTCCAGACCTTTCTTGTATAATTTTTCATAAATGGCAAGTTCGTGTTTTCTTGCATCAAACCCACCCTTGCCACCATCAATTTTCTTGAAAGTAAATGTTCGTTCCTTCTGCTCAAATTTCCAATAACGATTTAGCTCAAACTTCTGGGCATCAATGTGCGGCTGGTCTCGCCTAATCGACTCCAGGGTGTTGTGGTTTGCGTTGTAAACCGCACCACCCTTTGTCGCTCGTCCATTGCGCATTGATGCCTTCGTTTGAGTTGTTTTCTTCTCTGC
>JAZQSR010000244.1:0-7636 GCA_045630225.1 Treponema sp. | reverse complement strand
GTCGTAGAGATGCACCCTTCAGCAAACATCGTTTCCACCTTTTTTTTGAAAGTTCGGTAAGACACAAACATTCCTGAACGGGATACTGATACAATCGCACAATGTCATAATAATCAGTAACACGGTCTATTTCTTTCTTTAAGAGAACTAACATATCTTTTGAAATTGAAGAATGTTCCCAACAGGCACGCTGCACTTTCTTGAATCGGAAATGAAGGAGAACTGATGCAAGAGCCTTTGCAGAATCCATTGAACTGGGATCTAAAATGACAGAAACGAACATAGAATTAGAATAAAATAAACACAAATAATTGTCCATACTACCCTTGCAAAAAAATATATTTTAACGCAAAATATAGTAATGAAGAAACTTATTTTTTTTATTATCTCTTTTTTGACTATTACTTTTGTCTTTGCACAAGATGTACGATTGATGGTTTCCAATATTCATGCTGAACCAGTCAACAGTCAAGAGATATTTGTTTCTTGGCAACTTCCTAATACATCAGAAGATGTAGATACCACTCAACTTTCCTTGATTCTGTATCGAAGTCACCAGCAAAAAGCTGGAAATACAACTTTGGAGGAACTAGAGCCAGTGGCTACCCTCCCCTATGACACCACCTCCTATACTGACACTCCAGACAAGGATACAAGTTTTTATTACACAGTCGTTATCTCCACTGAAGAAACAAGTCAACACCATCTGATTATTCCAGCAAAAAATACAACAGCTGTGGCAGTGCAAGTGCTTTCTCGCCCCCACCCAGCTCATGAACACGCCCCAGAAACTGTTCAAGATAAACCTAACAGTGCCACTGGCCTGAGAAACACTCCCCTGCCATACTTAAAGCTTTCTATGCAATCTACAGAAATTCCCATTAATCCTGAACGTAAGCATGATAAACCAACCTTTGTTTTAGAAGAAAGTGAAAAACAAAGGAAATCTTCAGTTCCACAGCTTCCTGATCCCTATATTTTCCGACAGGAACAGGAAACAGAAAATGTGGGAGAAGACTTTATCCTCCAGGAAATTATTCACAATCAGTTTGCAAACAAGGAATATGAAGGTGCAGAACAGGCCCTACGGGACTTTTTGAGCATCAACCACTCAAAAGATGCCACCGACAGAGGCACCTTTTATTTGGGGGAAACCTTATTATATCAGGGAAAATATCAACAGGCCCTGTCCTGCTTTTTACAAGTGCAAGACAGGTTCCCGAATTTAACTTCTCGATGGATTCAGGCAGCCCTTGATGGCTACCAGCTTCCAATTATTAACAATAATTATTGAATGATGTAAATATCCTGCAGCATTCTGGAAAGTACGGGATACTCACTTCCTGTAACTTCCTCTGCTGTAGGTGTAATTCTTTTCTGTAATAATTGAGTCTCTTCTCCTGAAGTAACAGAAACTGACTTTTCACTTGATTTTGTTTGGGTGTCAGCCTCATCTCCAGTTGTTGATTCTTTAGCAAGGGGAACAATAATCACCTCATCCTTGATGTTCATTCGATCAAAGAAGCCTGCACGAGAATACCGACCTTGAGAAACAGATTCACTGACTTCCGTAAGGGTAATGGTTCCAAGGATATCGTTTTGGGCATATTCCAATCCCAAAGTATTGTCTGGGGTACGAATCTGTCCAGCCTTTACTACTGTCAACACCGTATCCTTAGTAAGGCCGTCAGTGGAACCTAAATCCACCAGCACCATGTCTGCATTTCTGTCAATAACAAGACCACGGGTAGGCAACATCTGGGCAATAGAATTACACAAATAGCGGAGAGCACCAGTAAAACGGTCGTTTCCTGTTCGGTAGATATTGAAGGAATCCACTTCAAGACCATTGCGACCAGAAAACACTGTTCCCTTCAGCAACAATTCACGTTCAGTTTCCTGGTATTCCAACAAGACAAAGTAATCTTGGTTGGCATTACGGGCATGACGGAATGCTTGAGAATAGGTAACGGTTTCTGGATAGGCATGGGCTTCTATATTGGCAGTACCGAGGAAATAATTTTCCACAGCCCGAACAGTAACGATACTGGCATCTGCATGGAGCAACTGGGGAGGAGTTCCATAGGGATACAGCCCGATGTTCCAGCGTTTTTTATCAAGGTAGAAGGGATCTACCCCCCAACGGCTGGCTAAGTTATCAGTAAGCAAGGATTTATATGCTTCGATAGTATCTGCAACCTTAACAGAGACAGGCTGGATGGAACTGATGAAATTCAACTGCTCAAGATACAGTTCCTGCTGCCCCTTTCTGTCCAGCATATTGGCATAGGCAGAACGAGCCTGAATGTCCAGGGGATTAAGCCGAAGTGCCTGCTTGTATTCGAATTCAGCCTGGGGAGCCTCATATTGTTTTTCATAATCACGAGCTTTGGCAATATGATACTGGGCCCACTTGCTTCTTCGGGTATCCTCCACGTTAAAGGTCTCCAGAACAATCTGCTCCAAGGATGAGCGCATCATTTCGTCATGGGGAACAATATCAAGCCCCTGCTCCAGCACATCATAGGCCTCTTCCATTCTATCCATCATTTGGAGGGAACAGCCCTTGAGATACCAAGCAGTGGATGCTTCACGGTTGCGGTTAATGCGATAATCACAGATGTCAACGGCTTCTTGGAAGCGGCCCTGCTGATACAATACCGTGGCCAAAAGCTCGTAGGACTTGTCAAAATCGGGATTCAAGTTGATGGAGGTGCGAACACGATACTCAGTGTCACTGTAATTCTGATTCAAAAAGGAAATCCATCCGGCAATGTACTGCACTTCCTCGTCCTTGCTGTGGTACCGAAGTGCCTGCTGGATGTAGTTTTGAGCCTCCTCAGTCTTGCCCATTTCTTGGGATACTAGAGCCACCGCCAACAGAGCATTTCTGTTGGACTGCTGCCGCTTTAGGGCATCGATGTAACGTGTTTCAGCACCGGTGAGTCGACCAGAAAGAATATCAAGCTGGGCAAGACCAAACCGTGCCTCAATATTGTTGGGATAACTTGTTAAAACCTGATTAAACAAGTTTTGAGCCTCTTGCACTCGGTTCAATCCAAGATAACAAAATCCAGTAAGATTCAAGATTTCAATCTTGTCCTTGGCGTACTTTGAGGCAGAGTCCAAATAGGTAAGGGCAAGGGAATACTCGTTCAAGGCGTAGCTACATTCCGCCAAGGCATACCAAGCATCGCCATAGGCATTGTTCACACGAAGGGCTTCCTGATAACACTCCACTGCGGCATACCAATCAGCAGCTCGTTGGGCATCTTGACCTTTTTCGTACCATTGGGGAGCTGTCAGTTTTTGGGCAACAAGCTGTGGCTGCACAAAAAGAAAACAAAGGGCAAAAAATCCCGCTAAAAGAAAAAATCTTGCCTTCCCTTCTCCCTGGCTCTCCTTGGTTTCACTGGAAAAAAACATTTTCATTCTTCTGTATCTCCAACATGACGAATCAACTTAATAACGTTAACCCGATGACCTTCCATATCCTGAACAATGAAATCATAATTTTGCCAGGATACTTTCTCATATTTTACCGGAATCTTTCCGAGCAAGTCGAAAACAAAACCGCCCAAGGTATCAAATTCCTCATTCGGGAAGTTGGACCCCATGGTTTCATTTAAATTATCTAAATTAGCACGGGCATCGCAGAGCCAGATATTGTCTCCCAAGGGAATCACATCCTCCCGCTCATTGTCAAACTCATCTTGAATATCACCTACGATTTCCTCGATGATGTCTTCCATACACACAATACCAGAAACACCACCGTACTCATCAATGGCAATGGCAATATGCACATGACGACGCTTAAACTCCCGCAAAAGGCTATCAATACGCTTGGACTCCGGCACAAAGAAGGCTTTTCGGCTGTGTTTTTCCAAATCGATGGTTTCATGGCGGGCAAAGGCTGCAATCAAGTCCTTTACATAGAGCACACCAATCACATTGTCAATGGACTCGCTGTATACAGGAAACCGAGAATGGCCGCTTTCAGCAATCTTTTCCAAAAGCTCATCCTGTGGCGTACCACAACTCAAAAAATCCACGTCAATACGAGGAATCATAACTTCTTTTACAGAAGTTTCTGCTAATTCCTCTATTCCCCGAATCATGTCCCGTTTTTCTTCATTCAGCTGTTGCTGCTCCGACACCGCATCTCCATCTCTGGCATGCTCCCGAGAATTTGAATCATGATGTCTTTCTTTATGGTTTCGTTTAAATATATTGAATAACCCCATTATTTAATCCTTCGGCTTATTTTGTGATAATTATATCACTTTCCGCTATAAAATCTTGCAAAACAATTTCCTGGAACTGCAACATGGGTTGTTCTGGGGAATTATCGCTGTGATCCATTCCAGAAAGGTGGAGAACCCCGTGAATCAAAAGACGTTTGAGCTCCTGGTCTTGGGAAACTTCAAATTCCACTGCATTTTTTGCCAGGGTATCTACACTGATAACAATGTCCCCAGCAGAAAACCACTCCACTCCCTCTTCATCCTGATAAGTACTACCAGCATTGAAGGAAAGCACATCGGTGGGCATATCAAGCTGGCGATAATTCTTGTTCAACTCCTGGATAAAGTCATCCTGACAAAACAAGATAGAAAGCTCCCAGCCAGAAAGGTGCAGTTTTTTCAGCACGGCCTCCAAAAAGGGCTCAATCTTTGAAAGCCACTGCGGCTCTGCTTCCATGTCTTCATGACAAGCAATTTCAATGAGATTTTGGCTATTGGAGGGAATGCTACAGGATTCTGGATGAAATCCAAATGATTCATATGTTGATACTGTACTCATGTTGCCACCTTTTCTTCTGATTTATTTTCTTTTACAGGTTCCTTTGCATCAGGATCCTTTTGATTGGGATATTTAATGCGGGAATGATAATATCCAGCTAACACGTCTACAAAGGCTTCTTCTATTGTGGACAAATCTTTAAAGGTAATGTTGGCATTATCCATTTGACCATGATTTACCTTTCCTAAAACTAATTCATGGATGAATTTTGTCAAACGAGGAACGGAAGGATCTTCCAAGGTATGGCAAGCTGCTTCCACTGTGTCTGCCAGCATAACCACTGCAGATTCCTTGGAAGAAGGAGGATTTCCTGGGTAGCTGTACTCTTCCATGCTGACATTGGGATCTGCTTCCTTTGCCTTCATGTAAAAGCCATAGATGGTTCCATTGCCGTGATGCTCGCCGATAATATTAATTACTTCTTGGGGAAGACGCATTTGCTCAGCCTTTTCGATACCCTTCTTCAAGTGACCACGCAAAATTGAGGCAGACATGCTGGGCTTAAGGGCATCGTGGGGATTCGCACCACCCATTTGATTTTCCACAAAATACTCACTTTGGTCCATTTTGCCAATGTCATGATACAGGGCACCCACACGGGCAAGGCGGTCATTGGCACCAATGGCACGACAAGCCTTCTCTGCCAGCTCTGCCACCATCAAGGTGTGGCTATAGGTTCCACGAGCCTTGGTATTCAAAGCTTGGAGCATGTGGTTTCGAGTGTCACCCAGTTCCATAAGACGGAAGGTAGAGGCCGTATTCATCAAATGCTCCAAGGGAGTCAGAAAACCCAACGCCAAAATTCCTGAAATGAAACCGTTTAAGGAAACCATTAGCAGGGTAAAAATCATATTGGTAAAGGTTGACAAAAATACAATCTTAAGGGTGAGCATAAACACTACATTTAAGATGGCCAACAATAGGGAAACCATCACCATATCAATGCGATGGGTGATATTTCGCACAATGCGGGCTGCAGCCAAACTAGAAGCCAATACAAAGAGAGCGGGAATGATATTATTTTGATTGGCATTTAAAATACCAAAAGCCAATACAAAGGAAAAAATAACACCGTGATTTTGTCCGAATAGCACCACCACAATGAGCACAAAGAAGGTGCTGGGAATGATAATTGGTAAGTTATATGGCAAGGAAAAGAGGGGAACTAAACTGCCAAAGCCTGCTAAGGCGTAGGTGGCCACAAAGAACACCGCCAAAAGGATGGATTCTTTGAGGGAAACAGAAGTGCCACAAAATATGGGGTTAAAAAGGAAAAAATTGAGGCCTGCAAGAAGCATTAAGTATAAGATTCTATCAGAAAGAGCCTCATAGTCTATAAACTCAGGGGCATCTGCCAATTTTTCCAACTTTGCCAAGCCGATTTCTGTAACTGGAAAACCCTTGCGAACAATCTTTTCTCCCGCCTCTATCGAAATAGGATGACGGGCGTCAGGCGGCAAGCTTACATCGGCAATAATGGTTCTATCTGCAATTTGCCCCACCTCATATTCATTTGCAGTAAAAGAAAGTACTGTTTCTGATGAGGTAATTACAAAAAAAGAAATTAAAACACAAGAAATAAAAGCTACGGCAAATACAATGAGTATGTTATAGTTCTTGGAAAAAAATCCTTTGATGGAATCCCGTATATACAGAATATTTGCCTTATTCTGCTTCGTTTTTGTTGTCTTCATAGGCTTGTACAATCTTCCTTACAAGTTCGTTTCTTACCACGTCGCTAGACTCCATAGTTATCATGGCGATTTCTGGAATATCTTTTAAGATTTCCAGACAATGCACCAGCCCAGAGGGAGTCCGCCGAGGCAAGTCAATCTGAGTGATGTCTCCAGTTACAAAAACCTTTGACCCTTCTCCCATACGGGTAAGGAACATTTTCATTTGTTCCCGTGTTGTATTTTGAGCCTCGTCCAAGAGGATGACGCTATTATTTAAGGTACGACCTCGCATATAAGCCAAGGGTGCCACCTCAATTACTCCACTTTCCATGAGCTTTTTTCCAAAACCTGGAGGAAGGAGGGTGTTGATAACGTCAAAAAGGGGACGAAGATAGGGATTGATTTTTTGCTCCAAGTCTCCCGGCAGGTAGCCAAGGCTTTCTCCAGCCTCTACCACAGGACGGGTCAGCACCAAGGAACGCACCTGACCAGAAAGCACCAGTCGCAGAGCCTCTGCCATCATTAAAAAGGTTTTTCCAGAGCCAGCAGGACCGGTACAAAATACCATGTCGCTGGAACGGAGGGCCTTTACTAGATGCAGCTGATTGGTGGTTTTTGGATACACCTTTTTTACTGCACCACTAATGATGATGCCACAGTCACGAAAATCTTCAGGACTTTGGCCATCTTGATTCAGCTGGAGGATGGAGGCCATGAGATCTGGCCCCACGTCAAAGCCTGCTGCAGCCTCGTCTGTGATTCTATCTACAATGTGCTGGAATTGACGAATAACTTGGTCATCTGCCTTACCTAAGGAAACTTCATTTCCCTGAGTAAATACAGGTACACCAAGATATTTTTCTATGAGATGTAAATTACTGTCATTGGTGCCACACAATTTTGCTAACAAATCTTGATCTGGCACAACTATTGTATACGATGTTTCCACAAAAAATCACTAAAGGCTTTTTCTTGTACAGTGACAGGCAACCACAGTAAATATTCCTTGTTGCTACAGAAGAAGCCATTCTGTAATTGTAATGGGAAATGATGGGAACTGTCAAGTTTAAGGGAAAGAACACTCTGGAAAGGATAGAGTTTATGGAGAAAGTGGAGATTAAAATTACGATTACATATTATATCTTATCTAGTTG
>JAZQSR010000243.1:0-4461 GCA_045630225.1 Treponema sp. | reverse complement strand
TCTCTTGTTAAAGGTTTCTCTTTTCTGATGGTGTTTGTCATCAGTGTTTTGTTTTTTTCTTGTCAAAAACAACAACAGGAGGAACTGAGTGCTTTAAATCAGTCTCAAGTTGATAATATAACTGTGGAAGATCTGCCTGATACTATCACTTTTTGGAGCGATTATCCTGCAGAAATTTTAGCTCAAGGCCTTGTGCAGCGGATGTCTGATAGTGAATTGTTGGCTCAAATTTTTATGTTCGGTTGGGCTGGCCTGGAACCTTCTCCCCTTTTAAATCAGTGGGTACTGGATAGGGGCTTGGGAAGTGTAAAGGTTTTTGGCTGGAACACGGATGACATTAACTTAGTGGCAAAATCTATTACTGCTTTACAGGAAAAGGCTCAGAGTCGGCCCTTTCAAATCCCCCTCTATGTAGCCACAGACCAGGAAGGGGGGTGGATTCGTCACGTAAAGGGGGAAACAAGTCAAACTCCTGGAAATCTAGCCATTGGAGCAGGTGGTTATCCCATGGATGCTTGGTACAGCGGGTTTTACATTGCTCGGGAGCTTCGGGCCCTGGGAATTAACATGAACTTTGCGCCCACGGTGGACTTGTATACGAACCACGATTCATCTGTTATTGGGCCTCGTTCCTTTAGCGAAAATGCCCAGCATACAGGTGTGTTGGGAGCAGCCTTTTCTGCAGGCTCCCTTGCTGCTGGAGTGATTTCTACTGCAAAGCATTTTCCTGGTCATGGTGATACTGGAGTTGATTCCCACGGTCGCCTTCCCATTATTGACATTGATCGTGACACCTTGCTGAATCGGGAATTGATTCCCTTTAAGTATCTGATAGAGGAAAAAATTCCTGCTATAATGTCTGGTCATTTGAGCTTCCCACAAGTTGTGAAAAACGGTGAACCAGCTTCCTTGTCAAAAAGCTTTTTAACGGGAATTTTGCGAGGGGAATTGGGATATAAAGGGCTTATTCTCACTGATGACATGATGATGAATAGTGCAACTGCTTGGGCAGGTTCTCTGTCGGCAGCCTTTCGCCAAGCCATAGAAGCGGGAAATGACATAATTATTTCCTCCACTACAGCCCAGTTGAATGAGGCTTTGTGGACTTCCAACCTGAATCTCATGTCTACATCACGGGAGTTTAAAGAGCGGGTGATGGATGCAGCCTATCGAGTGATTTTGTCCAAGTTGGAATATTTCAAAGGGGAAAATCCCGTTCCCCTGTATCCCAAAGTGGATGAAATTCGTCAGCATATTCCCGACCCAGAGGGACAGAAATTCTTTTTAGCCCAAGCGTGTCGTTCCATTACCTTGTATAAGGGGGATTTGTTTCCCTTGTCTGCCAGTTCTGAGTTGGCTACCAGCAAGGGGATTTTGTTGGTGGGGCAAACTCAATTCCCAGAGTTTTTTCAAGAAGGAAAACGTCGTTATCCAGAAGCAGATTCCATGAGATTTAATTACAACATGGGACCAAATGAAACAGCCTGGATGTCTAATTACTTGGTGTCTCTTGCTCCCAAATATTCTGTGGTAGTTATTTGCGTTGCTGATGCTGCCAGTGCCCGTGTGGCGGAAAGTTTGAAAAACAGAGGGATTCCTGTGGTGGTGATTTCCGTCTTGGCTCCTGTTCCTGCCATGGATTTGGCTAAATGGGCTGATACGGTTTTGATGGCCTATAGCTATTCTCCTTATTCCTTCAATGCCGTTTTTGGAGCCTTGGCGGGTGAGTTTACAGTACGGGGCGTTTTCCCCTTGGCGGAATGAGTATGTTTTCTCTGTGTAAAATTCAGCAAGTACCGCTAGACAAGGTGAAAGCCTTTGTTTTTAATAACGAGATTTATGGCATTCAGTTAGCGGAACGACTGGAGCAATATATTGCATTTCTGAAGGCTGATAAGGCTGATGGTGGTACCATCGAGGCAAAAGCTGCCCATGCCAAAGGCTTTGCAGGTGATTTTTTGTGCTTGCTGGAGGAGAACACGTTACGAGGTGTGATTTTTGTTTCCAAAGCAGGGCTTGTTCTTACCTGTATTCCAGAAAATTTACCAGAATCCATTATGAGAGGAATGATTCCCCCTATTGTAGACTGGTTTTTAGGAAAAAGAGTCTATTGTATCAGTGGCTGGTCTCGTGGAGTTCTGTTGATTCGGACTGCCCTAGAACTGTGTAGTCAGTCAACAAAGGATACCTACACTCGTCAGGTGATGGAACATCGTCGCTATCACTTTATGTGTTACGATGCTCACCGTTACCGAAGAGATTTGATTCCTCAGTTTCCAGTACTACGTTGTGGTACCCAGGATTTGGATGACTTGTATCATCTGCAAAGTGCTTACGACACGGTGGAAGTACTTCCAAAAAATTATCCTTTTAAGCCTGAAACCTGTCGTGTAAATCTTCAGCGAATTTTAGAGTTGGGAAACGTCGTGGCAATTACAGGCGGCGAAACTAGTGAAAAATTCGTGGCAAAGGCAAATTTTTCTGCTGTTTCCTGGCGATTTGCCTTGATTGGTGGGGTATTTACGATGAAGTCCTTCCGAAAGCGAGGTTGTGCTGGCCGTTTGGTACAATGGATGGGAGATGAGGCTACGAAAAGTCAGCGTCAGGCAGTGCTTTTTGTGCGGGAAGAAAATCTTGCTGCCCGTCATGCCTATGAAAATGCAGGATATTTTTTTTCTGGCAACTACGAAATAGTATATTACTAACCACAGATTGATGGAGAAATGGGAATAAATTGCTTTTTCCCTCTTTAAATATAAAAACTTTAGTAAAATTAAATATCTTGAAGTAAAGCTTATTTTTCTATATACTGGAGAAATGACTTCAAATATGATTAGTATCATTATCGCCTTCGTTTTGTATCTTTCCATGATGATTGTGATTGGAATGCGGTACATGAAAAAGAACGAAACTTCTAGCGACTTTTTTTTGGGGGGCCGTCAGGTTGGTCCTTGGATGACTGCTTTAAGTGCTGAAGCTTCCGATATGTCTGGTTGGCTCTTGATGGGCTTGCCAGGTTTGGCTTATTTAGGTGGCATGAAGGAAGCTTTTTGGACAGCTTTAGGACTTGTTATTGGAACATACTTGAACTGGCTTATTGTAGCCAAGCCTTTAAGAAAATGTACCATTGCCTTTGGTGATTCCGTTACCATGCCAGAGTTCTTTACTCATCGGTTTAAGGATAAGAGTCGCCTCCTTTCCACCATTTCTGTTGTTTTAATTATCTTCTTCTTTACCATTTACACAGCATCTGGATTTGTAGCCTGTGCAAAGCTCTTTAACTCTGTATTTGGAATGGATTACCACCTGGGATTGATTATTGGTGTTGTGGTTATTTTGGTGTACACCATTTTGGGCGGATACTTGGCAGTTTGTGCTACAGACTTTGTTCAAGGAAGCCTTATGTTCATTGCCTTGATTATTGCCGGTTTGATTATGATGGTTACCTTGGGTGGTCCTACAGAAGCCATTGCAAAGGTGGGGGAGTTTAGTCAGCGTGCAATCAGCGGTGAATTTGGGGCTGAAATGCAGGCTAAATTTGCTTCAAATCAGCATTACGGCATTGTACCCATTATTTCTGCCCTGGCTTGGGGATTGGGATATTTCGGTATGCCTCATATTTTGGTGCGGTTTATGGGAATCCGCTCCAACAAGGATGTAGCCCTTTCTCGCCGTATTGCTACCGTGTGGGTTGTAATTGCCTTTATTGGAGCCTTGTTGGTAGGTGCTTTGGGAACTGTTTATCATCTTCCTGAAATCCTTTCTCCCGCTGCTGCTGAGACCATCTTCAGTGTTTCCATCCAGAATATGTTCCCTGCCTTTATTGCAGGTATCTTCCTTTGTGCAATTTTGGCTGCAGCCATGAGTACTGCTGACTCCCAGCTTTTGGTAGCATCTTCTGCCTTTAGTCACGACATTTACAAGGGACTGATTAAAAAGAATGCTTCTGCAAAGGAAATCTTGAACGTAAGCCGTGTTGCTGTTGTGCTTATTTCTGTTATTGCCTTTATCATGGCTTGGGATGAAACCAGTACCATTTTTGGTTTGGTAAGCTATGCTTGGGCTGGATTTGGTGCTACCTTTGGGCCGCTGGTTCTGTTGGCCTTGTTCTGGCGAGGAGCTACAGCCAAGGGTGCCATTACTGGTCTGATTGTTGGTGGTGTAACCGTTGTGGTATGGCACAATTTGCAGGGTGGAATCTTTGCCGTTTACGAGATTTTGCCTGCCTTTATCCTGTGCTTGGTTTCTGCTGTAGTCGTAAGCTTGTTGGACAAGAATAAGGATCCTGAAATGCTTGCTGAATTCGATGCCTTCCGCAAGATGGAAGATTAATGCCTACAAAAAGGAGCTTGGAAACAAGCTCCTTTTTTATTTTGCAGTTGAAGTAATCTTTTCCTGTTTGCTTTCCTTTCTCTATGGAGCCAGGACGGTGGGCCAGCTTACATTCTACCAAGTCGGAGG
>JAZQSR010000242.1:0-46482 GCA_045630225.1 Treponema sp. | reverse complement strand
ATTCTTTTGCAAACGTAGTCCAAGGCTGGCTCCAGCCTGCCCGTCTCCTCAGCTGTGCCAAGATACAGTAGTTCTTGGGCAATTCCGCCATGCTGCCGCCGTGCCATCGCCACCAGAAGGGCGTTGCTGAGGGAACAGCCGCCTTCCATCTGGCAAAGGACTTCTGTAGCTATATCCCTTGTCCCTTCCTGCTCTCCCATGCAGCGGATGGCACTAGCTCCATCTAAGCCGCTTGCACACAACTCAAGAAGAATTTCAAGGAACTGGAGGGGAGGGATAACCTTTTGTCTCATTGTCTGTGGCCCTCCATATATGCCTCAACCATGCTCCTGCTGGCTCCCGCCGCCATCATGTCCGCCAGCTGCCTGTCCACCACCAGAATCTCCGCTGCCACCGTCCTGCCGCCACCACCTTTTGGCACCAACCGCTGAGCTACGACACCCCGCAGCACTGCCGCCACAAGGTAGGAGGGAACCCCCATGTCCACCAGCCGCAACGGAGCCTCCGCACAGCTGCCAGTGTGGAGTGTTGCCAGAACAAGGTGGCCGGTAAGGGCCATCCGCACTGCCAGCTGGGCAGTCTCTCTGTCCCGAAGCTCCCCCACCATGATGATATCCGGGTCATGCCGCAAAGCCCTCCGCAAAACCTCCGCAAAACCCCTGCCACACTCCTCATCCACCTGTATCTGCACCATACCTTTCTGCCGATATTCCACAGGATCCTCCACCGTCAGAATCTGCACATTCTCCCGATTCAGCAATGCCAACAGAGAAGCCAGGGTGGTAGTCTTGCCGGAACCCGTTGGGCCTGTCACCAGTACCAACCCGGCCTTGTCCCCCTTCCCTACCACAAGCCGCTCCAATGTCGTCCGCTGCTCACTGGTGAACCCCAGTTCTTCCAGACTGGGAATGGGCCGCCACCCCTCAAGAATCCTCAGCACCACGGACTCCCCATTCCAGGCAGGGAGGATGGATGCCCGTATCTCATACTCCCGCTCGCCCTTCAAATGGGTGAACCTGCCGTCCTGACACCGGCGATGCTCCAGCACATTCATTCCCGAAAGGAGCTTTATTCTACTGACTACTAAGCGCCCCATCTCCTCCTCCAGCTCCAGATGACGCTCCAACTTCCCGTCTATCCTTAGACCTGTATACCATCCTCCACAGTCAGGACATATATGGATGTCCGTAGCGTCCCGCATGGTCGCCTCCTGTAGGATGCTGTTCAGCATATTCACCACTGGGGCGGCAGTGGCCATCATCTGTTCCCCCACAGTCACTGCTGGCAGTTCTAGCAGCTGGTTCCTTTCCTGCTCTTGTGTGTGACTGATGGAAAAGTGGCGGGCAAGATGCATTTGAAACTCCTCGTCTTCCAGCTGCCGCCATCGTATGTCTTTGTAGCCGCAATAGAAAATCTCCAGCTGTCCCTGAACCTTTGGACAGAGTTCCCCATTAGTTCCCAATGTCACAGTAGTTCCGTCATCCACTAGTGGCACCACTCCATGACGTTGGCAGAACCTACCCTGCAGCCATTGCCTCCTATTCTCCATCACTCCATCTCCCCTTTTTTCGTTCCGCAGAGAGAATAGAATGCTTCCATTATTTCCTGCGGTGTAGTGCCATTCCCACCCTCCTCCAGATGGGGTACTAGATAGATAATCATCTCCGTATGAGATTCAGTTCGTTCTCCTGCCTTAAACAAATTCCCTAACAGAGGAATTCTAGAAAGAAGCGGAACACCTTGCTCTGACTCATCCTCATTCCTTTGGCTCAGTCCGCTCAAGACCACAGCCTCTCCTGAACGAGCCCGTACCTGAGTAGACACCACCTTTTCCGTGGTAGGAGGAGGATTTATGGAATTTGTGTCCACGCCCTGCTTTGAGACGGATGCACTTACATCCATGGTTATCATGCCGTCTCCAGAAGCCCATCCCGATATGTCCAGCACCAGTCCAGACACAATCTCCCTAGTGATGCCTGTGTACTGGCTTTTTCCCGTATCTGGGTCAACCACTGCCTCCCGATAACGGTATGTATTGGTGTTCTTAAAGGATATTTTTTCACCAGAATTTCCGTAGAGGGTGGTGTCCGCAAATACCGATGCCTCGTTGCTGCCCAATGCGGCATTTATCTGAAGGGAAAAGAGAAGGCCGAACAGGGTGATTGCATCGAAATTCATGCCCAGAAGCCTTCCTAGTTCCCCGCTGATGACGGTTCTATCTCCCGCCTCCAGTGGACGCATGGCTGCAGTTACCCCCCAGGAAAGATTGGAACTTTTCTGATACTGCATGATGAGCAGGTCATATCTTATAAGCTGTCGGGGCCGGTCGAGGACTTCCAACTCCTGCATGAAATGCTTTCTACGTCCTTCTGGCCCCACAAAGAAAACAGTGTCCCCTGTGCCTGCGTCAACCAAATCCTGTGCCTCTACCGATGGAGGAAGATTCTTGAGCAGGGCTTCACTCTTGATGTACTTCAACTGAATTGGATGGCTCCCTTGCAGAGTGTCAGCCCTCTGAATGAAAGATGTAAGCTGTCCATGGGCCTCTTGGTCAAGTCTTGCAAGAAAACTATGGCGGTCAATCTCCACCAGTTGTATTCCAGTGAATTGAGCCTCAAGCTGCGTCCGTATGTTAGCCACCGTGATATTGTTCAGAGGGTAGCGTTCCCAGTACTTGCTCCTGTCCACCACCACATCCCTTGCACTGCCACCACTAGGCAGAAGATACCATATTCCATCCCAAAGAAAGACTGTCCCATTCACCTGCTCCATGATGAGTTCCAGCGTCCTTTGGAAACTCCTGCCGGAGAAGCTGAGTTCTCCCACCACGGTATTTCCATCAATCAGGCAGGAATACTGATTTTCTGAAAGGTCAAATAAAGTCTCCAGTACCCGCAGAGTAGTCACATTTTGTAGATGTCCATCGTATTGCTCCCCATTCCTCGTAATCTGTAGAATTTCCCGTGAGTTCAAAACAGGAGATACCGTTGGAGTCGTTTCTCGGCGAGATATGTGAATACTTTCCCCCTCCTGCTCCAGCTGGTACTCTTCCCATGGTCTCAGGAGGGTTTTTACCGTTTCCTCCACGGTTACTCCTGAAAGATGCAGAGATACCTTTTGGGTGGGAAGCTGTTGGTAGGTGATGGTAGTCTTTGTTGTGTCTGAAAGCTTGGAAATTATTTGTGCGAGAGTGGCATCGTAAGCATCTACGTTCCACAGATTTACCCCGTCCCCTTGTATACGTATGCGTGATACAATCCAGCGGGTGTCGGACTTGTTTACATAAAGGCGGTTTGTCTCAAGGAAAGCATCAAGGGTATGTTCATACCCCCCCCCCCCGCATCCCTTAAAACTACTGGATGGTATAGAAAGCTACCTGTTCCTGTCACTGTGTCATCACAGATAAGGGGGAAGCCACTCCTCAAGGAGAGGATATATACAATGTCTCTCAACTCCTGATTCACGAACTCATACTGTTGGTCTGTGTCCGTCAAATTTTCTGGCAATCCCTCCTGTGCCAACAGCATTCCTGTACAGAGAAGAATAACAAGAACAATGCAATTTCTTCGCAATGGTTTAATGTCCATGTTCCCAGTATACAAGCAACCTGTATTTTTGCAAGTTTTTTTTTCGCTTTTTCTAAAAATATGATATATTTCTATCATGAATGCTGTGTATGATGCCCTTATGCTGCTCTTCCTTACATTTATGTCCATTACAGACAGCCGCACTCTGAGGGTTCCTCCCACGTTGCAGACCATCCTCCTTCTGCTTTGTTCCCTCCGCAGCCTTATCCTATTCCCTCATGATGCCCTCCTCCATGTCCTTTCCGGCTTCGCCGTTGTAGCCATCCTCCTTGTGTTCCGTAGGTATGCAGGAAGCCCCGGCATGGCAGACATTGCGGTGCTCTTTTCCTTGGCAGTAGGTTATGGTGGTCTACCTACGCTCACCATCCTGACAATAGCATTGTTCCTCGCCATTGTCTCCGTAATCACCCAAAGTCTCCTGCTGAGAAGTACAAGCCCCTGCCATAATGCCGTACCCCTCCTGCCAGTACTAACCCTTGCCTTTGTGCTTTTTCTGTTAACAGTACACCACTGGACACAAAATACCCCATAACCTGTACAGGTCATCATCCCTAACCTGTACAGGTCATTGCCCCTTTCCTGTACAGGTCACAGCTACAAGACAAAATCATCGGTGGATAGAAAAAATATCTTAAAATATAATTTCTACACTTTGTAGAAATTATATTGACATAAAACAAATTATATAATATCTTAGAATTAAGACAGACTTAAGGTATATACATAAGGAGGAGTTGGATATGCCGCGAGGAAAAGGTTTGAACCACCCCACTACGGAGTACGGAAAGAGCTTGCGAACCATTCGGATACAGCATGATCATGTGTTGGGAGACATGGCAGCTGCCACAGGTTTTTCTGTAGCCATGATTTCTGCCGTGGAGAACGGAACTCGCAGTGTACCACCTGGTCTCACAGACAAGGTAGTACAAGCCTACAGACTAGACAAATCTTGGGAAAAGCAGTTGCAAAACCAAGAGGTTTGGCAGAATGGGTACATTAAGGTAACGCTGGAGAAAAAGCCTGAGTCTCCTGCCGCCACAGAAACAGTACAGATGTTGGCTCGAAAGTTAGCCTATCTGGACGACAATACCTTGGAAAACATCCAGAAACTCATTCAGGATGCCCTGATAGAAACACAGGCTAAAGGAGATGACAATGGAAAGTGATGTTGAACCCCTGTCCCCAGCCCTCCGGCGAAAGAACTTCAAGCCCTTGGCAAAGCTCTTTCGCAGCAGACATGGCTACAAGCCGTTGCAGCAGTTCGACCCCTTGCGAGTGCTGGAAAACGACCTGCCAAAGCAAGACCCAAGCTTCAAGTGGCAGGTTATAGACAATGCAGACTGGGACAAGGGAGAAGAAATTCACGCCTGCTACGACATACTAAAAAACACCATACTCATTCGTTCCGACGTGTACGAAGGTGCCTACAACGGCAACGGACGGGACAGGTTCACCATCACCCACGAAATTAGCCACTATCTACTCATTAGAGATTTCGGCTGCCCCTTGTATCTTCCCCGATGCTTTGGAGAGGTGCAGCCCTTGCAAAATCCTGAATACCAAGCCAATGCCCTTGCAGGCTATCTCCTTTACACAGAAGAGATGCTCCAGTCCGCAAAAAGTCCAAGACATCTTATGGAGCTGGCGGGAACCAGCAGGTCTTCCGCTGAGTATGCCATAGATTTATACAAAAGGGAGCAGCGGAAGCTGCTCATAACCACCAGCAAGAAAGGAGGGAAAAAATCATGCCGCCCTAAAAACAGGTCTCATCCTCACAAAAAGAAAAAAGCCTAATTCATACGCCAATATGAATCAGGCTCTCTACAGACACATGATGTGGCTGAAAAAACGTTGCATAATCATACCATGTCATGTGTCTCCTGTCAACGATTGCCCCCTGATTTTTCAGAGGGTGACTCACTTATCTCATTACTACAGGAGAAATTAAATATGAATAATTTTTCTAAATCAGACAGCCTAGTGAGCGTTACGCTCCACAGTAACAGGCTCAATGACAATGAAGGCTATTACGGGAAGATTACCCGTAATACAGTAACCCTAGAAAATATCATCGCAGAGATTCAGGCACGCAACAGTGGTGTAGACCCCTACATGGTTCAGCACGTTGCCCATCTCCTAGAAGATACTATCCTGTCACTCCTTGCCCAAGGAAAAGCCGTGAATCTGCTTAACCTAGGCACCTTGTACGTGGCAGTCAGTGGTGGCATCAACGGGGCCAATCCCTCTGCTGCTGCGGTAAACGGATTCGTGGCCAAGTTCACACCTTCTGCCAGCACAAATCAGGCGGTGGCCTCCATCGTGGTGGACAAGGTTGTGGTATCCCAGTCTGCTCCCCTTATAGACAAGGTGGAGTGCCTGTGGGATGCCATGGATCCAGACTCCATCCGTCCCGGAAAGATGGTTCGCCTCACTGGTAGCCGTCTCAGACTAGGAGAGACAAACAGCGGCATTGCCTTTGTCCCATTGGATGCTGGGGGCAATCCCTCGGACAATCCAGATGATGCCATTGCGGTGGATGCCACCATGGTGATGGTGAATAACCCCAAGACGCTGGAGTTCTATGCCCCAGACAGTCTTGATGGTGACACCAAATATGCCATCCGTGTGTCCACCAACTACATCAAGAAGGGCAGCCAGCGGAAAGAAGCCCTTTCCTGCTGGAGTCCTCCCCAAACTGTAGTCAAGGATTAACCTTGGAGGCTGGAAGTGGAGCTTACTTCACCTCCAGCCTTTTTATCTTTTCCCAGGTGGTTCTCCACTATTTCCACAAGTCTTTTGGAACAGTTTCTCTACCTTGCAGTTGTAAAGAATTATAACCAGTTGTATGCAATTATTTTCTCATTTTATCAAACTTTTTTCCGGAAATCCGTCAAAAATTTGATTTTCAAACTAATAATATATATGTAAAGAATTTTTATTGGAGGTAAGAATTGCTAACAGAAGCGGAATTGCAGAAAAAGTGGGAAAGTCTCACCTTTACCGACGATTTTATCTTTTCTCGTGTCATGCACGACGAGCATATTTGTCGTCAAGTAGTAGAACTGATTCTTGGAGTGCGGATTGGAGAAAAATTTTCTCCAGGGTTCTTAGGGGCGGGAGCCCCTAAGCGGTGCTGGGAAAGGATGGGGTTTTAGGGGAAGGAAAACACCGCTTCCGAGTAGAGGGTTGTCCTTCCCCTAAAGAATGAATCATTATGGACGTGTTCTTGCGGGATGAGAACCGCATTATTAATGTAGAAATGCAAACTGGCCACAAGAAGGAGCTCCCTAAACGGAGTCGTTATTATCAAAGCGTGGCAGACGTAAGCACCACCTCAACTGGAACCAAGTATCGAGATTTACCAGAAAATATCCTCATTTTCATCTGCACTTTCGACCCTTTTGACAGGGATTTTCCCCGTTATACCTTCCAGTATATCTGCAACGAAGATAAACGGCTCAAACTAAAGGACGGTTCTCTCCGAATATTTTTAAACACCAAGGCAACAGAGCTCTCAGCCCTTGACCAGAAATTACAGGCATTTTATCATTATTTGCAGAAAAATGTTTCTCCCGGGGTTCTTAGGGGCAGGAAGCCCCTAAGCAGTGCTGGGGGAATGGGAGGTTTTAGGAGGGAAAACCCACCGCTTCTGAGTAGAGGGGGTGTTCCCTCCTAACTAAAGGAGGTCGTTCATGACACTGGCTCTAAAAATGGCTGATATAGAATACGATGCATATGAAAATGGGTTCGATAGAGGCCATGAAGCTGGACTCCAAGCTGGACTCCAACAAGGACTCCAACAAGGACTCCAACAAGGCATAGAACGTGGTGCCTACCAGAACAAGCTGGAGACGGCAAAAACTCTTCTTTCCATGGGACTTTCCTCAGAACAAGTAGCCCAAGGAACAAACCTCCCGTTGGATGTAGTACAAGGATTACTGTAAGAGGTGGATTTTAGCGGACAAGGGGCAAGACATCACAGCCCTTTCCTGCTGGAGTCCTCCCCAAACTGTAGTCAAGGATTAACCTTTGAGGCTGGAAGTGGAGCTTACTTCACCTCCAGCCTTTCCCCACACCTGCAAAACCGTACTTCCATTCCTCTACTCGCCCCATCAAAAAAGACTATTCTCAAAACTCCATCTTACTGATATACTTAAACCATGATGTTTTCGCTATCCCAGGAGATTATTCATCAGATTATGTTTGCCTTGGAGGATCAGAACACTACCTACGTTCTTGATATCCACTCCGGAAGGCTGGAGGATATGACCTCCTTTCTAGACGATGAAATCCCTGCTGGATACGTGGAATTACCGCAATGGGAGCCCGCCAATGGCTTTCGTATGATGGAGCGCTTTGTAGCTGTGGTACGGAATACCGCCCTGCAACGGCAGCTCCGTTCTGTCCTGTTTTCGGGAAAGGGGGTGTTTAAGAATTTTAAGAATCTTTTAAAGTCCCATCCTCAGGGAGAAAAACAGTGGTTTGCCTTCCGAGAAGAGGAGATGACCAGGTATATTACCCAGTGGTATAACCAGTTGAGGGAAGTGTACGGCCTAGAGCAATTAGGTGAAGAGCCGGAAGACAATGAAGAGCTTTTACAGGATGATTTTATCTTCAGAGAATACGACGCTACTCGTGATGAAGAAAACCTCATCCTTGCTGCCAACAGTTTTATGTCAGAGCGGGAAGCCCAATGGCCAGGAGAAATTGGCTTGGCCTTGTCCAGCCTGTGGCAGGAAAAGAAAACCAAGGGAGAGCAAAAAAACTTTCTCTCTGTGGTGGTAGAAACCGTAGGTGGTGATTTTGCCGGATGTATTGAAGCTATATTGTATCCGTCTTACGTAAAGGAGACAGTGCTCCTAACCTCTTTTTTTGTACTGGAGCAATATCGGGGACTGGGAATCGGGAAAAAACTACTGGAACAGACTGTTCTGCAATTACACGAAAAAGGAATCCGTTGGATTATCCTTGCAGACCTAGTGATTCCAGCTTTTTTACAAAGCTGCTTGGCACGAATTGGTTTTGTCAGCAGTGGTGGAGGCTATATTTTAGATATGAATCAAGGAAACATAGCCTTTTTATGATGCGGGAGAAAATGAAATGCTCCCAAACTTTTTTATTGGAGAAAAAAGATGCCTAGTAACAACTCATTTAACGAAGAACGTTTTGTAGCTGTATTGGAAGAAGCAATTAACAAGGTAAAGACAGAAGAAGATCCTGTGCTTCTTACCGAAATGAAAAAATTGTTTAAAAAACACGTTCCCTTTACATTGCGAAGCTACGTAGCAGCCTACTTGGCAAAGCAAGCCTGTCAAGAAACAAAGGGTGGAAGTAGATATTCCAGCCGTAACGAAGGATTTAGTAAGGCCAATGACCGAGGAACCAGAAGAGAGCGTCCAGAGCCACGCAAACGTCACGAAGAAACACGTCGGGAAACTCCTGCAGAAACCACCAGTACTGAACGTACCGCTCCCCGCAGAGTAACCATTGATGAAGAATACGCTACCACTGTTTTTATCGGCATTGGAAAAAATCGCAGAGTCTACACCAGAGATTTAATCACCTTGTTGATGCAGGTATGTAAGCTGGATCGAGAACGTATTGGTCGCATCCGCAATCAGGAAAATTATTCCTTTGTAGAGTTGTTCAAAGAAGATGTAGATGGAGTTATTGCTACATTAAACGGATACAACTATCGTGGACGGAACCTTACCGTAAGTTATGCCCGCAAAAAAGAAGAAGAAGGATTGGAAGAGGGTAAGCAAACTGAAACTGATACCGCTTCACTCCCCACTCAAGATGAGGGGCAAGAGGAAGTTACCACAACAAGCAAGGAATAATGAGTCAACCACACAGTAAGTAAGGGGGAATGACATGAAAATATGGAATTTTGTCACTGGAGCCTTTCAAGTAAACACCTTTGTGGTTCATTTGAAAGACAAGTATGTTTTTGTAGTTGACCCAGGTGGAGACATTCTCACTATAAGCCAATTTTTAGCCGCTCAAGAGTTGGAACCAGTAGCCATTGTCTGTACCCACGGCCATTTTGACCATATTTTTGGTATCCAAGATTTACGAGAAACAAATGGGAATATTCCCTTGGTAGCTCATCAGGAAGAAAAATGCTATTTTGGCAGTGATGCTCTGGAAGCCCACGGTTACGACCTTCAGATGATGGGATTACCACAACTGACAGAAGCCCTTTCAAACATCCCTGAGCCAGACTGCTGGGTAGAAGAAGGAGACACCTTAGCAAAGGTAGCTGGCATTCCTTGTCCAGAGGAAGCAGCCCAGTGGAAGGTGCTCCATACCCCAGGCCACAGCAGCGGTTCCATTTGTTTGTACAACCAGCAGGAAGGTGCACTCATTAGTGGCGACACCCTTTTCTACGGTGGCTATGGACATAGTGACTTGTACAGTGGCAATCAACAGGAGCTTTATACCAGTCTCCGTCGTATTATGCAGTTGCCACCCGACACCAAGCTCTATCCTGGCCACAGGGAATTTGGTGTTCCCCTAAAAGAGGCCATTCAAGGCCCCTGGAAAAAGAAATAATCAAAAAAATAACCCAGCCTCTGCTGGGTTATTTTTTGTCAGTATAAGCTTTATTGTGTCAAAGCTAGTGCTTCCGAAATACTAAAAGCCCTGTCTCCAATCTTTTCGATATTTCGCACCAAATCGATGTACAAAAGCTCTGCCTTAACGTTAGCTCCACCTTCTAATCGCTTTCGGGCAACCTTCTTCAAGTTCTTTCGTAACATATCAATCTGATCTTCCAGTACCTGAGCCACAGCTAATTGGTCTTCGTTCAAGTGCTTGTTGATGTTTTCTCGGATAAACTCCAAGAAGCGGTGGGCCAATGCAATATAAGGTTGGAGTCGCTCCATATCTTCTTCTGCAAAATGCATTTCTTTTTCAATACTTCTTTGCAAAAGCAGGGCAATGGTGTAACAGTCGTCGGTCATGTTCTCTAAGTCATCAACAATTCGCAACATCACCGAAACATTGTTCTTCAGTTTATCACTCATGGGGAGCTGGGAGCAGCGTACAAGGTAATTAGTCAGCTGTTCCTGCATTTGGTCAGCATAATCTTCATCCTGGGTAAGAGCCTCCATCTGAGTCTCCACAAATTCCATGGAACGCTGCTTAAATCCAGTAGCAATCCTGTCGAACATTCGTGTTACCACAGCAGTCATGTTCTCAATTTCTTTTTCAGCTCGAATCACATAGGCAGCAGCATTTTCCTTGGAGCCAGTTTCCACAAAGTCCAGCTTGTAGACACCAGCAACCTCATCATCTTTGGGCCTAATAATCCGTTCTGTGAGAGCCGCAATTTGACGGGCAAAGGGCAAGAATACAAGAGTGTTAATTACATTGAACACGGTATGGAGCATGGCAATGTGATAGGTAATATGCTCCTGCACTGGTCCAGGAACAAGGGCATCCACCAGAAGCAACAGGGGATGCAGCAGAATTGCAGCCCACAAGGTGCCTGTTACATTAAACAAGACATGAATCAAGGCGGCACGGCGGGCGTTTACCTTTGTCCCCCAAGCGGCAATCACAGCGTCAATGGTGGAACCGATATTGCTTCCCAACACCATGGAAGCGGCAAATTCCCAAGGCAAAAGTCCGTTGTGGGACATGGTCAAGATAATGGCAGTGGAAGCACTGGAGGAATGCAAAAGTACCGTAATGGCCATACCAGCGATAATTCCGATAACAATGCTCAAAACGCCCTTGTCAGTCCAGGCAGTCAAAAAGCCGATATTGGAAGCATCCAAGGTGGGAATGGACTTGGACAGCAAATCAAGTCCCAAGAACAAAAGCCCAAAGCCCATGATGGCTTCGCCAATATTCTGCTTCTTCAATTTTTTTATGCTGGTAAGGAAAAATCCGATTCCAAAAAGCGGAATGGCTAAGGTAGATATTTTGAAATTAAACCCAAAGAAGGCCACAATCCAAGCGGTGATGGTGGTACCGATATTTGCACCAAAAATGATTCCCACCGACTGGGTAAGACTCAAAAGGCCAGCATTCACAAAGGAAACAACCATAACGGTAGTGGCACCAGAAGACTGAATCAACATGGTAATGAACATACCGGTGAGCATTGCAAAGAAGCGATTACCAGTCATCAACCCCAAAATACGGTGCAGACTCTTGCCTGCACTTTTTTGGATACCGTCACTCATGAGCTTCATTCCATATAGAAGGAATCCCAAGGCACCCACTAGCTGTAAAATTATGGACAAGATATTCACAGGGGCATTCTATCAATTATGTCTGAAAGTATCAATAAAGTTCTTATCTAAAAAGAAGCCAAAATCTCTCTCTGTATTAGCCGTGATTTTTATGATATACTTTCCCCATGAGCGAACAACAATGGTTTGAAAAAGAAAATTTTTGGTTGAACTATGGCCCCATCATGTTTGATGCCCACCACTGGGCAGAGGCTTCTGGCATTGCACAGGCCATTGTAAACATCTGTCAGCTTCCTCCCGGAAGCAAGATTCTTGATGCAGGTTGCGGGCCGGGACGAATTACCGTGGAACTGGCTTTGCTGGACATGGATGTAACTGGGGTAGATATGATTGGCCCCTACTTGGAGCTGGCTCAAGAAACTGCCGCTGACGAAGAAGTAAAAATCACCACAGTACAGGCTGATTTGAGAGAATTCCAGGCTCCAGAAGCATTTGACCTAGCAGTGAATTTATACACCTCCTTTGGCTACTGCGACACCATAGCAGAGGACACAAAAATCTTGCAGAACATTGCCGCATCTGTAAAAAAAGGTGGCTATTTTGTTATGGAATGCTTGAGCCGTGAAAATGCCGTGCGGGACTTTACCGAAGGAGAATGGTTCTGCCGCAGCGGAAAAACTGTGTTGACAGAATTTTCTGTGGAGGGAGCCTGGGAAGGACTACGGTCTCGTTGGATTCTCATTGATGATGAAACGAACCAGCGGATTGAGCATGAATTTGTCCAGCGGCTTTATTCTGCAGTGGAACTGAGAAAGACCCTTTTGGAGTGCGGTTTTTCCAGTGCAGAGATTTATGGGGACTTTGAAAAGGCTCCCTATAATCAAAAAGCTGCAACTATGGTAATTATCTGTAGAAAATAGTATGATACCCTCATGAAGCGATTGGTTTTAATAATCTTTGTTATTGTGAGTATTTCCTTGGGACTGATATTTTTCATGGAAGACTCCACGGAAAATACCTCCCAAGGGGTCACTCGTTCCCAAACTATTATTCCCCAAACCACGGCTCAAAAACAAGAAACGGTAGAAGTTCAAATAGAAGACACAGATGATTCTCTGGTGTCTCTCGTTCCCCTCCACAGTGATGAAACCTTGCTGGCTACTTTAAGTGTTGATTTTGATGGAGACGGCTACGATGACCAAATCAACAGTCTCAAAAAGATGACTAGCCCCTACATCCAGATTCTTGTGGGGTTGTACAATCCCTACAAGGGGCAGTACGAACGTTCCGCCATTATCGATACAGAAATTATCCAGACTCGAACCTTTTCCTACACCTCCATGGATTTTGTGGGAACTCACAAGAATTTTCTCATGTATTCAGGATTTTTGGAAAACAACGATTCTGTGATGAAGCTCTTTTCTCCAGAAAAACAAGATACTGGCTTGGTGATGAATGTGGTGGGAGACTTCCGCTCCGATGGCACAATCTTTGTGCAGCAGCTAGAACGCCATGAATCCTACGAATCACAACAAGCAAATGGAGTGAGCTTTCCTGTGTGGGTATACCGTTCCGACACTTCTTCTGGTCAAAATAGCCTTGACCAGATTCAAACACGATATGTTTGGAATGAGAACTCCGGTAAATACGTAAAGGATACAGAGACACGGGTACAGGAATCAAAGTCAAACTCAAGTGCCTTGAATAAAATCCTTGATGGAACCTTGGCTTCATTCAAAGATCACTTGGAAGGCTTGTGGTATTTTACCAACTCCAATCAAGGCCAGTATATGTTTTTCAATCCCCGTGAAGAAGAAATTATTTTCCAAGCGGACAATGCTCAAGAAGTATACACTTGGGTCAGCAGCACCTTACGACGAAACGGCATCTATATTACTGCCATCAATAGCTCCATCACTAACCTCACCCGCCGTATTGATATAACGGTGACAGGTACTGATGAAATCAAGGTACGGAACCAAGACGACGTTCTCATGACCATTAGCGAAAAATCCTTGTGGGATGGCGAATATAAAAAACAACCAGTATTCACGCCCACGAAAAATGCTCAGCCTCAGGAGATTCTTCATCTCTTGGAAGGACAGCAGCATTGGCTGGTGGAAGGGGTAACTCAAATGGAGATTACCAATGGCACCTACAAGTCAAACATGATTTCTGGAATGATGACCAGCACCTTCTGCAATGACCAAGAGGTTATTCAGGTGCGAGGTTCTGTGGGAGCCCCATTTTACAATCAAGAAGCCTACCTTGCCTCAGTAGAACATGATCCTGACACGAAAATGTTAAAAGCAGTTCGTCTCTCTCCAGTGAAGATTTCGCCTTTAGGAATAGAAGCCCTCGGTGGAAATCCCATCAGACTGGAGGCCAACTACAATGTGGAAAAAGAAGTGGTGGCAGAGATTATTACCCCCGATGAACCTGAACTTCAGGCTACCTCTGTTCATGAGGATGAGGGTGATGAAAGCCGCCCTGTTTTATCTGTTCATACCTCGCCCCGCTACTTTAGTCCCGATAACAACGGTATTGACGACAAGCTCACCATTGACTTGGGAGTTACCTCCGAAATTCCTGTAGCCAGCTGGTCTTTCAACGTGTATGATCCAGAAAACAATAGCTTGATTTGGTCTCGTTCTGGAGTAGGAAATGCACCTGCAAAACTTGAGTGGAACGGACGGAGTAACACTGGAGAACTGGTGCAGTCTGCCACGGACTATCCTTTTACCTTTGCCGCAAAAGATGAAAAGGGCATGAGCTCAGAAGCTCGTGGAGAATTGTCTGTAGACGTACTTGTTATTCACGAAGGAAATGTGCTGAAAATCCAAGTTCCCTCCATCATCTTCCGAAGTGACAGTGCCGACTTTGTGGGCCGTGACGAGGATCCCAAAAAAGGTCTGGATAAGGCTACCATTGACAATAACATCAAGGTTATCCAGCGTATTGCCCAGATCTTGAACAAATTCCCTGACTACAAAGTTCGTATCGAAGGCCACGCCAACAACATCACCGGCACCGAGGCAGAGGAAACCTCCACTGCAAATGGCAATATTCCACTTGTTCCCTTGTCAGAAGCACGGGCAAACCTAGTTCGTGATATGTTGATTAACTTTGGGGTAAATCGGAATAGACTTTCCACGGTGGGTATGGGAGGTCGCCGTCCTGTGGTGTCCCGAGCAGACAAACCCAACTGGTGGAAAAATCGTCGAGTTGAGTTCATCCTTGATAAATAAAATATAAAGCCGTCCCTAAGGACGGCTTTTCTTTAAGTCTGACTTTCGTCAGGGCTGACGTTTAAATATTATTCGTCAGCGAAAACTGGGGAGCATTCAAAGCCGGCGGTCTTTAGTTTGAGAGCAGTGGAATTATCCTTGTCCTCTGGCACGGTCACTACAAAATATATAGTACCACTGGGACGTTGTTCTTGGCTAATATCTCCCTGAAATCCAGCCTCTTTAAGGCGAACAACTAAGTTTTCAGCATTTTCTCTATTACGGAAAAATCCCACCTGTTGCTTTACGACAACGTGACTTTCTGTTTTGCCAGAAGAACCTGCTGTCCCAGATTTTTTTTCAGTTCCTGTAGAACCAGAAGACTGAGAGGATTTTTCAACAGAGTTTTGAGCCAACTCACCTTTGGGAATAAAAAACCAGATGGGATTTGGAAGAATTTGCCCCGTTCCTGTCACCACTGCAGCCTCAGCAGATTTGGGATATTCCTTTTGAAGCTTGGAGCTCCACTCAGCCTCATCTGTTAAATGCCACAAGGTAAGGTACACTGAAGGGCGAACCCATACCATGGAATCCATGGTGGCATAGGACTGTAGCAAGGCCACTGGCTCCACCAATTCCATGCTGGACTGAACACGACAAAGCCGACTCCACAGCTTGTACAATCTGGAATAGGCCACCGTTTTCTCATTGGAAGGATTTCCCAAGAAAGTAAGGTAGCCTTCTGCCTGCTGGCTTTCTCCACAACTGAGACTACAACGAGCAGCAGCCAAAATCAACTCCTCGGAAGTGAGGGCCAAGGTATTTGGTGCAGGAGCAGCAGAAATCTCGGCAGCCTTGGCATACCAAGAAGCGGCAGTGCTATACTCGCCTAATTGTTCTTTGAGAGAACCAAGGAAGGTGTACAAGGATCGCTGGTTTGAAGCATCCGCCGTGGAAGCAGCCTTTTCTATCTTTTGGATTATGGCAGGAAGAGAGGCATTTGCTTCAGTAGAGGCCTTTACTGCATCCTGTATCACTTGTGCAGCCACTTGTCCCCACATCAGGGAAAAGCTACAAAGACAAAGCGAAATAGAGGAAAAAAACTTGAGCCGTTTTAGCTGCATTCTTACACCTTTTCACCTGGTTCAACGACAGGAACAGGAGTTTCAGCGGCTTTTTCTTGTTTTTTAGCTTCCTTTTGAGCAAGTTTAGCCTCTTTGGCAGCAGCCTTTTCAGCTATGACGAGAGCTTTTGCCTCCTTTTCCTGCTCTTTTTTGATTTTCTTCATGGCACGTTCTTCTGCTAATGCCTTCTTTTCCTTGGCGGATTTCTTGCGGATTATTGTAAAGGGCAAGGTAACCACCACACCACAGGCAAAAGCAACAATCAAACTGAAAAAAATCGGTACATTTTCAAAGGTGTGAAAGCCAAAGGAGATATTGCAGTTATTTCCCAAGTTATAACCAGCAAAACAAGTTCCTAGTACCAGACAGATGATAAAACCCACTAGTTTCCAAGGCATAAAACCCTCCATATCAAGGAAGGAGGATGTATTCCCCCTTCCCCACCATTACAGTATCGGCTAATTCTCTACAACCTTACCACGGATAGTATTTCCCGTCAATTCAAGGAGTTGCACCTGAACAAAGCTACCACACAGGGATTCTGGAGCGGCAAACACCACTCGCTCGTCCTGGGCAGTCTTACCCAAAAGCTCAGCCTTGTTATCTCGGGAAACAGATTCTGCCAGCACAGTGACAGTTTGTCCCAGTCGCTTTGCTGTTTCTTCCCGTGTAATCACCAGCTGCATGTCGATAATACGCTGCAACCGAGCCTTCTTTGTATCCAAGGGAATCTGATCGGGATATTTGGCAGCAGGAGTTCCTTCACGAGGATTGTAATAGTACATGTAGGCTGCCTGATAGCGAACCTTTTCCATTAATTCCACAGTCTTGTCAAAGTCCTCCTCCGTCTCACCAGGGAAACCGATAAGGATATCTGTAGTAAGGGAGGCATCTGGCAATTTGGCTCGAATGCGAGATACCAAATCAAGGTATTCTTGGTGAGTGTACTTGCGAGCCATACGACGGAGAATGGGGTCTGAACCATGCTGAACGGGAAGATGAATGTGACGGCACAATACAGGATAGCGGGCAATCACATCAATGAGCTTATCTGACAGATCCTTGGGATGGCTGGACATAAAGCGAACCCAACCGATGGGAGATTTTGTCTTTTCCAGATGCTGGGCAATGAGCTCCATTAAGCCAGGAAAATCAAGCTCTGTGCCATCTTCATTTTTCCACAGGTAGGAATTCACGTTCTGTCCCAGCAAGGTGATTTCACGAACATTGTGGGCAGAAAGCTGGTCTAGCTCAGACAAGACCTCTGCAGGATTGCGGGAAATCTCTCGGCCACGGACATGGGGAACGATGCAGTAGGTACAGTAATTGTTGCAGCCATGCATAATGGGTACAAAGGCGGTGAAAGCCCCTGGCTCCAAGGACACGGGCGCAAAGGTGTACACAGGATCCTCATCAATAACCAGGGGTGGCTGATTTTTTTCCACCGCCTGAATAATTTCTTCAAAGTGCTGCTTTTGGAAGGTACCCACCACGTAATCGATAACAGGATAATCCTTTTTCAGGCTATCCAACAAACGCTGGGCCATACAGCCTGTTACCACCAGGGTGATATTTTGCTGGCCCTTGTCATGGGCTTCTGCAGCCAAGGGAAAGTGTCCCCGCTTACCTTCCTTGGAACCGGAACGAACAGCCTTTAATGCTGTGAACCAGCCCAACCGACCGAAGATACGATTTTCCGCCGTAGCCCGCACGGAACAAGTATTGATTATTGCCAAATCCGCAGTCTCAGCAGTTTCCGCTGCAGTCCACCCACGAGCCACCATCAACTGCTCAATGGCAGCTGACTCAGCCTTATTCATCTGGCATCCATAAGTTTCAAAAAAATAAGTCATGAAATGAGTATACCGAAAATTCGTCTAAGGTGCAAAGCACCGACTGGTGCAAAGCACCGACCTGCAAAGCACCGGCGTGCAAAGTAAAAATTTAAGCACCGACCTGCAAAGCATCGGTAGATGCCAAGCACCGAAACTCACCCCTCCAGCTGGGCGGAAACCTCTTCCCAAGCGGCAATTCTGCTAGCAAGCCATAGCCCTGACATGATCAGTGCCCTGAGATACATTGCGGCAAAGGAAAAAACTCAGGACACATTAGTTTTCTACCATGCAGAGAGAGTCGATTCTACTAATTTTGGAAAGTATCAGTTCAAATCCCTTGGTCTCGATATTGAAGAAATATTTTCTTCATTTAATATCGCTTTAGATCGTATCAATCAATATGGAAAAGACGGAATCTGAACAATCCCAAAAATGAGGCCATCCGTCAATCTGATTTTGAAAAAATCTTTACATCATAAAATCTAGGAAGAAAGAAAAAAACTTCTTAAATTAGCTTTCCTTGAGAATCTCATCCAATGTCTGACTCACCAGATGACGAACACTTTCCACCACTGCTGATTTTAATTCAGCATAATCTGGATTACGATAGGCGAGAGAAAGCATTTCCGGCAAAAAAAGTTGATAAACGTCTATATCAAAGACACCACAAATTTTAAGTAACGTCTTGTCACTAGGCCAAAGCCGCCTACTCTCAATACTGTTGATTGTCTGCTCAGACAACTCTGCACGTTCCGCCAATTCAAATTGAGAAAGTTTGTATTCCTTGCGAAATTTCTTGATGTTCGTTGAAAGCCTGAACTTGAGATTGTCCTGATCCATGTTTTCCATTATTACAATACTTGCATCATTATAAAACGTATTATTAATACTTATATTTAGCAAATTCACCTATTTACAATACGTACAATCTTAGTTATACTACATAAAAATATAATATTACGTAGTATAAATACGTAACGTTTAATACTCCACACAACTAAGTGGGCAGAAATTTTTAGAACATTCCCCTCGTCACGGTGTTTCGGCCCGGACGGGTGGGGATTTTCATAGAAGATGGGCATGAAGCATAGGAAATGCGAGAACAATTTGTTGGAAAACAGACAACAACACACTCCTCTACAAAGCGGATAGCCAAGAATACCTTGATGCTGTATTTCCGCCAGATTCTGATAATGCTGGTGAGCCTGTACACGGTGCGGGTTGTGCTGGCTACCCTCGGAGCGGAGGATTATGGGATATACAATGTGGTGGCTGGGGTGGTTGTGTTATTTAGTTTTGTCAACACTACCATGGCTACGTCAACCCAACGTTTCCTAAATTTTAATATTGGCAAAAATGATAATGAGAAAACGCAACAAACTTTTAGTTCAAGTGTTCTGATTCATTTTAGCATAGCAATTATTTTTATTATTTTAGCTGAAAGTCTTGGGTTATGGCTTGTTGATGCAAAGTTAAATATGCCTGCTGAACGCCGTACAGCTGCATTCTGGTGTTATCAGCTCAGTGTCATTACAACCGTATTTAATGTGTTACGTGTTCCCTACAATGCAATGATTATAGCCTATGAAAAAATGTCATTTTTTGCATGGATGAGTATTATTGAAGCATTATTGAAATTACTTGTAATCTATTTGCTATTGATTTCATCTGCTGACAAATTGGTTGTTTATTCACTCTTATTGACATTTGTTTCTGTCATTATTTTGTTCTGTTATAAAATTTATTGTAACAAAAAATTTGAGGTAGCACATTTTCATAAGGTAAAAGATATTTCCTTGGTGAAAGAACTGCTTGGTTTTTCTGGTTGGAGTTTGCTGGGGGCTACAGCCAACGTATGCAACCAGCAGGGAACAAATATTGTCTTGAACATGTTTACCAATGTGACGGTAAATGCAGCTATGGGGATAGCAACACAGATAAATACAGCCGTTTACAGTTTTGTGGGGAATTTTCAAACTGCCTTTAATCCGCAGTTGATAAAAAGTTATGCTGCAGGAGAAACAGAGAAGTTTGAGAGTTTGGTAATTCGTTCTGCAAAATTTTCTTTCTTTCTACTGTCTTTAATAGTGGTTCCCCTCTACATAAATTGTCCCTATGTGTTGGGTCTATGGCTACAGGATGTTCCTGAATATTCAGTAAGTTTTGTGAGACTTATATTGTTGTGGAGTTTGGTGGATTCCCTGAATGGTCCATTGTGGATGTCCATTCAAGCTACTGGCAACATTCGGAAGTATCAATTGATTGTCAGTATCCTCATATTTGCCAATCTTCCACTGAGTATTGTGACACTGAATTTGGGGGCTCATCCCCAATCCATTCTAATGATACGGCTTGCACTTGCTATAATCACAACAATTTGGAGGATATTTTTCTTGCGAAGAAGAGTTGGACTTCCTGCTAAGGAATTTATGTTTAATGTTGTGTTTAGATGTACCAGTGTATTAGCCATCGGGTTTATAGTAACTAATTTTCTTTCTTTTAGATTAAAAGGCCTTGGTGGTTTGATTGTTTCGTGTTTATGGAGCTTAGCAGTGAATCTCCCTTTGATGTACATATTGGGAATGACAAAGGCAGAAAAAGCCCTCATTCATAATTTTCTTCATCTCAGGTACAGCAAATGAATAACATTTATCTCTTGGACAAAAATAAGTGTACTAGTTGTCAGTCCTGCTCAATGATATGTCCCCATCACTGTATAGAAATGGTGGAGAATCAGGAAGGTTTTTTGTATCCCAACATAGATTTGGTTCGATGTACTGATTGCGGAGTTTGTGTGGGGCGTTGTCCTATTCTGACACCACCAGAACAATCCTCTTACAAGCAAGAAGCATTTGGACTTATATTAAAGGATTCATCAGTACTGGCAAAAAGTGCTTCTGGGGGAGCCTTTGCTGGTATTGCCTGTCAGGTTCTGAAGGAAGGTGGAGTCGTCTTTGGTGCTGCCTATGATGAGAATCTTGTTGTGGAACATATAGGAATAAGTTCCCAAGATAAGTTATACAAATTACAGGGTTCAAAGTATGTGGCAGGAAATGTAAAGGATAGTTATTTGCAAGTGCGAGAACTGCTCAAAAATGGAAAAAAAGTTCTTTATAGTGGTCTCCCTTGCCAAATTGCTGGACTAAAATCATTTCTTGGGAAAGATTACTCAACCTTGATAACTATAGATTTGATTTGCCATGGTGTTCCGAGTCAAAAACTGTTTTCACGGTATCTCTCTTGGCTTGGAAAGAGGACTGGGGGAAGAATTCTCTACTATGGATTTCGGGACAAGGATGTAACAGGCTGGAGTTGTGGTGGAAAGTTCAAGACAAAGACAAAGACAAAGACAATGGAAGCAGCCTGCGATCCCTACTACGCAAGCTTTATCCGTGGTGAGACCTATCGTGAGTCCTGCTACAATTGCCAGTTTGCCTCAATGGAACGTGTAGGAGACTTGACCATTGGAGATTTTTGGGGTGTTGAGCACTTCTATCCTACTGTTCAAAGAAAACATGGTGTTTCTGTAGTATTGATAAATACTTCTCGGGGAAAGGAGTGTTTCCTTAAACTGGATGAATGTTGGGAAAGTTTTTCTTGCACTATGGATGAGGTTAGGGAATTCAATACAAATCTCAATCGTCCCACAATACGTCCTGCAGTTCGGGATATGATGTATGAAGGTATTGATGAGCAAAATGATACAGTTTTTTTCAAGAAGTTTGTTTATGTAAATCCAACGTATCTCAAGACAAGAAGATTTGTTGCATCCATTATTCCAACTACGTTAAAAACTACGATAAAGAGGTGTTTGAAAAAATGAAAAGTATTGGCTGCATTACCTTCCATGCCTCTCACAATTATGGTTCCTGTCTGCAAGCCTATGCCTTACAGGAATTTATCAAGGAGAATTTTTCTGATATTGACTATAAAATTCTGAATTTTCGATCTGATCTTCAGAAGAGGTATTACGACATCTTTCCCCACAGGTCAACATTCAAACACAAACTTGCAATTTTGTTGCATTATCCAAAGTTCCAGAAGAAATTCCTACTTTTTGAGGAATTTATTAATACTTATCTGAATGTCACTGCTGAGTTCTCGGAAGAAAAATGTAGAGAAGAAGATTTTGGTTGTGACTTGTATATTGCTGGAGGCGACCAACCTTGGAACATTAGGTGCAAGGATTTTTTCTGGATTTATTATCTTCCCTTTGTAAAGAAAGCTAGAAAAATTTCTTATGCTGTTTCCCTGGGGCCAAAACAGTTGGAATTCACCAAGACTGAACAGAAACTAATTCACGAGTATGTGGAACAATTTGATTCTCTTTCCCTGCGGGAACAAGGAAGTGTTCAACAGCTGAAAAAAATTATAAACCGCCCAATGCAGGTACACATGGATCCTGTACTTTTACTAAGCAAAGAAAAATGGATGAAATTGGTGGGAGAACGCCCTTATAAAAGAAAATATCTTATCTTGTACATCTTGGATTATGATAAAGAAGCCTATAATCTGGCAGGAAAACTAGCAAAATACCTTGGATTGGAAGTCATTATAACAAAGCCTGCACTAAAGCAAGATTACTTTGGTCACTACAAGAATAGATTTGCTACTGGTCCCTTGGAATTTTTAAATTATATTTATCATTCAGATTTGGTGGTTTCAACTTCATTCCATGGCTGTGTATTTGCAAGTCTTTTTGAACGGCCACTTGTTACAATAAATTCTTGTAAAGATAATAGAAGAACTCAGTTCCTGCAACGTTACGGTCTAGAATCTTGTGAATGTACAGGGCTTACAGAACAAGAAATTATCGATAGAGTAACTCACCTTGACTTTGCCAAGTTCAAAGAGCAGGTACAAGCTGATAGAAAGGAAAGCTGGGCTTACCTTTCAAGGGAAATACAGGAGGTTGGCTTATGATAAAAGTTAGTGTCCTTATTCCAGTCTACAAGGTGGAACAATATATCGAACAATGCCTACGAAGTGTATTGAAAAATAGCATTATTCACGAATGTGAGGTTATCATCGTAGATGATTGCTCTCCAGACAAGTCCATGGAAGTGGTGCATCGTGTGCTGGCTGATTTCCCAGCTATGAAAGATAAGGTAATGCTGCAAGCCCACGATACTAATCGTGGGAGTGCAGCAGCCCGAAACACCGGCCTGCTGCAAGCCCAAGGGCGCTACATCATTTGCGTTGACTCCGACGATTGGGTTGAACCAGACTATCTGGAACAGCTATACAACGAGGCGGAACGAACAAAGGCAGATGTGGTTGGATGCAATCTGATGAGGGAATACAACAATAAATCTGTAGAAGTGAAGAACCAGCTCCCACCAGAGCCCTTAGATTGTCTTCGTGGCTTACTGGAAGGATGGATTCAAGGATGGCTTCATGTAAAGTTGATACGACGTTCTATACTGGTGGAAAAAAATATAAGCTGGATAGAAGGATTGGATATGTGGGAGGATATGTTGCTATCAGCAAAGGTGTTTGCCCATGCAAAGAAAATCTCCTGTTTGAACAAGGCTTTGTATCATTACAGGAGCAATCCAGACAGCATTGTGAGCAATATTACGAAGGAGCGACTTGAACAAATTATCGGGAATGTGCAAGAAATTGAATTATTCTTGAAAGAGCGGAATCTTTTACCAGTATTCCAAGACAGCATTGCCACTCTTAAAACCAGAGTCAAGGCATCATACGTTATTTTTTCAAAGAATAAAGAAATACGAAAAAATAATCGCAACCTGTATAATGAGTTTGACTCAAAGCTGTTCAAATTGCCTTGTTCTCCTTTCGGAAAAATACATATATTCTGCTTTCTCCATGGGTTCATGGGAATCTGTGACTTCCTTATCTTTTTGAGGAATAAAAAATGATTCCCTATATCCTTGTCTATTTTCTTTCAACGGTATTCTCTTTCTGCTACTCAAAGTCAAGAGACAAAAGTTCTACGATAGTTTTTCTTTGTCTCACCTTCTTAACCTTGTTCCTACCTTTAGCCTTAAGGTACGGAATTGGGACGGACTATAAGACTTATGTACGGATTGTTTCGAACGGGGTAGCTCTCAACTACTACACCATGTTCGAGCCTGGATGGATTCCCTTGATTTGGCTCATAGATTTTTTTTCATTGGATGTCCACTGGCTCTTTGTTTTTGTCTCCTACATATCAACAACTATACTTTTTGCTGTACTACCAAGAAAATATTTCTATATCTGTGTGCCAATTTATATCTGCACAAGCTGGATTTCATCTTTTTCACTGGTAAGACAAGCATTTGCTTCCCTCGTTTTCCTTGTGTCGCTCAAAAAATATATGCTGGGACGAAATTTTCAGGCAGTTTTTTGGGGAGTCATGGCGGGACTCTTTCACACCTCACTGTTCCTACCATTGTGCTTGATTCCTTTTTTGGGGCTTAGGTTGAAATGCTTGAATCCAATCTTCAACGGAACCGTATTTCTCGTTCTCTGCTCGGCATTCGCTCTCTTTGACATTGGAGTTGTCCTCTTCGAGTCCTTCATTGCATTGACACCATACGCATCATATATCAATACAATCTACAATTCCAAAACAGAGTTGGGATCTGGACTCGGAATCGTTCTAAAGGAACTTGTTTTGTTCCTGTTTCTTGTCTCCTTCCGAAGAGATCCTGCCCAAACAAAAGACATAAAATACAATGCAATCTGTATTCTTGCCATCGTACAAGGAATATTTATCATCCTGTCAGCTCAAATCAGAATATTAGGCCGTCTGACAAATATCTTTGATAGTGCCTATGTTCTTTTCATCATATTTCTGTTTCACGGAAAGTCAAAATACAGGAAGCTTTTTTTGTATTTTATCATCCTCAGCTTTTTCCTGATGTATGTAAAATCCCTCCTCAGCAATCCTTCCTCCGCAGATGGAGGCCTGGGACTGACTCCTTATCAATCAATCTTTTCAAGGTAGGCCACAGACATGAAACAAGAACTTTCTGACATCGACTTTGTAATTCCTTGGGTGGATGGCAGCGACCCAGCCTGGATAGCTGAATTCAACAAGTACTGCCCACAAGACAAGCGTATAGTAGATGTATCTTCAAAACGCTACCGGGATTATGGGCTTTTGAAGTACTGGTTCAGAGGCGTGGAACAATTTGCACCTTGGGTACGGAAGGTTCACTTTGTTACTTGCGGGCAAAAACCTGAATGGCTCAATCTTTCCGCCCCAAAGCTCCACTGGGTCCGTCACAGCGACTACATCCCGGCGGAGTATCTGCCAGTGTTCAGTGCAAATCCCATTGAGCTGATGATGCACAGAATCCCTGGGCTGGCGGAACAAATCGTCTATTTTAATGACGATTTGTTCCTGACCTCACCGGTCAGGAAAAAATTCTTTTTTAGGAAGGGACTTCCCTGTGACAGTGCAATACTTGGAACAATAAGTCTTACAGATATAGGGCATATCCTGTTGAACAATAATAATCTCATCAACTCTGTATTCTCAAAAAAAAATGTGATACGTGGGAATCTTTGTAAATGGCTGAATGTCAAATATGGAAAGGCATTGGCAAGGACTCTGCTGCTGCTCCCCTATTCAGGATTCACAGGATTTTACAACCCCCACTTTGCTGTTCCCTACACAAAATCCCTTTTGGAGGAAGTCTGGGAAATCTTTCCTGAAGCCCTGACTGCAACCATGGGGCACCGGTTCCGCTCCCAACAGGACGTCAATCAGTATCTTTTCCAAGACTATAGGTTTTGTACAGGCCAATTCCACCCTATACATCCAGGTTATAACAGGAAAATGTTCACACTTTCTGACCAGAACATAAAATTTGCCTCAGAATGTATAAAGAGACAAAAATTCTCCGAGATAGTTTTGAATGACTCTGATTCCCTTGACTTTGAGAATGCATGCAAGATCCTCTCCTGTGCATTTGAATCTATATTACCTGAAAAATCTTCCTTTGAGGTGTGACAGATGATTTCAGTCTGCATGGCAACCTACAACGGCGAGCAATTCCTCCGTGGGCAGATTGACTCCATCTTGTGTCAGCTTGGACTAGAGGACGAGCTGATTATCAGTGACGATGGCAGTACTGATGGGACACTGGAGATAATACAGAGCTATAATGATAAACGCATTAAATTACTTCATCATGAGAAAAAGAGTGAGTATGCTAAGATACGATATGCTCGAAACTTTTATTATGCCACTGACAACTTTGAAAATGCACTGAAAGCTGCCCAAGGTGATTATATTTTTCTAGCAGATCAGGATGATGTTTGGATGGACAACAGAATCCCACAAATGACAGATGCTCTCAAAAACGCAAGTTTAGTCATGTCGAATTTCACTACCTGCGACGAAAATGGTCAGATTCAAATTTACAATTTTTACAAGAAGTCCCCGTTCTCTTCTTCCACCACCTTAAATCTCATCAAGTCAAAGTTCATTGGTTGTTGCATGGCCTTCGACAGAGAAACCCTTGTCAAAGCCCTTCCATTTCCGAGGAAACTGTTGGCACATGACCTTTGGATTGGTTTAATTGCAAGCAGCTCAGGAACTTGCAGTTTTGTAAAGGAGGCAAACATATATTATCGCCGTACAGGAAACAACGTGTCCTCTACGACTAAAAAATCAAAGAACGGTTTCCTTTTCAAACTTCAGTATCGAATCTGCATTGCATTGCAGTTGGCAATACACTGTTTCCTAAAATCACTGGGAGTCCGCCCATGAATAAAATCCTCTTCCTTTCCAACACCGCAAATTTTTCCAAGTTTAACCGTCCATTTATGCAGTGGTTCAAGGAACAAGGCTGGCAAGTGGACTATTGCTCTGCAGGAGAAGAAAACGTGCTTGATTGTGACAACCAATTCTCCATTAACATTGCCCGTAGTCCTTTTAGTCTCAAGAACTTGCAAGGCTTGAAACAACTGAAAGATATCCTAGCTAACGGAAATTACCAGATTCTCCACTGCCACACTCCCATGGGTGGGGTTCTCGGCCGACTGGCAGCTTTAAAACTATGGAAGCAAGGAAAGCTCAAGGTTATTTATACCGCCCACGGCTTCCATTTTTATAAGGGGGCTCCACTGGTGAACTGGCTCTTGTACTATCCCATGGAAAAGTTCCTTGCTCACTGGACAGATGTAATTATCACTATAAATGAGGAGGACTATGAACGTGCAAAAAATTTATAAAATTGACGGTGTAGGAGTAAATCTTGAAAGATTCCATCCAATTAAATCTGAAGAGGAAAAAATACTCCTGCGTAAATCTTATGGCTTTTCACCTGATGATTTTATTTTATTATATACTGCAGAATTTATTCCTAGAAAGAATCATAAACTTATATTTCGCATTCTGAAGGAATTGAAGTTGAATATTCCATCATTAAAAATGATATTTTGTGGAAGTGGAAAGTTGCTAGAGGATTATAAACTGCTTGTTTCAACTGATGAAATGACTGAGTATGTTTTATTTACTGGATACACAAAAAAAGTAGACGACTATTGCAGACTTTCAGATATCCTCATTATGCCAAGTAAACAGGAAGGTTTACCACTTGCACTCATAGAAGCCATGGCCACAGGTTTACCTCTAGTTGCTTCCGATATTCGTGGACACCAAGATGTTGTTATCAATTTTGAAAATGGAATTTTATGTGATTTGGATGTTCCAAAATCATTTTTAGATGCAATTATTTTGCTTTACAAGAATAAATCTTTGAGAGAAGAAATAAGGCGTAGGAATATAGAACGAGCTAAATTATTTTCTGTTTCGTCAGCGATTTTAAATATGGAAAAAATATATATGTCATGTTTACATTGTTAAAAGCAATAAAAAAATTAATGTAGCTGATTTATATGCTTTATTACTAAAATTTCCCCGCACTATCCACTACGAGTTCGTGAACAAAACCCAAGGTGTAGTCTTCCAAACGGAACACCCTACCTCTGAGCCACCGTTACATTTCTTGTTTTAGTTCCATCACCGTTTCTAGCGGGAGGTTGGTGTATTTAGCAATTGTTTCTATGGGAACTTTATCCAAGTACATTGCTCTTGCCATCTCCAGAGCTTTTTGGTAGGCACCACATTCCAGCCCAATAGAAATGCCCTCTTCACGACCTGTAGCAAGTCCGATGGAAATGCCTTCTTCCCTGCCAGTGAACAATCCCGCTTCATAACCATCACGTCGCTGTTCCATCATGCGGGACGAATAAGTGAGATACATGTTTCGCTCCTCCTTTTCTTGCTTCATACGAAAAATTGTGGCATCCAGTTCTTTAGTGAAGTCTGTTTGAGCAATTTTATCTTTGATATAATCATAGAACAAGCGTAACTCACCGTCAAGGCTGCTCAGGTCTTTGGAGGTGGTGTTCAAGAAAATTTTGGTGGTTCCGTCTTCTAGGTAAATTGGTTCTTTGTATTCGAGGCACATGTTTTGGAAAGTATAGTAAGGTTGCCCTTTAAGAAAAGGGTCAAAAGTACAAATGAAAATTACATAGTTTTCTTTTAAGTCCTTGTATTCTGAACCTTTAGGTGTGGTGTCAATGTCGGCTGCAGCTTGATAATACCGAGCACGGCGGGGAAGGTTCCCTTTATTGGAGGTCTGCATTTCTACGTTAATGACACGTTTTTCATCCTTTAAATATACGTCCATAATGATGCCTTTTGCGTTAGGTTCAATCTGGAGGGCATGTTGGCTGGTAAGAAACTTGATGTTGCCAATCTTGACCTTCAAAATCATTTCTAGCAAGGTGCGACAGAGCCTTTTGTTCCGCATCACGCGGGAAAAGATGAAATCATCGGTTATGTCTAAGTCTTCCCATTTTTTTGAATTGGAATTGTGTCTCCTTCATTTTAGCTCCTGAAAAAAAATTCTTTACATATATATTATTCGCTTTAAACTGCAAGAATTTGTCGTTTTTGCGGGAAAAAAGTTTGGATTTTTAGATTTTTTTTCTGACTCGTAGGGAGAAAGTTTGACTGCAGAACTTGTGGAAGGGAGATTGCCATGGCAACTGTATAAAAAAGTAGACCAGCGACTAGTTTCATCTGGATGAAATAAGCCAGTGATTTTAAAAATCACTGGTCGATCGTTTAAAAAATACTAGTCGATCTAAGGTTTGCGATCGATTAGTCTTCAAAGTGCGACTAGTCGATCGTGTTTAAAAGATCGACTAGTCGTAAACGTACGAAGGACCAGTATTTTAAAAAATACTAAGCTAGAGATTTTAAAGTGAATTAAGCCAGTAATTTTAAAATTACTAAGCTAGCGATTTAAACACCTACCTTAGTATTCATTATATTGAATTTTAAAGCATCAGTAGATGCCAAGCACCGAAACTCCCCTTCATCCCTCCAGCTGGGCAGAAACCTCTTCCCATGCGGCGGTGAGCTGTTCAATTTTTGCATCCAGAGCTTCCAGAGCAGACTGAACCTGACGACTTTTTTGTGGGTCGCTGTAGACTTCTGGCTGGGCAAGCTGATTTTCCAGCTCCTGCTTTTCTTCCTCTGCAGCGGCAATTTCTTCCATAAGCCGTACCTCTTCCCTTTCCAGCTTTCGCCTTTGGTTCTTAAGCTTTTTCTGCTCCTCGTACTTTAATGCACCTGCACTGGGAACGTTGCCCCCTTCAGCTATATCTTGCTTTGAAGCATTTGCAGAAGAATTTTTTCCAGATCCAGAAGCAGGCGGCAGCTCCAAGCCTGCAGCCTCAGCGGCAAGTCGCTCAAGGTAATATTCATAACTACCAGGGAAATTTCTTGCTCGACCACAGGAGGTAACACAGGCCCCATCTCCAGAGCCTGCTTCCGCTGGTGGAGAAAGCTCCAGAACACGGGTGGCCAAGGACTGAATAAAACCTCTGTCGTGGGAGACAAAAACCACCGTGCCACCAAAGGATTCTAGGGCTTCTAGCAACACGTCCTTGGAGTGAAGGTCCAGGTGGTTGGTGGGCTCGTCAAGAATCAGCAGGTTTACGGGCTTAAGCAAAAGCTGCAACAAGGCCAAACGACTTTTTTCACCACCAGAAAGCACATCGAGGGTCTTGAACACATCGTCCCCACGGAACAAGAAGGAGCCCAGCATATCTCGCACCCGAGGAATCAGTTCCAAGGGAGCTTGATTTTCAATATATTCTAAAACTGTGGTGGCACCGCAAATCTTTTCCGCACTATCCTGGGAAAAGTAACCCACTGCCACGCCAGCTCCTTCCTTTACACTACCCTCAAAGGCAGGGTCCTGCTGAGCAAGGATTTTCAGCAAGGTGGTTTTACCAGAACCATTACAGCCCACCACCACAAGCCGCTCACCTTTTTCCAGCACTAAATCAAGCTGACTTAAAACCTGACGCACTCCATCGTAGGACTTACTCACTCCTTCTAGAGTCAGCACCAAGCGGCCTGAATGGGGAGCGGGAGGAAAGGAAAATCGCATTTTTTTAAGGGATTCAGGAATCTGCACCTGCTGAGCAAGGAGCTTGTCGAGCATTTTTTGTCGCTCCTGAGCCTGAGCAGCCTTTGTAGCCTTTGCACCAAAGCGACGGATAAAATCCTCTAATTTTCGGATTTCCTCCTGCTGCTGCTGGTAAGTTGCCATAAGACTTTCTAGCTCCACCTGACGCACCTTTTCGTAGTTGGTGTAGTTACCAACGTAGCGATGCAAATCCCCGTTAAATAGCTCGTAGACCTCCGTAACGGTGGTGTCAAGAAAATAGCGATCGTGGCTTACCAGCAAAAATCCACCAGAAAAGGAGTTTAAGAATTCTTCCAGCCAGTTTCGAGCTTCCAAATCAAGGTAGTTGGTGGGCTCGTCCAAAAGCAGGATGTCAGGATGCTGCATCAAGGCCTTGGCCAGGGCAATACGCATTTGCCATCCGCCAGAAAACTCCTGGGTTTGACGATCTAGATCTCCACGAGAAAAGCCAAGGCCCAAAAGCACCTGCTCTGCCTGAGCCTCACGACGATACCAACCAGATTCTTCCAGCTGAGTGGTAATTTCGTGGTGGCGTTCCAGCAGGGGGCCACTTTTTTGGGAGGAATCTTTGAGAGCATCTCCAATTTCTTCCAATTCTCGCTGTAGCTGGTAGCCGTACTCAAAGGCTCGATCAGCTTCCTGACGCAAGGTACAGCCAGCATGAACAATGCCAGACTGAGGCAGATACACAATACGGGCATCTTTTTGGGCAATTCGCTGGCCACTGTCGGGGGCCATTTCCCCTGCCATAATCTTCATTAAGGTGGACTTACCAGAACCATTAGCACCACTGAGGGCAGCCTTTGTTCCTGCAGCAAGATTTACCGACACATCCTTTAAAATATCCCTGTCACCAAAAGCCAGCGACACCTTGGAAAATTGAACAAAGGCCATGGTTAATTCTGTCCTGCTGTCCCGGTATTTTGTCGGGAGAAGAAGATAACCACAGGATTAGAATTTCTGTCGGTAATAGTCTTGCCGTTAAAATGAGTTCCTGCCACTTCCAGTCGCAATCCATTATCTTCAACCTTATAGAAGAAATTCACTTCTCGTGTTCCCTTATCAAAGGTTAAGGTCATGACGCCATCGTAACGGCCTGTCAAAGACTTGGACAAGAAATATTTGAATTCCACAGTTCCCCTGCCTAAGGCTCCCTGAGGAATAATTGCAGGCTGAAGCTGACGATAGCCACTCCACTGGAATTGATTTTCCCCATTGAAGGTAAGCTTTCCGTAGTTTGAACTGGCAAAGGTAGGTCCAAAGGATTCAAGTTCCGCATATAACTGATGGCGACGTTGCTTTTCAGAAGCAATGGTTCGAGAAAGACTTTCATCCAAGGTAACAAAGTCATAGGCTGTGGGACGACCATGATCATCGGTGTACTGAACTGCAATAAAATCATCACGATGCACCGTAATGCTAATGGGAGTATCAGTAAACTTGTAGGTATTGGCTCCTGTTTTTTCCACATCTACATAGGGGAAGGAAATAGTCAATCCAGGTACTTTCAACTGAACGGAACCAGAAGAAGCACCTGTATCAAAGTGATAGCCTGCTTCCAACTGCTCCAAGTCCATCGTGCGAGACTTAATCATGGTTCTATAGGAATCTGGATACCACACTTTCCCCAGAACCTTTTTCAAAGTACCATCTTCTTGGGCCTCAGTTGATGTGGCTACACTAGTCTGTTCCTGTTCCTCCACAGTGCGGTTGTCAAAAAGACGCAAGTTGTAGGAAAAACACCAGCCCAACGTTCCATCACTAGTAAGCACCCGAAGCCAATCACCTTCCATGGCATTGGAGCCAGACATAACTGCAGCTCCTTCACCCTTGTACAGCACCTTAATCACTTCATTTTTTCGTAGACGATATACTTGTTTTGCAGTATTCACTGGCTCTGCTCGCATGGGAAGCCCATCCAAGGCTACACGAGCATACTGATATTGATAATCCAGATATTTTGCCACGGATTTTTGGGCGGTGGATTTTGAGCTGGGCTCCGTAATCTGCCACAAGGGAACCTCGAATTTCACATCTGAATCCATGGTTCCAATGACGTATGTTTGTGAAATATTTGATTTAATGTAGACTGGAACAAGTTCCCCATCCTCCAGTCCCTGTTCAGGCACAGACCACAACAGAACGCTGTACCCCATGCGGTCTGAACATCCAGTAAAAGACAAGACAAAAAGGAGACCACAAAGTATGGTTCCCAAAGAAAATCGCTTTGACATAGCTCAAGGATACCATAAAGAAAAGGGTGAGAAAAGCCCCCACCCTTTCAACAAAATCTAGTTCTTGTAAGCCTTAACGAATCTTCAACATGATTCCCAGCAATGCCATGGTTATCAACACCTGCATAATCATGAACTTAATCAGCACTTGAGTGGCTGACCAACTATGATTATGTCTCATGTGATCATGAAGGGGGAAACGGATACTTGTGAAGACCCGAATCTTAAAGAACCTCAAGAGGATTATCTTCAGCAAGCCCATTCCACCGTTTACAAAGATAATGGAAGAAGTTGCTAAAATCAAAAAGGGATTGCCACTCACAAGGACACACACACCGATGTAAAATCCCAAGGCACGGCTTCCTGCATCTCCCATTAAAACCTTGCTGGGATAGGCATTATGCCACAGATAGCCCATCAACACACCAGCCAATGCAAAGGTCATAACTGCCCAGCTTGCTCCCTGAGAAATATGGGGAACCAGCAGGTAGGCGGCTATTTCCTTGTGACCAAAAACAAAGTAGAAAAGACAGCCCATGGTAATGAGAGCAATCAGCACCAAGGTACTAGAAAGCCCATCCACTCCGTCGGTACAGTTGGTGGTGTTAATAGAAAGCCACAACAAAATGGTGGCCATAGCAATGTAAAGCCAAGGTGCAATTTTTATTGAACTAGACAAAAAGGGCAACCAAATATACATATTTCCATCTGGTGTAGAACGAGAGATGAAAAAATAGAGTAAAAAAGAAGCTGCCAAACAAATGGCTAAGTCTAGGGCACCCTTCAGGTATTCTCCCCAGCTGGTGGTACTACGGTCATCTAAAAATCCCGTTACCATGGTCAGCCAGGTAAGGGCTAAGATACAGGCTTGTAGACCCCGCAAGGGCACCACCAATACACAAATAATCGTGAAAAAGGTGATAAATACGGAACCAGAACCTGTAGGCTTGCCCTTGGCTGCATCTGCCGTTGGGGTAAAATCTCGTCCCCTGTCATGGGGAAGCCAGTTATAGAACTTTGGCAAAAGATAACAGGTAACAAAGAATCCCAAATACAGAGCAAGGACAATGAGTACAACATAGGACTGCAAGAGTCGAGCTGGACCAAAGGATTCCATCAGCCAAGAAGCAAGGTAAAAAAGCACAATCTACTCCTTAGTGCTTAAAGTGACGAGCACCAGTGAACACCATGGCAATGCCGTGCATGTTACAGGCATCGATGGACTCCTGATCCCGCAAGGAGCCGCCAGGCTGAACAATGGCTTTAATGCCAAACTCAGCAGCCTTTTCCACGCAGTCAGCAAAGGGGAAGAAGGCATCACTTACCAGAACCTGAGCAGCCTCAGTACCAGCTCCATCGGTAACGGCCTTTGCCCGCTCCAAAGCCTGACCTGCAGCCCAAATACGGTTTGTCTGACCACAACCAATTCCAATGGCAGCACGATCCTTAATCACCAAAATAGCATTTGACTTTGCAAACATGGCCACAGCCATACCAAAGGCCATTTCATCAATTTGGGCCTGGGTAGGTCGAGCCTTGGTAACAATGTCCCAACGGCTGAACAATTCATTGTCACGATTCTGAACTAAAAGTCCACCATCTACAGCAATGCACTCCCAGTCTTCTTCAGCAGAAATGGCAGCTTCCACCAAACGAAGATTTTTCTTTTCAGCAAATATAGCCTTAGCCTCGTCGGTAAAGCCAGGAGCAACAATTACCTCCAAGAAGCATTTGCTCATTTCCTCAGCAGCAGCCTTGTCCACTACAGCACTACAACCTACAATTCCACCAAAGATGGAAACAGGGTCACAGTCATAGGTCTTTTTGTAGGAATCAAGAATAGATGTTCCCAAGGCGGCACCGCAAGGAGTGTTGTGCTTTAGGGCAACAGTAAAGACACTGCTAGAAGCCTCTCCAAAGGAAACGGAAAGTGGTGTACCAGAGGGATTTGCCTTAGTTCCGTCAGCTAGCTTGCCACAGATAGGACCTTCCCACTGGGAGTAGTCGGTTCCAGACACACTGGCAGCCTGACGAACAAAGCGATTGAAGGCAGACACAGCCTTCCAAGCTACGTCCAGATCACGAATATTATTATAAGAAAGCTCCTTTCCCTGAAGCTGCTTCATGCCCCCAAAGGCACCCTTTCTGTCAGCCCACAGGTACAGAGCTGCCTGCTGATGACCATTTTCTCCATACCGCAGGGACTGTCCCTTTTCTAAGGACATGGGATAGTACTGAGGAAGCTGAGGATCAAAGGTGACAGTGCCATCCTCAGCCACAATGGAATCTAGCCCATCGAACATAAAGCGACACACAGCTGCATCGTAGGCACTGGTCAAGTTGAACACCTTTCCTGCAAGACGACGGTGCAGCACCAAGTTCTTGGTGCCAGAACCGATTTCTGCTATGGCATCGGCATAGTCGGCGGGGTCGGTAAGAACTAGCACATCCTGCCAGTTTTTGGCGGCGGAACGAAGCATGGTAGGTCCACCAATGTCGATGAACTCCACAGTTTCTTCAAAGGAAAGTCCAGCCTGTACCTTATCAAAGAAGGGATAAAGGTTGACGCACACCAAATCAATGGGAGCAACACCCAGCTGATTCAAGGAATCCATGTGGGCAGCCTTGTCACGGATAGCAAGGATTCCAGCGTGAACCTTGGGATGCAAGGTCTTTACTCGACCGTCAAGGCACTCAGGAAATTCGGTAACTGCACTCACATCGGTAACAGGTACACCTTGATCCACCAAATATTTGGCAGTTCCGCCGGTGGAAAGAATCTCCCAGTCATTGTTGTGGAGAAATTTTGCCAACTCCAGAACACCATCTTTTACGAACACACTGATAAGGGCACGTCTACGCATATTAAACCTCTTAAAACTGCATTATTTGTCAATAGTATACAATATTTTCATACAAAGGCCAAGAGTTTACGACCATTGCAAAAATCATGGCCAAGTCGTGAGTACAAATTAATCTCAAATAGCTTGGAGTTTACTTCTAAAAAACAGCTCCGCCACCTACATAGGTTCTACTCCAATACCCTTCACTTAATTTAGAAACAATTACTCCAGTCTTTGGCCCTGCAGATGCAGCATGAATGAACTTGCCTTCTCCCATGTATATTCCCACATGACTGATTCTTGAACCTGAGGCACTAAAAAATACTAGATTTCCCGGTACTAAGGAGGTGTTATCAACATTGGTTGCTGTTGTATAAATATCATGTGCAGTTCGAGGGAGAGATAAACCAAGGGCTTCTTTATGCACTGCTCCAACAAAACCTGAACAATCTATTCCTTTCCGAGTAGTTCCACCATAGCGATAGGGAACACCAAGATAGGTATTACTTACAGTCAATAAATCAGCTGCACCACCAGTTACAGAAGCAGGAATAGTTGCCACATCAGCAGTTGATGAATAGACTATTTCACCTTGATTTTCATCCCAATACACCGTATCATCGGACCAGAAATTTTCCACAAAGGAAGCACCTTTATCAGTAAATTCTTCATAATGAGATAGGAAATAATCAAATAACTCATCATCTGTTAAAGACTTTAAATCAAAGTCTCCCACATAATCAGAAACAACACTGGTGAATCCTTTTAGGTCTATTTTCTTTACGTAATTTACAACTGTGTCAGCTGCACCCTTAACATCGATTTTCTGTGCATAACTTTTTACCGTGTCAGCAGCACCCTTAATATCTATCTTCTGTGCGTAACTTTTTACCGTGTCAGCGGCACCTTTAAAATCAACCTTCTGTGCAAAACCAGTAACCTTATCAGCAGAATCTTTAAAATCTACTGATTTTGCGTAACCTGTAACACTACTAACAACTTTATCTATATGTCCATCAATGGGGGTATCAAAGAAATAATTTACAACAGATAACACACCAATCACAACAACCAGCAACACAATCACTTTAACTGATGTCTTTACCAAAAACTTTATCATTCTCCACAACATACTTTTCCTCCAAAAGTTAATACTATATTATAACTCACAATATGGAGATTACAACTTTTTTTTGTGGAGAAGAATAATGAGATTAAATTTTATCGATTACAGAAATCAAGTTCCCTAGGAATAATACCGAGCTGTCAAAGCATCTGCCAGCACCGAAGCCTGGTTCAAAGTTCTGATGGTTAACGGAATCAACAGGGGCAGCAAAATCCGAATCTTTGCTATAAATCCAGTTGCATCACCCAAGCCACCACGAATCAGCTGAATCTTGACAATCAAGGCAGCCTCCTGAGCCAGCAGGGGAACAAAGCGGAACACAACTCCTGCCACCAGGGTAACGTGACGCACAGGAAAGCCACATTTCCCCAAGGGATAGAGCAAGCTTTCCAAGCCGTCAAGGATTTCCTGCTCGGAGATGGAAAACACAAAAACCGACAAGGAAATAAAGGCTGCCGTAAGATGAAGTAGCAGCAGGATACCAGACATCACCTTTGTATCCGTTATCACCAGAAAATTTCCTTCCCATAAAATCCTATCCGTGGGATACACTGGCAGGAAAAAAATCTGAATCAAGAAGAAAAAGAACAACCAAGGAATCAATTTCAAAATGGACAAAAATCCAGTCTTCAAAGGATAGTGGGCCAGAAGTCCATATAAAATAACAGCTCCCACTCCAATTCCTGCCAAAGCAATAGTTTTTGTCACAAAGGAAAAGATAAAGAGAGCAAAAAATAGCAGGTACTTCACCAAGGCAGGCAACCCTTGAATGACCGAAGGCTTATTGCTTCCAGAAGAAAAACTGCTTCCAAAGTTGGAAAGAAATTGCAGCAAACTCACTCCCCCAAGGGCCTGTTGCTGATGAAGCATCCCGATTTCTTCAAAGCTTTGCTCGGAACAATCCTGCTCCTGGGAGGTTTTGAGCAAGAGGCTTTTTTCCACCAAAACCTCCTTGATGGAAACGGGAAGAGTATCAGCAAGTTTTACCACACGATGGGCAACCATGGCCTCGTCCTCACGATGGGTAGTAAAAAGCACTGTCTTTCCCGCCTTTACCAAGGACAGGAGCATTTCCATTACCTTGCGGCGACTTTTGGCATCGAGACCAGCGGTGGGTTCGTCAAACAGCAGAACCTGTCCATCCATGGCAATAATTCCTGCTAAAGACACCTTTCGTTTTTCACCACCAGAAAGGCTCATGGTTTGACGCTCCGCAAACTTTTCGTAGGGAAGCCCCACCTGCTCCATGGCAAACTTGACTTTTTTTATCAGCTCCTTGCCAGCAATTCCCTGATTCCGTGGACCAAAGGCCACATCATCGGCAGCAAATTCCTCAAAAAGTCCGTGGTCGCTATCTTGCAAGGCCAACAGTGGACGGGAATTGCTATACACTTCCCCAGAAGGAACCGACAAAAGCCCTGCAGCAATCTCCATTAAGGTGGATTTACCACAACCAGAGGGCCCCATTAGAGCAGTGAGACGACCAGCCTCCACTGCAAGGGAAAAATTTTCAAACAAGGAGTTTTTTTCACCCTGATGATCCTGGGTAAAATCATTATCTCCATAGGCAAAATTTAAATTACGGAAAATTAAAGCCGCATCATTTTGAAAGCCATGGGGCATCTCCTCAGAAGGATTTTCCAAGGAGGGGCTCCACTGAGCAGAAGGACAAGATACAAAGGTATTAAAGGGAAGCGGCTCTCCAAAAAGCAGCTTTTCCATGTCTTTGTGGGCCATAAACTGCTGCCGAGAACCGTCAAAAATCATCTGGCCTTCGTTCATGGCAATGACACGGCCTGCACGGTGGGCTTCTTCTAGGCTGTGGGTAATGTGAAGGAGGGTTTTTCCCTGCTGATGCCACCTGTCCATCAAGTCAAGCAAGTGGCTACGGGATTCGGGGTCGATCATAGAGGTGGATTCATCAAGGACAAAAACAGTGGGATGAAGGGCAGCAATGCCTGCCACTCCCAGCTTTTGCTTTTGGCCCTGAGAAAGATCCCTTGTTCTGTCCAGCAAGCGTTCCAACAAACCAACAGAATCAAGGCTTCCAACCGTGCGACTTATTACTTCTTCTTCGGAACATCTCAGATTCCGAGGACCAAAGGAGGTATCAGTTTCTACCACGCTGGCAACAATCTGATCTCCTGGACTCTGGAATACCAAGCCCACAGACATATCAGGGGCTCTGGTAATGCTTCCTGCAGAAGGTTCCAAATAGCCACAAATCAAGCGAGCCAAGGTACTTTTTCCAGAGCCATTTGCCCCCAGAATTGCAATGTATTCACCGCTATCCACAGAAAAGGATACATTTTTTACTGCATCCAAATTTCTTTCAGGATAAGAAAATGTCAAATCTCGAATTTCTATAATCGACATAAAACGAGTATACACCTTTTTGTGTCACTGTTCTATAGTCTTTATTTTGATTTCAAGCTCTTTACCATGGTAGCAATTCGTTCTAGGGCAATCTTTATCTTGTTGATGTCGGTAGCATAGCAGCAGCGAATGTAGCCGGCACCACCAGCACCAAATACATCTCCAGGCACTACAGCCACCTGATATTCTTCAATCAAGCGAGTGGCAAATTCCTCTGCCGTTAAGCCTGTGGAAGTGATATCGGGGAAGATATAAAAGGCACCTTCTGGCTCCACCACATCCAAGCCCATTTCCACAAAGGCCTTGTACATGATGTTGCGACGCTGTTGATAAGAAACCCGCATCCGCTCCACCTCAGACCAGCCTGAACGCAAACCTTCCAAGGCTCCATACTGACTCATAATGGGGGCACAGATGGTGCTGTATTGATGGAGCTTGTACACTTGATCCATTAATTCCTTGCTACAGCACAAATAACCGATTCGCCAGCCAGTCATGGCAAAGGCCTTGGAAAATCCGTTTAAGACAATGGTATACTCCTTCATGCCAGGGAAGGAGGCAATGGAACAATGCTTGTTATCATCGTATACCAGCTCGCAATACACCTCGTCGGACAGAACCCAAATCTGATGCTCCTGCACCAGCTGGGCGATTTTTTCCAGCTCAGGGGCAGGAATCATGCGACCAGTGGGATTACTTGGTGAACAAAGCATTAATGCCTTTGTTTTTGGTGTAATGGCAGCCTTAATTTGCTCCGCTGTGGGATAAAATCCGTTGACGGAGGTATCAAGGTGAATGAGCTTTGTGTCACAAAGGGCTGCCAAGGGCTGGTAAGACACATAGCAGGGCTCACAGATAATAATTTCATCCCCAGGATTCAAGATGGAACGAAGCACCACGTCAATGGCCTCCGACACACCGATGGTAATCAAAATCTCGGAGGTTGGGTCGTAGTGCAGGTTGTATCGCTGAAGATATTTGCCGATTTCCTGACGTAATTCCAGCAAGCCCCAGTTGGAGGTGTAGGAGGTGTGCCCCTTTTCCAAATGGTAGAAAGCTTCTTCTCGCATAATCCAAGGAGTTGAAAAATCAGGCTCCCCGACACCTAAGGAAATAATGTCGTCTCGTCCTTGAATCAGCTCAAAGAATTTGCGGATTCCAGAAGGAGGTGTTCCTGTGATTTTATCTGAAAATCTATCCTGACGAGTATTCATTAGGCAGTAACTCCCTCACGACGATCCTTTTTTTCGTCAACATAAATCACGTCATTTTCCTTGTAGGCCTTCAGCATAAAATGGGTTTTGGTGCTTTTAACTCCTTCCAAGGTGGAAAGCTTTCGAGCCACAAAGAAGGCCACATCCTGCAGGGATTCTCCTTCAATAACCACCTTCAAGTCATAACCACCAGACATGAGATACAGGGACTTTACCTGAGGATAGCGATAAATGCGGTCAGCAATGGCATCAAAACCGTGTTCCCGCTCTGGAGTAACCTGGATTTCGATTTCTGCCCGAACCTTTTCCCGGCTCTCGGCAACCTTCTCAGGATTGACGATGGCAGAATACTTCAGGATAACACCATCCTTTTCCAGTCCGCTAATAATCTGCTGAACCTCATCCTCGCTTTTCTTTGTCATGGCGGCAATGTCAGCCACAGACAAACGGGCATTATCCTGCAACAAATGCAATATCTCTTCCATACTTATACACTCCTTTGAATCGAAGCTACTGACTTGCAAGCTTCTTGACATAACTGCTGTACCACGTCCAAATCCTTCTGAACCATCCAGCTGCCTCCCACTGCCAGCACATTCTTCTGCTGAAGGTAGTCCTGCATGTTGCCGGCAGAAATACCACCGGTGGGAACAAACTTCATCTGGGGATAGGGGCCAGCCAAAGCCTTCAGCATAGCAACACCACCTAAAGCCTCAGCGGGAAAGAACTTCACCACCGACAGGCCCCTTCCCATGGCGGCCTCAATTTCTGTGGGGGTGGCCACACCAGGAATCATAACTACACCTGAATCCAAAACCTTATCGATAATCTTGCCGTTGGAGCCTGGAGACACCACAAACTGGGCTCCCGCCTCAACAGCAGCAATGGCTTGCTCTGTGGACAGCACTGTTCCAGCGCCCACCAGCATCTGGGGAACTTTCCGCCGAATGAGAGCAATGCCCTCCGCCGCCGCCTCTGTCCTAAAAGTTACCTCTGCCACAGGAATTCCTCCTGCCAGCAAGGCGTTAGCTAGAGGAATAGCATCCTCTACTCGATTCAACTTAATTACGGGAATAATTCCCACTTCACCAATTTTATTGTAAATCTCTGCAAATTTTTCCATTATCATTTCCTTTTATCGCTGAACTCGCCCAGAACCTCCACCTGCCATTAGGGCAAGCACCTCATCCTTTGTAGAAAGATTAAAGTCTCCTGGAATGGTGTGCTTGAGACAGGAAGCTGCCACTGCAAACTCTAGGGCTCGCTCTTCATCTTGAAATTCCTGCAAACCGTAGATGAGTCCTGCAGAAAAGGCATCTCCTCCTCCAACTCTATCCACAATATCGGTAATTTCATATTTGCGAGAACGATGAAAACCACTTTTTCCCAAAAGCACTCCAGACCAACCGTTATTGTCTGCGGAATGACTTTCTCTCAAGGTAATGGCCACTTGCTCCAGCTTGGGGAAGTGTTCCTTTACCTGCTGAGCCAACAAGCGATAGCTTTCTTCCTCTAAGTGGCCGGATTCCACATCCACCTTAGGAGCAGGAAGCCCCAGGGACTTCTGAATGTCCTCTTCGTTGGCAATCACCAGCTGACAATGGGACACAAGCTGAGCCATTACTTCGGGAGCAGATTTTCCGTATTTCCAAAGCTTTTTGCGGAAATTTAAATCTATAGAGACTTTTACCCCAGCTTCTTCTGCAGCCTGAACTGCCTCCAAGGAAGAATCAGCGGCAGCCTGAGAAATGGCTGGAGTAATGCCTGTAACATGGAACCAGGCTGCCCCAGCAAAAATTTCTTGCCAGTTAAAGCTACCTTTGCCACAGCGGGCAATGCAGCTGTTTTCCCTGTCGTACACCACCACCGAGGGACGAGCACAGGCACCATTTTCCAGGAAATAAATTCCCATGCGGCCATCTTTTTCAAAATGAATTGAAGAGGTATCCACTCCATAGCCTCTCAGCTGGGTACAGGTGGAACGTCCAATGGGATTATCTGGCAGGGCTGTAACATAGGCTACATCTTGACCAAACTGGGCCAAGGATACAGCCACATTGGCCTCACCTCCGCCAAAGGTTGCTTCCAAGGCAGGAGTTTGAAAAAATCGCTCTTGCCCAGGGGACTTAAGCCGTAACATGATTTCTCCAAAGGTAATTATCTTAGACATACAGCCTCCAGCAGATTGAGTTTCATTATTTTATAGAAAACAAAAATTACATTAGTGACGATGAAGTCCCGCCATGGCTTCTTTCTTTCTGTCCAAGTAGCCGGAATCTTCAAGATACTTGCGGCGGGTCATCACCAGCTCGATAAGCTCCTGATACATGCGGAAGTCTACTTCCAAAGCCAAGGGGAAGATAAAGAATTCAGTTTCGTCGCAGTACCGCTCGATAAAGGCTGGGTCAGTAACAAAGCCCATGGAAATCATATTGCTGATGCGGTCGGCACATTTGAGGGTTTTTGCCCTCATGCTGCCATGCTCAATGATGCCCCGCAGGAACTCGCTTTTTGTCTGGCCTTCTTTCTTGGAAACTTCCAGCACCAAGTCGTATACAAGGCCAGACTCAGAATCTATTTCTAGAATCAGGTTGTGGTTAAAGTCAGGGATGTCCTCAATTACATCGTGGATGACGGCAGCCTTCAGCAAAACACTGTCAATGTAGCCGTAGTCAATCAAGATGCTCATGGTGTCCAGCTGATGGCGGAACATATTCCCTCCGGAATGACGACGCTTTCCAATGAGGGAGGTTGCTATCTGCATATAGGGTGCAAGATAGATTCCCTTGAGATGATTCATATCATGATCTTTCATCTGCATATTGAGCTCCTTCCACTATTTTGGCCGTGGCAACCCTTACATAACCAATTTCCTTACAAGCTTTCGATATAGGATGTAAGCTTTTCGATACGACGCTTGGTATTTTCTAGCTTACCTCGTTCAGCAGCAACTACATCAGCAGGTGCGTTCTGGGCAAATTTACCAGCAAGCTTTGCACTTACCTTATCGGCAAAAGCCTGCTCACTTGCCAACTCCTTCTTAAAGCGAGCCAGCAGCTGATCTAGGTTAATGCTTCCTTCCACCAAGAGGAAGGCTTCAAAACCATCACCCACAGCACCAATGGCTCGCTGGGGTTTTTCCTCGGCAAAATCGATGGAAGCAACACCAGCCAAAAGCTGAATCAAGTCGGCCTTTTCACGGCAAACTTCAGCTGGGCTATTTGGGGTGATTTGCAGGGCAATGTTCAGCTTTGCATCGGGAGAAAGGCCACATTCAGCACGGAGGGCACGAACGGAGCGAATAACATCCTGCAATACAGCAAAACGGCGAGCAACACTTTCATTCTGGCGCTCATCAGCTGGCACAGGATAGGGAGCTGCCACCAACATTCCAGTGTACAGAGAAGGTGAAATAACCTGCAAAGGCTTGCCATCTAGAGAAGCAGCAGCGGCCTTGCGGTTTTCTACCAGCTGGGCTACAGGGAGCTTGCTGTAAATTTCCTCTGTAACAAAGGGAAGATAGGGATGCAAAAGACGCAAACTTTCTTCCAGTACATTCAACAGCACGGAAATAGCCCGATTCTTTTCTTTTTCGTCACCGTGGCGGAAGGATAGCTTGGTGGCTTCTACGTACCAGTCACAGAAATCGTTCCAGAAGAACTCGTACAGGGCCTGGGCACCATCGTTGTAGCGATAGCCCTCTAAGGCAGAACGAGCATTGCGGGCAGCCTCATCCAAGCGACTGTAAATCCACAGGTCAAGTTCTGTTAAATCATTTTGAGTAATGGGAAGCAATTCCCGACCTTCCAGATTTCCTAGAATATAGCGACTGGCATTCCAAATCTTGTTGGCAAAGCGACTTCCCAGCTTAAAGCTTTCCTTGTCTACCAACACGTCCTGTCCCTGGGCACACATAAAGCCCAAGGTGAATTTCAGGGCATCGGAGCCGTATTCATCGATGATTTCCAGTGGGTCAAGACCGTTGCCCAAGCTCTTACTCATTTTGCGGCCCTGCTTGTCACGTACCAGACCGTGGATGTAAATATCACGGAAGGGAGCCTTACCTGTAAATTCAAGTCCAGCCATAATCATACGACTTACCCAGAAGAAGATAATGTCGTAGGCGGTAACCAAAGCTGTGGTGGGATAGAAGGTGGCAAGATCAGGTGTTTTTTCTGGCCAGCCTAAAGTACTGAAGGGCCAAAGCCAGCTAGAGAACCAGGTGTCCAGTACGTCGGGATCTTGGTTTAGCTTTTCTGCAGAAGCTCCACATTTAGGGCAGGAGTCAGGATCGGTACGGGATACAATCATTTCCCCGCAGTCCTTGCAGTACCACACGGGAATACGATGTCCCCACCACAGCTGACGGCTGATACACCAGTCACGGATATTTTCCATCCAGTGGGAATAGGTGTTTTCCCACTTGCGGGGATAAAAGACAATCTCACCATTTTTCCATGCAGCCAAGGCTTTATCTGCCAAGGGCTTCATCTTTACGAACCACTGGTCACTCAAGTATGGCTCCACCACAGTATTACAGCGATAGCAATGACCTACTGCATGGTTGATTTTTTCTTCTTCCTTGAACAAGCCAGCTGCATCCAAGTCTGCAATTACGATTTTGCGGGCTTCCTTGCAGCTCATACCACGATATTTTTCAGGACAATTTTCGTTCAAGGTGCCGTCGGGATTCAGGATATTGATGATTTCCAAATCGTGACGCTTGGCTACTTCCCAGTCGTTGGGGTCGTGGGCAGGAGTGATTTTTACCACGCCGGTACCAAAGCCTCGCTCTACGTAGGCATCTGCCACCACAGGAATGGTGCGACCAGTTAAGGGCAGAATAACACGCTTACCAATCAATTCCTTGTAGCGAGGATCCTCTGGGTGAACGGCTACAGCAGTATCTCCCAAAAGGGTTTCTGGACGAGTGGTGGCAATTTCAATTTTGCTTCCACCAGGGAATACTGTTCCGTCTTCCAGAGTAACGGCAGGAATGGAGGCCCCACCTTCAATTTCGTAGTAAATATGGTACATGGCACCAGCGGTGTCAGTGTGCTCAACTTCATCATCGGCCAAGGCTGTTCCACAGGAGGTACACCAGTTTACCAGATAATTTCCTTTATAAATAAGTCCCCGTTCATACAGGGTAACAAAAACCTCTCGTACAGCCTTGGAAAGACCTTCGTCCAAAGTAAAACGTTCACGGCTCCAGTCTACGCTATTGCCAAGACGATGCTGCTGACGAGAAATGATTTCATGATGCTCTTTTTTTACCGCCCAGGTTCGCTCCAAGAATTTCTCTCGCCCTAAATCTCTGCGAGAAAGACCTTCTGCCTTGAGACGACGTTCCACCACGTTCTGGGTAGCAATTCCCGCATGGTCGGTTCCAGGAACCCACAGGGTATTGTCACCCTTCATGCGATGATAGCGAACCACGATATCCTGCAGGGTATTGTTGAGGCCATGCCCCATGTGAAGCACACCAGTAACGTTTGGAGGAGGAATCACCACGGTAAAGGGCTCACTCCCCTCTCCACTAGCCTTGCCACAGCCACAGCTGCATCCATGGACAGGAGAATCAGCGTCGCTCTTTGGCTTAAAGTATCCACCTTCCTTCCACTGGCTGTAAATTCTATCCTCAAAATCAGCAGGATTATATGCCTTTTCTAGTTCAATACCCTTCATGTACTACGCTCCACTAAAATCATCTTGGCAGGAACAACTTCTGCCAGAAAAACACCCTTTCAGTATAGCGAATTCATGGGATTTAGGAAATAGGAGACGGGGGGACTCACGAATAGCATCCCGGGAGGCTGAATCCCGAGCTCCATCTTTGGGAGCAGGGGAACCAAATGTATCTTGGGGAGCAGGGAAGCCCTACCCAGCCTTACGCTTCGCTACGCTCAGAGGGCGGCTGGGCAGGGAACTTCCCTGCTCCCCAGTATAATTTGCTTGGGGTTCCCCTGCTCCCCACATGGTGCTGGCGGGGCTTCAATTTCAAGGTCTACTTTTCATGAACTGGATAGATGGCGCTAGATAAAAAAACTCCCCCGCTACAGATGGAACTGGGACGAGGGAAAATCTTTGTCTAAGTTCTAATTGTTACGTTCTCACTGAAGTTCAATGCACAAAGCCGGAACAACGCCCACCGAACTCCTGGTGACGGAGGAGTTGCCGTTGTGGTCAGCACTGCCGTCGCTTTGGATGTGGAGCGCGTTGCCCTCAATGTTATAGTA
>JAZQSR010000241.1:0-4788 GCA_045630225.1 Treponema sp. | reverse complement strand
CAAACAGTAATGCACTTAGATGGAGGGTAGTAGTTGGTGGTATTATCAGCAACTTCTGCGCAGGTATGCTTTATAGCTGGAGTATCTACGTAAAACCTCTTATTGAAGCCCACGGATGGAGCCAGAGTAGCGTATCATTGGCTATGTCAATCGCAACATTGGTTATCCCTATCTCAATGATTCCCGCCGCAAAGATTTTGGCAAAACAAGGGCCTGCAAAAACAGCACTTATCGGAACAATTTTTTATGTCCTGGGTCTGGTTCTGAGTGGATTTGCAAATAGCTTGCCCTTGCTCTATTTGGGATTCGGTGTCCTCGGTGGAATTGGTGTAGGATTTATCTACGGAACTCCTGTTGCTACTTGTATCAAGTGGTTCCCAGATAAAAAAGGTCTGATTTCCGGTTTGGCAGTTGGTGGATTCGGTCTCGGTTCCATCGTATTCGCACCTATTTGTACCTCAATGATTGGAACTCTTGGTCCTGGAAAGACATTCTGGGTTCAGGCTGTAATCGCTCTTGTTGGTATGTTGATTGGTGCTCCCATGATGAAGGCTGCTCCAGACGGATTCAAGCCAGAAGGTTGGACTCCTGCTACAACAGGTGCCGCATCTGGTGCTGGACACGATTACACCGCAAGCGAAATGCTCAAGACAAAGCAGTACTGGTTCTTGTTGATTATGTATCTGTTTGCAAATATGTCTGGTTTGATGGTTATTGGTCAGGCATCTCCTATCGCACAGCAGGTTGCAAATCTTACTGCTGCTGAAGCTGGTGCAATCGTAAGTTTGCTTTCTATCTTTAACACAGCTGGTCGCTTTATGAGTGGTGCTCTTTGCGATAAGTTGGGTGCAAAACGAGTTGTAACAATCATTTATGTTATCAACGCTGTGTTGTTGGTTTCCCTCCAGTTCTTGACAAACTTTGTTACTATTGCAATCGGAATTGGTGGTTTGGCCGTATGTTTCGGTGCTATGATGGGTGCTTATCCTTCATTGGTTGTAGACTACTTTGGTGCCAAGTACTCTGGTCCCAACTACGCTCGCATCTTCTTGGCATACGGTATTGGTGGTATCATCGGTCCACAGATTGCAGTTCGCATCGTGGCTGCTACTGGAACCTACACATTGGCATTCATCATCATCGGTGCTAGCTGTATCGTTGGTGCAATCATGTCTATCATTTCCAAGAAACCTGTGTATAACGGCTAATAATCTCCTAGTATAAGCCCTACATACACGACCAAATATCTGGATCTAAACAGATAACGCCACTGGCAGACAAGGAGGAAGAGTCTACCGGTGGCGTTTTTTTATAATTAGTTGTACTTAAAGTAAAATCGGTGTATAGTTTAAAAGTGATAGACCTTGTAAAACTTCAACAACTCTGCAATCCTAAGAATATTGTTCTGACAGAACATGCTCGCCAACAACTTGTTGAACGCAAAATATCCATACAAGATATTTTACAAGCAATTATGACAGGAAAAATCATCAAACAATACGAGGATGATAAACCATTTGCAAGTTGTCTCGTTTTAGGAATAACTATCAATCAAAAACCTCTTCACCTAGTAATTAGCCATGATGAGGAATTTATCATCTTATTACCGCATATTATCCTAATCCCACCCAGTGGGAAGCTGATTGGGAAACACGAAAACAATAAGGAGTTTTTATGAGGTGTATGAATTGTTTTGCCAATGCAGAGCAAAGTTTTACTACAAGTGTAACTGATTTAGGACATTGTCTCATCATTGTTCGCAATGTTCCATGTTTCAAATGCAGTCAATGTAGTGAGATTCTCTACACTGGAGATGTGGTTGAAAAATTAGAACACATCATAGAATCAGCACAACGGTTAACTCAAGAAATCTCTGTTATAGACTACAAAACAGCAGCCTAAATAACAAACTCTCTAAAGCACAAAGGCCACCAGCAGATAAGGAAGTGTCTACTGGTGGTGTTTTTTTTACAAAATGGAAAAGAAATAGGCAATATATCCCATCAACAAAATAAAACCGTCAACTCGGCCAAGACGACGATTAGGCAAGCTCAGCAAGAGCAACAAAAGCATGGTTCCAGCAGCAAATATCATGTCAAAGCGGAAAGCTGGGGCAAAGGGAACGGGAATTACCATGCCAGACAAGCCAACAATAAACAGGATATTGAAGATGTTACTTCCTACAATGTTACCAATGGCCATATCTGGGTTCTTCTTTCTGGCGGCGGCCACAGAGGTGAACAATTCTGGCAAGGAGGTTCCCAGAGCCACAATGGTAAGGCCGATAAACCGTTCACTTAAACCAAGCATCTTTGCAATAGCACTGGCGGCATCTACTGCAAAGTTACTTCCCACAATAATTAGGGCAAGACCAAGGACGGTACACAATAAAGCCTTTGGAACCGATTGAATCTTGGCCCCTTCCTCTTCACTTTCACCAGAAATCAAGCCTTTTTTGGTCATGATGAATAGATAGCTCAAATAACCAATAAACACCACCAGCAAAATTCCTCCATCTAGGCGGCTAATGCTTCTGTCAAATCCCAAGCCAAGAAGCAAAAGGCTAATAGCAATGGTCACAGGAATATCCACAAGAACCGTCAGCTTTGCCACTGCCATGGGACAAATCAGTGCTGCCAAACCAAGAATAATCAGCACATTCAAGATATTGCTTCCCACCACATTACCAATAGTTATATCTGCATTACCATGAAAGGCTGCCGTCAAGCTTACTGCAGCTTCTGGAGCGCTTGTTCCCATGGCCACAATGGTAAGACCAATTACCAGCTGGGGAATTCCAAGCTTTGCAGCCACACTCGCTGCTCCATCAACAAACCAATCAGCACCCTTTACCAAAAGCACAAAGCCAAGGGCCAAAAGTGCCAACTGAATCACCATTTCCATACAAACTCCTTTTCAATCTTATATTTTGAATTCCAATTTTGGAAAATTATTCTCCAATTATACAAAAAACTACAAAATTAATAAAGTGATGACAAAGAATAGTAAAGTTTTCAAAGAGGTTTTAAATAAAAATTAACTCTACTACCGAGTCTTCTGATAGGCCAATCGAGGAGTCCCATCGTGAGTATAAATCATGCCACAATAAGTATAGCCCAATTTTTTTAACAATGATCGCATGGGCATGTTTTCCTCGTGGGTATCAATCCTGATATTGCCACATTCCGCCAAGGCCCACTCTAAGCAAAAGCCCCCAGCTCCCTGTCCAAGGCTTGCAATCCGATGTACTACACCGTAGGGGCGGTTTTCTTCCAGCCAGCTTCCTTCATAAATCTCTGCGTAGGTTGGATCCTCTGCCATCTCCAAGAAAAACACTGCAAGAATTTCCTCTGTTGACTGTCCAGCTTTTTCTTCACTCTCTTTTACGCATACATAGCTTTTTTGCTGCTGAATATCAGCTTGAATCAGGTCAACTGGGGGCCAGATGTCTCCCCACTGACTGGGATTTCCCGTCTTTCGCATAAAATCCCGTGCCTGAGCATAAATCTCCAGCACCGCATCTAAATCTTCAACTTGAGTCTTTCGTATTTTCATCTTTCCACCTCGTAAAACTAAAAGCCACGGACGAGCCGTGGCCTTTTCTCCTCACCAAAAATTATGCTGAAACGTGAGTGGGGTTATTGAACTTGCTGCAACTGTCCTACTTGACCAGCATCAGTTTCAGTTACAACAATAGTCCACTCTGTACCATCAGATTTTGGCGTTACCTTAAATTTTCCTACTTCAGCTGCAAGATCTACACCGTCTCCTGCACTCAACACCTGAGTATCTGCTGAGTAGGAAGAAGGAGTTATTGTTGCTACAGGAGTAGTTCCAGAAAGAGTGCCTGCAACGGTAATCACCTTACTACTGGATAAATATACATCATTACTTAAATCAACAGTAGCACTTCCTCTCATTTGAAATGAACCAGTAGACATATAGACACCGCTACCATTAGAGGCACTATTATTTGAGATACTACCTCCAGATAAAACGAACGTTCCTCCTGATACTTGTACACCACCACCAGAACTTGTAACAGTGTTACCTGTAATGCTTCCTCCGCTCATGTCGAATGTTCCACTCACCAAGGATACAGCTCCACCAAAACTTCCAGTATTATCTGTAATTGTTCCACCAGTCATGTTGAATTTTGCACTAGAGACTGTTACACCACCACTACTTTGTGATCCAGTGTTGTCTATAATACGGCCTCCAGTCATGTTAAATATTCCACCAGAGATTGTTATACCACCACCTCCATTATAAGCACTTGATTTATTCTTTGAAATTTCACCTCCAGTCATTTCAAATGTTCCAGAAGAAGAAATCTTTATCCCAGAAGCAGCAGCATTTGTGATAATCCCATTATCAGCTAAAGTAGCGGTTCCGCCACTTACCGAGATTATTGATTGTGCCACTTGATTACCATCCAAGGTGATAGTATATTCTCCACCGCCAATAGTTAAATTTCCAGAAGAATCAGCAACAGTAAACAAATTCCCAGAACTGTTATTCGTTAATGTAACATTTTTGTAAGCAGGCAACAATGTTACATCTGTATTCACCGTCAAAGGGGAAGCTACATTAATATCACTTCCAATGTACACAATTCCACCAGCAGTAACAGCTTGCTGTAAACTACGATAGTGTACAATAAAGTTCGCAAAATGGGGTAGAAAAAAGCCATTGAAAATCCAGAATGTTGGTTACCACACTAACAAAAGGAAAAGACAATGGCCAAGAAGAATGATACAACATTTTTTGAAAATAAACTACTGGATT
>JAZQSR010000240.1:0-5362 GCA_045630225.1 Treponema sp. | reverse complement strand
GAGAAAAATACAATATTGATTTTAATACAGAGTTCTTGCCAACTACTGAATATTTTTTAGACCGAAAAAAATTTATTAAACCTTATGAAAATCTATGGCACCATATTTGGCGAGGAAGTATGCCAGAATTAGCTGATGAATCTATAGAATGGGAGTCTTTTTATCGTTCCTATATTAGAACTTATTTAGAAAGAGATGTCGCAGATTTAATAAATTCAAAAAACTTAGTGAAATTCAACAATTTTATGCAATGCATTGCAGCCCGTGTTGGAGAACTTTTTAATGCAGATTCAATTGCGCAAGATATTGGTGTTTCAAATAAAACAATCACAGAATGGACAAGTATTTTAGAATCTTCTGGCATTATTCGACTTTTACAACCTTATGAAAAAAATATTTCAAAACGAGCTATAAAAACTCCCAAAATTTATTTTATGGATACAGGTTTAGTATGTTATCTTGTGGGCTGGTCTTCTTCACAAACTGCAATGAATGGTGCAATGTCAGGTGGACTTTTTGAAAATTTTGTTGTTAGTGAAATTATTAAATCATACTATAATGCAGGACACGACACAAAACATATTTATTTTTATCGTGATAAGGATAAAAAAGAAATTGACTTAATTATTGAAAAAGACAATATTCTTTATCCAATCGAAATAAAAAAATCAGCACACCCAACTTTAGATATGGCAAAACATTTTTCAGTTCTTTCTAAAAATTCAGAAAAAACAGTTGGACAAGGTTGTATTTTATGCCAATGCAACAAAATGCTTTATTTAAGTGAAGATATAATTTCTGTTCCAGTGGAATTTCTATAGGAAATTTCGAAAAACGGCTTTTAATAGCTTTCGTTTTTCAGCAGGAACCAGCTGCGGCGGCTTTCCAGTATTCCTTCTTTTTGCAATTTGCTGATTTCAGCAGAAAGGGCACTTCGTTCCACGCACAGGTAGTTTGCCAGCTGCTGTCTGTCGTAGGGAATGGTGAACTGGCTTGCATCAGCTTTTTTTGCACAGCCAAGAAGGTAGTGCATCAATCGTTCTCGAATGGAGCGATGGGAAAGGAGCTCTAGCTTTTGATTCAGTTGAATAGTTTTTGAGGCTACTATGGCCAAAAGATTTCGGATAAGGCGACTGTGAAAGCCGCAGGAAGAGGAGCACACCGTCATAATCCGCTGGCAGTTCAGGATAAGAACGGTGCTGGCAGTTTCTGCAACCACACTCACTGGATAGGAGTCAATGGCAGCACAGGCAAAGGCTTCTGCAAAAAGTCCCGCAGCCTCTAGTCTAGCCACAATGGTACGGTTGCCGTAATAATCGTCCCGTACCACCTGCACCGCTCCCTCCAGCACAATGCCCATGTCCGTGGCTGCATCCCCTTCCCAAAAAATAGTCTGATTCTTTTCCACCGCCACCCTTCGGGCCCCAAGACATTCCAGCAAGGGAGCAATCTCATCTGCGGCAATACCTGCAAAAAGGGGGCAACGGGTCAGAACTGGATGATCCATGGAATTACAGGTCGTCTTCTAGGGCAGAAGCCTTGGCGTAGGCGGTGGAGCGAGCTTCAAAGAAGTCGGTCTTTACCATGTTGGCGTTGGAATAGGCAGAAACCCAGGCCATGTCCTCTGGCTCTTTGTCGTAGCCGGGATACAAGGGCTCAAACTCCAGATTCATCCACCGTAAATTTCCCAAGTACATGATATAATCCTCCACCATCTTGGTAGTAAGACCAGGGATCTTGTCTCCAATAACGTATTTTCCCCACTCAATTTCCTGACGAACGCCTTCCTCCATCATGTCAGCATAAATCTGCACCTTGTCGGGGGTAAACATCTCTGGCTCTTCTTTTTTCAGCTCCAGAATAATGTTCTTGAACAGCCACAGGTGGGTATTTTCATCACGATTGATGTAGCGAATTTCCTGAGCAGAACCAGGCATCTTTCCATTACGAGCTAGATTATAGAAGAACATAAAGCCTGAATAAAAATAGATTCCTTCAAGGATGTAGTTTGCAATCAGCACCTTCATAAAGCGGAAGAAATCCTTATTCTCCTGAAACTCGTTGTAGCAGTTTCCAATAAAGGTGTTTCGTTTCAGCAAATGCTCGTCAGTTTTCCACTGGTACAGAATATCGGTGCGCTGTTCGGGAGAGCAAATGGTGTCCAGCATATAAGAATAGCTTTGAGAATGCACTGCCTCCTGAAAGGTCTGGATGTTCAAACACAGGTTTACCTCGTTGGCGGTAACATACTCAGACACGTTGGGGAGGTTTGCAGTCTGAATGGAATCAAGAAACACCAAAAATGACAAAATCTTGTCGTAGGCAGTGCGTTCCTCCACAGACAGCTTGGGATAATCCTTTGTATCCTGAGCCAGATTGATTTCCTCTGGAATCCAGAAGTTATTCATGGCCTGACGATACCAGCCAGAAACCCACTGATACTTCATGTTATTAAAGTCGTTAAGGTTGGTAGTGTTTCCGCCAATCATCCGTCGCTGTCGAATATCGATATCCCCGTCAGGATTGAACAAGGGTCTCTTTACTAAACTCATGAATCTTCCTCTTAAAAAAATTAGGTGACAAATGTCACCTAATTTTCGGGAATTTATGACTTCGCCTTTAGCGTGCTTAGAAATTACCTTATGCTACCAAGAACTTGTACTTTACCACACTGTACAGGGGAATAAAGGGCAAGATGATGGGAACAGTCTTTACGTACTTCTGGTACTCAGGATCATTGCTATTGTTGGCGGGGGCTTCAATTGCACGGGCTACAACTCGATAGCTAGTAGATGGGGCTGATGTTCAGAATTTCACCAATTTTTAGTGAAAAATACACTGTTTTTTGATGAATAAATTCACTAAAAAATAGTGTATATTTACTCACTACACAATGATTTATTTTTGTTATACTGCAGCAAAGTAGATGAAATGAATCCTTCTAGGCTCTCCATTTACTTGCAAATTTTTTTTAAGGAGGATTTTCTATGAAATCAAGAAAATCTATTGTATCAACAATGGCAACTTTGTTGATGATAATTGCCGCCCTATTTTTTGTAGGTTGCGACAATGGAAACGGTGGTGGTGGAACCATCCTATCAAATGGGACTAATGCTCCTACCAATCCATCAGGGGGGAATGGGACTAACGCTCCTACCAATCCATCAGGGGGGGGGGGTATAGAATTCACGATAACCTATTGGGATGGTGACACCAAAATCACAGATATGGAGTTTACAGAATATCTAAAAGATACAACAACATATGATCTTGCAGCTCCTCCAGCAAAGGAAGGTTATACTTTTTTTGGATGGTACACTAACAAAGATTTTGAAGGTGAACCAGTAACACGTTTTGACTCATACGACGCTGAACATAAAAATTTTTATGCTCGCTATATAAAAGCCGGTATTACTGTTATTAAGAGTGATGGAACAGCAACAGGATTCGAAGACATTGCTCTTGCCATTGAAGAAGCTGCAAAAAATGATGGTAGTACCGTAAAACTAGAAGCAGATATTACCCAGAACATTACCTTTCCTGAAGGAAATTTTACCTTAGACTTAAACGGTTTTATTCTCAAGGGAACTACACCAGATGAGAGGCATCCATCTCCTGTAATAAGCAATAGCGGAACACTTACCATTGTTGATACTTCTACAACAAAGTCAGGAGTTATAGAGATTCCATCACCTTATCATTACGGTGGAACTTATTATGCTGTATCTGGAATATCTGGAGGAACCATTATTTTTGAGGGTGGAACAATACGAGGACTTGATTCCCCAGGACCTGCAATAGCAGCGTCTTCTGTCACTCATGGATGGAGGCACCATCATCAGTACGTTTAACGAAGGTACCACTAGCGAACAGTCTGGAATCTCAGCCTCTTCGGTAACTATGAAAAGTGGTTCTATCACTCTAGAGGGTACATATATTGGTAGTACAATCTATGGAATCAATGCAAACATCCCAGATAAGGCAAGCAACGTAAATATGGAAGGTGGAAGTATTTCCATAAAGAGCCCAACAGACATTATAAAAGAAGCGTACACAGAACGCAAAGCTATAGCCAAAGGTATCAATGTTTCTGTTGGGGATGAACTTACTATTTCTGGTGGGAAAATTTCTGTAGAAGCAGGCAAGGCTTATGGAATAATTGCAAAGTCCAGTTCTAACTCAGAACCTTTGCTTTATCTTTTAGGAGATCCCACAATTGTTGCAGGAACAGCAGATATTAGCGGCTTCTTTGCATTGGCAGCACAGCCTACCAATACCCAACCTTATAGTTATGATCCTATGAATGATTATGACTCTACTTCTGGTTCATTAACAAGCTCAGATAGCTACACCATTACAGAAGCAGATCTTACTAAATTTAAATCCTCCCATGAAGATTATGAGTTAAAGTTTGATTCTGGTAATGATTACTCCAAGCCTCGTATTTATTCTGAACAAAAAATTGCTACAGAATAAACAAATAACTCTTTGTTGATGTAAGCACGACTCTGGGGATAACCATGAGGTTATCCCCTTTTTTGTTTTTTGGGAATTTTACGTAGCAAAATCGAATCAGTGTATTTTTCTGGGGATTTTTTCTGGAAAAAACGCAGTTTTTTTGCACCTTCAAACCTATAATCTATATGTAAGAAAAAAACTTGGAGGAATAATGTTAACAGAAGCAGAATTACAGAAAAAGTGGGAAAGCCTCACCTTTACTGACAACTTTATCTTTTCTCGTGTCATGCACGATGAACACATTTGTCGTCAAGTAGTGGAACTTATCCTTGGGGTGCGGATTGGAGAAATACGCTACCTTTCCGCCCAAGACGAACATAAAACCGATCCAGATTCCATGCGAATCATCATGGATGTTTTTTTGCGAGATGAGAATCGCATTATTAATGTGGAAGTCCAAACTGGTCACAAAAAAGAACTTCCCAAACGAAGCCGTTACTATCAAAGCGTGGCAGATGTGTCCACAATCTCAACAGGAACTAAGTATCGGGATTTACCAGAAAATATCCTCATCTTCATTTGTACTTTTGACCCTTTTGACAGGAATTATCCTCGTTACACATTTGAATATACCTGCAAAGAAGCCAAGCATCAGCTCAAACTAAAAGACGGCTCTCTCCGCATCTTTTTGAACACCAGGGCCACAGGGCTTTCAGCCCTTGACCAGAAATTACAAGCATTTTATCATTATTTGCAGAAGGGTGTGGTGGAATCTGACCTAACTCAAACCATATCAGACAGCATCACCACACTGAAAAACAATTCCATTGAAAGGAGGCTCTACATGACACTTGCATTAACAATGGCTGATGCTCGATATGATGGCTACGAGGAAGGTTTTGAT
>JAZQSR010000239.1:0-7413 GCA_045630225.1 Treponema sp. | reverse complement strand
CCAGCATTGCAGCTCGTTCTGCTGGAGTGAGAGAAATAACCATGCGATCAAAAGAAGAGCGAGATTCCATATTAGTTCATTGTAAAACAGAAAAAAATGCCTGTCAACTAAGTTTTATTCAAATGGAACTTATAAGGAAGTGAGAAAAATATAAAATTTCTAATTTTTCTCACTTTTTCTGAGGATTACCCTCGTGCCTTAAGTCCTCGCTTGAACTGGGGAATTCGAGCAGAAGCAGTGGTGTTCCAGGGACTTGTTTCCCCCTCCTTGAGGTACTGGTAGCCTAAGCCTGCAATCATGGCTCCATTGTCGGTACAGAGCTTGAGAGGTGGGAAAATACAGGTAAGTTCCTTCCGTTGAGCAAGCATTTCCCGTAGCCGGGAGTTAGCGGCCACACCACCACCAGCTACAATGGTAGTAAGACCTGTATCCTCCACTGCCCGAAGGATACGGGAAACGAGAATCTTTACCGCAGTTTCTTGGAAGGCTGCACAAATATTTTCTGGAGTTTTTGGATATTCTTGGTTCCAGAATTGGTCTATCTGGTTAATTACTGCTGTTTTCAGACCAGAATAGGACACATCATAGCGGTGCTCACCCTTGTGCAAGGAGGGAATGGGAAAGCTTGCTGCCTTGGGGTTTCCCTCCTTTGCCAGCTTGTCGATGATGACTCCACCGGGATAACCAAGATTGTAGAACTTGGCCACCTTGTCAAAGGCTTCACCTGGAGCATCGTCTACGGTGGTTCCCAGCACGGTGATGTCGTTAAAGCCAGCCACCTTGCAGATAATGCAGTGGCCGCCAGAAACAAGCAATCCCAAGTAAGGATAGGCAATGTCTTGGCTCAAATGGGCGGCATAGAGGTGGGCCAACATGTGGTTTACGGCAATGAAGGGCTTGTTCTTGGACCAGGCCAAGGTTTTAGCAAAGGTAAGGCCCACCAGCAAGGAGCCCATTAAACCAGGGCGATTGGTGGCGGCAATACCGTCAATTTCATCTAGGGTGAGGTTTGCCTCCTGCAGAGCCTGCTGCACCACAGGCATAATCCATTCTGCATGCTTGCGGCTGGCAATCTCTGGCACTACCCCGTTAAACTCTTGGTGAAAGGGAATTTGGGTGGCCACCACATTACTGATAATGGTTCTTCCATCCTCCACAATAGCTGCTGCTGTTTCGTCACAGGATGACTCAATCCCCAAAATTTTCATATAAACCTCCCACCGTTGAAAAAATATACCCTTGTGATTTTAGCACAGGATACAACTCTTGAAGAATTTGTGCAAGATTGATTCCTGACCACACGTGACCAATATAAATGGCATAGCCCTTTCTGTTTGCCACCTCAAGCCCCCGCTGAATCTGTTCCAGAATATCTGCCCTATTTTGGGTATTATCCAGAAACACATCACGCTCCCAGATTTTAACTCCCAGTTCTAAGGCTGCCTGAGGTGCTGCTGTATTGGCTGAGGTGCGGGAATCGAGAAAGAAGATTCCCTGTTGCTGGCAAATTTCTATAACCTTGCCAACTTTTATCTGGGACTCAGTAATGAGGGATCCTTCGTGGTTGTTGAGACCAGATACAGGACCGATTTCAGCAAGATTTTTCCTTACTACAGCATCGATATCCGTGGTGGTCATGGAAGGGGAAATGGCTCCTGGCCCAGGATTTACCGAAAGATTGCGAGCTTGCATGGGCTGGTGCAGGAGCAATTCATGGCGGCCAGAGGAACGAACACGACGGGCAGACTCCACAGAATGCTGAAGCTGGGGGAGCACCGCCACATCCACAGGAAAGGGAAGATTTAGGTAATGCTGCAAGTCAGAAAGATTTTGACCGCCGTCGTCAAATACAAAGGTCAAGGTGGCTCCAGAACGGGCTGAAGGAATGGTGTAATCCTTTCCTACTACAGTCTTAGCAGAACTGGGGCTACTTGTTGTGGTGCCAGTTTTTCCTGGGCTTGATGAAGTAGCTCTATCCTTGGAGCCGAGAGCTACATTTGCTGAGGAGGAATTTGCTGGAGACGATACATTTGAGGCTGCCTGTTGTTGGGTAGCTTGATTTTGTACCTCAGCTATCCAGTTTTGGGCAGACTCCCCATCAGATTGGACCTTGGAATCTCGTGTTTCAGCCTCTTTTGCCTTTTGATCCCCTTCCTTTGCCCGCTTTTCTGCTGCTTCCAGCTGGGCTATTACTTGGGCTACACCAGCATCCATCGTTTGTTGGGCTGTTTCTTGTGATGAATCTTCTGAGGAAGGGCTTTCTGAAGAAAGGGCAGCAGATTCACTTTTTTGTGCCATAGTTGGAAAATGCATCCTTGATTCAGGTGCAGTAAGCGTTACCACAGCAAGCATACAGGCACAAACTGCCACAATGGCGACGGAAAGAACAATCACCTGAGTTTTTTTCAATACTACCTTGGGTTTCTTCTTCTTTTGGGCCATTATTCACCATCCTCCAAGGGCTTTTTGTGAATGAGGGAAAAATACAGGGGGCCAGTTCCTCCTGCGGTGTCGGGAAGCACATGAAATCCCATCTCTGTCTTTTCAGGCTCCGGCAGAGGAAGCTGACAAAACTGGGATACCTTTTCTGGCACAGGAGGCAAGTCATGAACAAACTCCACATCAGGGAACTTGGCCTTGAGACGAGATACAACCTTGTCGTTTTCCTCTGGGGACAGGGCACAGGTGGCATACAGCAAGTAGCCATCGGGATTGAGCATACGGTAGGCCGAAGACAGAAGAGCCCACTGAGCCATAGCCAGAGTTTTAATGCGGGCGGGAGACCATTGCTCAAGGTACTGGGGAGAAGACAGCACGTGACGCTCCGAGGAACAGGGGGCATCCAGCAAAATTCGATCAAATTGGTTGGCAGGATTTTTACAGAGGGTGGCTCCATCCTTGCCACAAATAGATACCCGCTTCCGTACTGCTTCTGTCATGTGCTGGTCTGCCACCCGAATGAGACGAGTCAGCCGCTCCCGAGAACGCTCATTGGAAAGCAAAGTGGCATCCTCTTCCATAAGAGAGGAAATCACCAAGGTTTTGCCACCAGGAGCTGCGCAGAGATCCAGCAGGGTTTTTGCCCCTGCTACAGGAAGGCTCACTGCGGCACGAATGCTGGCAGCATCAAGATAATAGGGAGAAAGATTTGAGTCAGTTTGCCAAGCCACAGGAGAAGCCTCTTTTAACAAGGCTTCTTTGAGGGCAGGCCAACGAGTAGTAAATAATGTGTGATAATATTGTTCAAAGCCCTCAGCTCCCTTCAATTTTCCAGAAGTGGTGCCTTGGGTAGAGCTATTCTTTTTTCCCATGTTCTTCCCTAGGTTGTACGGTGTGATGATAAATCAACCTATACAAATATACAGATTATCGACAAAAAAATCCACTGCAATCAGCATAAAAAGCCCATGCAGGCCTGCCACAAGACATCCATTTGAGGCGGCATACAGGTGAAGGTTAAGCATTCTCCTGTAACAGGATGAGAAAAGGACAATTTCCACGCGTGAAGCCGAATGCCACCACCCTTTTCCGACCGTTTTGCCCCATATTTTAAATCACCTTTTACAGGGCGTCCTTCTCCTGCCAGCTGACAGCGAATCTGATGAGTGCGACCAGTAAAGAGTTCCACCAGCAGAAAATCGTAGCGTTCTCCCTGTCCTAGCAATTTATACCGTAGCAGGGCCTTTTTCCCAGCAGTTTTGCCAGCCCTTTGAGCTTCTTTTTCTGAAAGAATGCGGGCCTTTTTTTTGCCACGGTCAAAGGTCATGAGACATTCAAGATTTTTCCAATCAGAAGAAATTTCTGACTGCACTTCCCCTTGAGCCGATTTTTTTCGTTCAGCAATGGCACAATAGGTTTTCTCCACAGAATTAGAGGCAAAAATCTTGGAAAATCTTGCAACAGCCCTATCGGTTAAGGCCAAAATACAAAGCCCACTTACAGGCTGATCTAGGCGATGGACACATTCACAGCGCTCTAACTTGTGGCCGAGCTCTTCTTCTATGAGGGAAGCCAGACGCAGGGACAGGGAATGGGGAGAGCCATCCTCACACACCTCACCTGCTTCCTTAACCACCACGGCAAAATCAGAATCAACATGAACAATCATTGTTATTCACCGAGAGCTGTTGCATAAAGCTCTTGTCCTTGCTGATAAAGATTTTGAAATTCAGCTTCATTCCAATGGTTTGCAGCAGACTCAGTACACACAAGACTTAAGCCACCTTCATCCTCGTGAAAGCTCATTAATCCAGCCTTAATCTTTACCCCAATGACCCGCTCCACAGCAGCATCCAGCAGGGATTTGAACTCAGGCTCTTGTTGACTTTTGTCTAAAAACAATTGCAACACGGAGCCAAACTTCTTTTCAGAAAGCATAATCACATCGATTCCTGCCTCCATCGCCATGATAGCGGCCTTTTCTGGGGGGAAACCGTTTTTTTCCAAGGCCGCCATAAAAATATCATCAGAGAGAATGAGTCCTTCGTAGCCAAAATCCTGACGTAAAACCTCTGTTACCCAAAATCGAGAAAGACAGGCTGGAGTTTCAGAGTCATGGGCAGCGGTGCGGGCATGGGACATGAGAAGGGCCCAAGGGTTTCCTGTAGAAATAATTTTTCGGAAGGGCTCAAGATACAATTCCTGTAGCTCTTCTTGGCTTAAAGCTATTTCTGGCAGCCCAGAGTGAGGGTCATCGTTGGTGTTGCCGGGAAAATGCTTTACAACAGAGCCAAGTTCCTCCTGCTGAAAGCCAGCAATGGCTGCAACTGCATACTCTTCTGTAACAGAAAGATTTCCAAAACTGCGAGTGTCAAGAAATTGCTGGTTATACTCACTAGAAGCCTCTGCCACGGGAGCAAGGTTTAGATGGAATCCCAAAAGCTTCATTTGGGCTGCCTGCAGTGCATATAATTGCTGAGCTTGAGATGCTGTCATGGTTGTAGCCACAGTTTGGGCAGAGGGTAAAGAGGAGGTCACTCCCCGCAAGCGATTTACTAGGCCACCTTCTTGGTCAAGGGTAAGCAGAGGCGGAAGGATTCCTCGCTGCTGACACCATCTTTGGATAGAGGCAGTAAAGGAGGCCACTTCTTGAGGGCTGTTAGCCACGTTGTATGAAAAGAAAAGGTATCCACCGGGAATAAGCTCTTGCTGTGGCAATTCTCCCCATTGTAAAGATTCCACAGGATAAAAATCTTTATTTCCTTCTAGATTAACGAGAAAAAGCTGGCTGTACCGTTGCACTGGGTCAAGGCTCTGGATAAATTTCTGGATTGCAGCCTGTTGTGCCTGCTGTCTTTGCAATTCCTGCTGTTGCTGAAGATTTCTCTGAATTTCCTCCTGACTGGGAGCAGAGGACTCAGCAGTTTGTTTTGTCTTGCTTTCTCCCTCCTTTCCACTACAAGAAAGGAACAAACAGAGGGATACCAACAAAAACAAGAACTTTCTAAGTTGGATAGTGTTTTTTCGTACCATGGGGGCAGTATAGCATAGGTAAATTGAAAGTGAAAGAGGCAACAGGGAAACCCTAATCAGCCTCGCACTTCACTACGCTCACAGTTCGGCTGCTCAGGGGACCTCCCTGTTGCCCCAGCTCTTTCGTTCATCGGGCTATACTGCGAGTAGATGGGGCTGGTGCTGGGGGGGGGGACTGAAAAAATCAAACTTTTTTCCCGTAAAAAAGACAAATTCTTGCAGTTTAAAGCGAATAATATATATGTAAAGCTTTTTTAGTGGAGGTATGAATGGAGTTTGATTTACCAGAATCTGTTCTGGAAGAATTGCAAAAAGTATGGAAGCGGGAGTGGAAAAAGCTCACTTTGGCTGATGATTTTATTTTTAGTCGAATCATGCAGAACATAGATGTTTGCAAAGAAGTCTTGGAAATGTTACTAAAGATAAAAATCAGCCACATCGAGTTTCCCATTGTACAAAAGGTTATTCAAACACTAAAAGCTTCAAAAGGTGTACGGATGGACGTATACGTGCAAGAGCCAGATGGCCAGCGAGTCTTCGATATCGAAATCCAGTCGGTTATCACCAAAGAAGAAGCCCTGAGAGCTCGCTACTACCAAGGAATGCTTGACCTAGACAACCTGTTAAAAGGCAGCGACTATATTGAACTCCCAGAAACCTACATCATTTTCTTGTGTATGAAAGATCCCTTTCACCTGAATCTTCCCATTTACGAGCCCCGCAGCTACATCGACCACAACAACCAGCATCCCTACGATGACAAGACAAAGAAAATATTTTACAATGTAAGTAGGTACCAAGATGTGGAGGATCCTAGAATCAAGGATTTTCTACAGTACCTGGAAAATAAAACCCCAACAAACGACTTTACAAGAAGGCTGGATCAAATGGTAGAAGAACTGAAAATTATCGAGATGGGATTTTCTGACTACATTGCCGCTCGCCAGAAAGAATTTGACTGGCTTCGACAGGGCAAAGAACAGGGCTTTGAAGAGGGCCTTCAACAAGGCTTGGAACGTGGAGCCTACGAAACCAAGCTAGAGACAGCAAAGAGTTTTCTTGCAGAAGGATTACCCCCTGAAATTGTTGCTCGTTGCACCAACCTCCCGCTGGATATAGTGCTGGAACTAAGACAAGAAAAATAGGTTAAAGGGGTAAAACATAAGTTGTCATGATATTGGAAGAGGAATGGATTCTGTAACACAAGTTGTTATAAAATCATCATTAAGGCAACCTTAAACTTATTCAGTGCCTTAAAAAAAGTTTGCTTATCTGAAAATTACTGGCTTAGTTTTTTCAGATGAAACTAGAGGCTGGTCTAGATTTGTATACAGTTTACCTCGGTATGTCCACTTCCGCAGGCTCATCAACTAGGCAATCTCCTACCAGTCAGAAAAAAACAAAAAAAAATCCAACTTTTTTCCCGCAAAAAAGACAAATTCTTGCAGTTTAAAGCGAATAATATACATGTAAGAATAATTTTTTGGGGAGATAAAAATGGGAAATCAAATCACCACAAAATTCAAACCTTGGGAAGAACTAGACATAACCGATGACTTTATCTTTTCTCGTGTGATGCGGAACAAAAATCTCTGTCGTACATTGCACCACCGCCAAAGACCTCAGCAACCTTGACCTAGAATTACGCTTGTTCTATGATTATCTTCAGAAAATATTCCTCTGGGGTTCTTAGGGGCGAGCAGCCCCTAAGCAGTGCTGGGGGAAAGGGTGGTTTTAGGTAGGGAGCGACGGCTCAAGCCGGAAAATCGCGATATATTGAGCGATTTTAGCGAATCTCGCTTTTGCCCCGCAAAAGTGCGGAAACCCACCGCTTCTGAGTAGAGGGGGTGTCCCCTCCTAACTAAACAGGAGGAGCGAAACATGTACCTTACCTACACCTCCCGTATGATGGAATGTCGTCGTGATGGTTATGAAGAGGGA
>JAZQSR010000238.1:0-8557 GCA_045630225.1 Treponema sp. | reverse complement strand
TAATGCACCAAATCAAGCAAGAAAACTATTTGATTTAATTATTCACTATAAAAAAGAAAAGCTTAATGCTGAGAATAAAACAGAAATATTAGCTAATTTTACAATAGAAAGTCCTATTCCATATTCAATTGAAAAGGTTTTAAATGAATTAAAACGATTAGATGTGGAAATGGTTCAAGGTGCTAGGTCTGAGAAACAAGGTCCGTTAAATGGTAAACTTACAAGATTTATTCAGCGTCTTGAAAGTAAACAAATGGATAAACGTTTGAATTTTATTTTTAATTCAGCTAAAGAATTGCAAAGTTATGATTGGTTTGAAATACTTGCAGAAAAATTATTAGATTTTGGTAATTCAAAAGGATTAAAAATTATTGATTTTTCTGAAGTTCCATCTGACATTCTTCCACTTGTTACAGGACTTATTGGTAGATTAGTATTTTCTATCCAGCAGTGGATGTCAGAACAGAAACGACATCCAATAGCCTTATTCTGTGATGAAGCACATTTATATCTTCCAAATAAAATTACAGATGGAATTGAAGAAAAGGGATTAAGGAATTTTGAACGCATTGCAAAAGAGGGAAGAAAGTATGGAGTTGCTCTTGTTGTTATAAGTCAACGACCTGCTGATGTTAATAAGACTATTTTGAGTCAATGTGGGAATTTTATAGCAATGCGTCTTACTAATCCAGAAGATCAAAATGTTATCCAAAGATTATTTCCTGACAATCTAGGAGATTTTGCAAATATACTTCCAATATTAGATGTAGGAGAAGCTTTAATTGTAGGAGATGCATCACTATTACCGAGTCGTGTTATTGTTGATGAACCTAAGATAAAACCTAACAGTGCTACTATTGATTTTTGGGATGAATGGTCTAACGAAAGAACAGATAAAGGTATAAAGGAAGCCGTTGAAGCATTAAGAAGACAACATAAATAAATTTTATTAGAGTATCAGAAATGCCGTAGGCATTTCGTGTGGCAATAAAACGGGGCGTTGCGGGGTGCGCTAGAAGGGGGTAGCGAAGGGAAGGCTTTCCCCCTTAAAAACAAAGTAAAAGGAGACAAACTAAATGGCTAACATTTCAAATATCGTAAAATCTTTGCAGAATATCATGTGGAAAGATCCTGGGGTTTCTGGGGATGCACAGAGAATTGAGCAACTTGGGTGGATGATTACACTTAAGATTCTTGATGACAAAGATGCGTTTAGGGAGGAGTAAGGGGATGGAAAAGGAGATAATAAAATACACAAGTCAAATTTATTCTGCTATTTCTGCCTTGATTGATAAGTGTAAGCATTCTGTATTACATAAAGTTAATAACGAAATGGTTTTACTTTATTGGAATATTGGAAAATATCTTGTATGCACAGTGCTAAATGAAAATAAGGCAGAATATGGACAAAAGATCGTAGAAGAACTATCAGTAAAATTATCATTGAATTATGGGAAAGGGTTTGAGAAAACTTCATTGTTTAGAATGATAAAATTTTATAGAGAATTTCCGGATATAGAAAAAGTGGCGACATTGTCGCAACAATTGACGTGGTCTCATTTTGTTGAGCTTTTACCGATTGAAGATGAAGTTAAGAGAAATTTTTACGCCATAATGTGTTGCAATGAAAACTGGAATGTTCGTACATTGCGTGAAAGACGTAAATCAATGCTTTTTGAACGCACTGCAATATCCAAAAAACCGGACATAACAATCAAAAATGATTTGTTACTTTTACAAGCAGAAAACAAAATGTCTCCGGATTTATTTTATAGGGATCCATATATTCTTGATTTTTTAGGATTAAAAGATACATACAGTGAAAAAGATTTAGAAAATTCAATACTTGCAGAACTTGAAAAGTTCATTTTAGAAATGGGGTCTGATTTTGCTTTTCTTGCCAGACAAAAACATTTTGTTTTTGACGGAAAAGATTATTTTATAGATTTGCTCTTTTATCACAGAACATTACATCGTCTTGTCGCCATAGAACTGAAACTAGGTGAGTTTGAACCGGAATATAAAGGACAAGTTGAACTGTATCTTCGATGGCTTTCAAAATTTGAAAAAGCAGAAGGAGAAGAAGAGCCTATAGCATTAATATTGTGTGCAGAAAAATCCCAACAAACTATTGAACTTTTAGAATTAGATAAAGGGAATATTCGGGTGGGACAATATTTAACAAAAATGCCACCAAAAGATGTTTTGGAACAAAAACTTTTACAAGCAATAGAAAATGCAAAATCAAAAGGTGCAAACTGAATCCCAGAAATGTCGTAGGCATTTCCAATCCCTGTGGCAATATCAATATCAAGGAGAATCCAAATGGCAAATGAACAAAATGAAATCGCAAATATTTCTCTTTACAATAAAATAGCTTCAATCCTCGAAGAAAGCAGAAAGTTTGTTGCAAGTACAGTAAATACTGCCATGGTTCAAACTTATTTTGAAATTGGTAGGCTCATTGTAGAAGAAGAGCAACACGGAAATATTAGGGCGGAATACGGCAAAGAAACTCTAAAAAAGCTTTCAGAAAAACTGACTGCAAATTATGGAAAAGGATTTTCCGTAACAAATCTAAAACAAATGAGGGATTTTTATCTTACTTACCAAATTCGGCAGACAGTGTCTGACCAATTCACTTTAAGTTATTCACACTATCTTTTTCTTATGCGAATTGATAATCCCGATGAACGAAAGTTTTATGAAATTGAAGCAACGTCTTCAAACTGGAGTCTACGAGAACTAAAACGTCAATTTGATTCGGCTCTTTATGAAAGACTTTCTTTAAGTAAAGATAAAGAAAAAGTGAAATTGTTAGCACAACAAGGTCAAGTTGTTGAAAATCCTAGTGATATTGTAAAAGACCCTTATGTATTGGAGTTTTTGGGATTACCGGAAAAATCTTACTATTCTGAATCAGAGTTGGAACGTAGACTTATCGAAAAACTTGAAAATTTTTTATTGGAACTAGGGAAAGGATATACTTTTGTAGGTCGTCAAGTTAGATTAACGTTTGATGAAAAACACTTTTTTGTGGATTTAGTTTTCTACAATAGATTTTTGCAATGTTTTGTTTTAATCGACTTAAAAATTGGCGAAATAACTCATCAAGATTTGGGACAAATGCAAATGTACGTTAATTATTACGACAGATTTGTGAAACTCGACCATGAGAACAAAACCATCGGAATAATTCTATGCAAGAAAAAATCAGATTCATTGGTTGAAATCACTTTACCGGAAAATAATAATCAGATTTTCGCAAGTAAATATCAGACAGTTTTACCAAATAAAGAAGATTTGATAAAATTGATTCAATCAGAAGAATAGTTTTTACGGTTACTGAGATTCTCGAAGTAATCCCTGTGGCAATCAAAAGGAGACAAACTAAATGGCAAACATAGCAAATATCATAAAATCCCTGCAAAACATCATGTGGAAGGATCCAGGTGTTTCTGGAGATGCCCAGCGATTGGAGCAGCTTGGCTGGATGATTACCCTGAAAATCCTTGATGACAAGGATGCAGAACTGGAGCTTTTGAATGATGACTATGTTTCGGTGATTCCAGAAAAACTTAAATGGCGAACTTGGGCAGCCGACTCAGAAGGCATCACTGGTGATGCCATGAAGGAATTTGTGGACACGGAGCTTTTTCCCGGCTTGCAAAACCTAGATGTTTCATCTGGCAAGGATGGAGTGAATAAGCGGGCTGTTCTTGTCCGAGACATTTTTGCTGGCACCAACAACTACATGAAAAATGGCACCATTATTCGTCAGGTTGTGAACAAGCTGAACGAGATTGACTTTAATGCCAGCGAAGACCGCCATACCTTTGGGGACATTTACGAAAGCCTTTTGAAAGACCTGCAAAGTGCTGGTAATTACGGCGAATTTTACACACCACGTGCCGTAACGGAGATAATGACAGAAATCATAAATCCCCGTCTTGGAGAAAAGGTTCTTGACCCAGCCTGCGGAACAGGCGGATTTTTAACCAGTGCCATTGAAAATATCCGTTCTCAGGACGTTCATTCTGTGGAAGATTTGAAGACACTGGAGGAAACGATTCAAGGTCACGAGCTCAAGCCCCTTCCTTTTATGCTTTGTGTTACCAACTTGATTTTGCACGACATCGAAATTCCTAGCGTCATCAATGGTGATAGCTTGAATCGTGAATACTTCAGTATTTGCGAAAAGGATCGTGTAGATGTTATCCTGGCAAATCCTCCCTTTGGAGCCAGTGTTTCCGATGGGGTAGAAACAAATTATCCTGCTCAGTTCCGCACCACAGAAAGTGCAGACTTGTTCCTGCTGCTGATGATTCGTTATTTGCGTGATGGGGGCCGTGCTGCCATCGTTCTTCCAGATGGCTCTTTAACAGGAGATGGAGTAAAGCAGCGGATTCGGCAGGAATTTTTGGAAAAGTGCAATGTTCACACCATAGTTCGGTTGCCCAATTCTGTTTTTCAACCCTATGCCTCAGTAGCTACAAACCTGCTGTTTTTTACAAAGGGTGAGCCCACAAAGGAGATTTTTTATTGGGAGCATAGGCTTCCAGAAGGTCAGAAATCCTATTCTAAAACAAAGCCAATCCAAAAGAAGGAATTCGATTCATTAAAAACCTGGTGGAATAATCCTGTGGAAAATGAACAAGCCTGGAAAGTCGGAATTGAAGTGCTCAAAAACAACGGCTACAACTTGGATATAAAAAATCCCTTTGTACCAGAAGCAGAAAACACCTTCACCACTTCCCAGCTACTGGAAATGCTCACTGATTCCTTTGCAAAAAGTGAGCAGTTGATACAGGAGCTAAAGGATTCCCTTTAACCCCCTCGTCACAGCCCCTTAGCCCTAGGTATCGACACAGAGCCTTTCCATATTGTACAATAGAAATAGGAGTTACATTACTTTTTAGACCAAAGGGGAGCACATGAATTACATCATTCCACAGGGCAAGGAGCTTCGTATCGCTATTTCTGGCAAAAGTGGTTGCGGAAACACCACTGTCAGTACCATGTTGGCTCAGCGGCTTGGAATCAAACTCATCAACTATACATTCCGTAATCTTGCCAAGGACATTGGCTTTTCCCTGGCAGAAATCATAGAGCGAGCCAAAACCGACGACAGCTTTGACCGTCAGGTGGATGGCCGTCAAGTTGCCTTGGCCTTGGAGGAATCCTGTGTCTTGGGCTCTCGTCTTGCTGTCTGGATGCTGAAGGATGCAGATCTCAAGGTGTTCCTCTTGGCAGACGAGGATGTGCGCTCTCGCCGTATCTTAAATCGGGAGGGGGGGGACTTGGAGGAAATCAAGGCCTTTACCGCCATGCGTGACCGTGAGGATTCCGCCCGCTACCAGCAGCTGTATGAAATCGACAACAGCGACTATGGCTTTTGTCACCTAATTATTGATACAGCCCTCCACAAGCCAGATGAAATTGTGGATCTGATTCTGCAGGAGCTACACCAGCGGGGCCTTGTTGAAACTTGCTGATGGATAATTCCGCTTTTATCCTGCCCAACGGCTCCAGCGTACAGGAGTTCCAGTCCATGATTCTGGACTTTTATCGTCAGGAGGGGCGCTCCTTTCCCTGGCGAGAAACCTGTGACCCCTACGAAATCCTTGTTTCGGAGCTGATGCTACAGCAAACCCAAACAGAGCGGGTGGTGCCAAAGTACCTGAACTGGTTGCAGGAGTTTCCCACTGCCCAAGCCCTTGCTCAGGCCCCATTTCCCCAGGTTTTGGCAGCTTGGAGTGGTCTTGGCTACAACCGCAGGGCAGGTTATCTGCAAGAGGCCTGTCGTCAGGTGGTGGAGGAGTTAGGCGGAGTCTTTCCTTCCAGTGCCAGGGAATTGGAAAAATTGCGGGGAGTTGGGCCATACACAGCCAGAGCTGTAGCCACCTTTGCCTTTAACAAGCCAGAGGTTTTTATCGAGACAAATATCCGCTCCGTGTACCTGTTTTTGTTTTTTCCTAGGGATAATTTTCCCTCAGAACAGGATGGCGGCCACAAAGAAGCCGATGAAGCTTCTCATCCTGTTAAGGTGGCAGATTCCAGCCTCATGCCTTTGATAGAGGTCACACTGTACCATGAGGATCCTCGCAGCTGGTACTATGCCTTGATGGACTATGGAGCTCGGCTTAAAAAAAGTACCGCAAATCCCAATCGCAGGAGTCTCCATTACAGCCGTCAGTCCAAGTTTCAGGGGTCTTTACGTCAGGCTCGTGGAGCCATTGTCAAAAGCCTTGCACAGACTCAGGGTAATATCTTGTCTCTCAAGGAAATAGAAGGGGAGTCTGGCATAGAGCTGTACCGCCTTGAATCGGCTGCAGAAAGCCTTGTGGCAGAGGGAATGATATGTCGGCAGGGAGACCTGTATTGCATTAACGAAAATCGATAGATTGTACCGTACGTTTTACTGGGAGGTAGACCATGAAAAAGGATAAGTTCACCTTAAAAAAGGTGGTGGTGGAGCAGGTAGAGCAGTACAACCAGCTTTTAAAGTATGTATTTCAGGTAACAAAGCACGTGTTGCAGGAGGTGGGCTGGGAGGAAAAGGAAATTCTTCGGGCAAAGCTTCCTAATTTTCAGCAGGCTCAAGTTTTGGGCTGGTTCGACGGAGATGAGCTTATTTCCCAGTGCGTGGTGTATCCCATGAAGGTGCGGATTTTCAGCCAAATCTACGACATGGGTGGCCTTACGGGAGTGGGAACCTATCCTGAGTACGCCAACCATGGCCTTATGAACAAGCTTTTGGAACGGGCCCTCTATGAAATGCGGGACAGAGGCCAGTACATTTCTTATCTTTATCCTTATTCCATTCCCTTCTACCGCCACAAGGGCTGGGAAATCATCAGTGACAAGATTACTTACGAGATTCAAGACTACCAGCTGCCTAAGAACAAGAAGGTTTCTGGGGAGATTCGCCGTGTGCCAGTAACTGGAGAGGAAATCAAGGAGGTGTACAACAAGTTTTCCGCCCGCACCCACGGAGCCCTCATTCGTGATGACCTAGCCTGGAATGAGTACTTTATGTGGGACTCCGACGATGTAAACGCCGCCGTTTATTACAGCAACAAAGACGAATTGGAAGGTTATCTTATCTATTGGATTGCCGACGAGGTATTCCACCTTAAGGAAATGATTTTCTTGAACGAAGAGGCCCGTACCGGCTTGTGGAATTTCATCAGTGCCCACTTTTCCATGATTTCCAAGGTGGTAGGGCAAACCTACACCGATGAGCCTTTGGCCTTCCTTTTGGAGGACGCAAAAATCAAGGAGGACATTTCTCCCTATTTTATGGCTCGCATTGTGGACATTAAGGAATTTATTGCCCGCTATCCTTTCAAGCCAGATAACAGAAAGCGTGTGTGGAATTTTACCCTGTCAGATCCCTTGCTGCCCTGGAATCAAGGCTCCTTCACCCTCACCATAGACCGCCACGGTCGTGGCACTGTGGAACCTAGCACCAAGCGGTTCCGAGACCAAATCGACATCCAAACCATGACCACCATGCTTTTGGGCTACAAAAATCCCGACTACCTGAACAAGATTGGTCGCCTCCGTTGCTCCGAGGCCACTGTGGACATGCTAGAAGACGCCATCGAGCAGCAGACACCTTATTTTTCTGATTACTTCTAGGGGCTAATTCAAGGGAGGTGTAACCTCCCTTCCAGCTCTCCCACTTTATTTTTTACTTGTTCTGTGCCATACTTATATTAAAGGTGGTCTTTTATGATGTATCCCTACATAACTTTAGCAGATGAAACCATGATTGTTCATTCAGAGCTCAGACATGATGACGGAAAACCTTTTGTAGAAGTACATTTTGAGCGGCCAGAGGAGCAGGGCTTCCTTTCGGCTCGTTGTGTGCTTCCATCTTATAAATGGCTGTTCAATGATGGTTTTTCTCAAAAGGAAATAGAGTTCTTTACTGAATTGTTGGCTCATAATGCCCACACCATCTTCAAGTATGCTGAGTCAGGAGGCATTAACATTGCCTAATGTTTTGAGGATTGGTGGATATTTGGTTTATTTTTGGACGAACGAAAATCTAGAACCGATTCATGTCCATATAAGTGAAGGCAAACCCACTGAAAATGCCACGAAGATATGGCTTACAAAGGCTGGTGGTGCCGTTGTTGCAAGCAATGGTAGTCGTATTCCTACAAACAAATTAAATAAAATTTTAGAAGTTATCATTGACAATCATTTTTATATTTGTTTGAAATGGAAGGAAATGTTTGGACAAGATACTCTGGCTTTCTATTGTTAACCTCCCTTCCAGATCTCCCACTTTATTTTTTTCCAAAAATATGACATACTATCTTGAATAAACACAGCGATCTGTCATTCATGATGAGTTATAATTGTTGCGACAGACCAAACTCAGGAGGAGTTGTTTTGTATAAACCTGTTGACCCAAAGGCGAATTTCCCCACACAGGAGGAGGAAGTTCTTTCATTCTGGAAGGAAAAAGATATTTTCAAGAAGTCCATTGCCCAGCGTAAGGATAGCCAGGAGTACGTCTTCTATGACGGTCCTCCCTTTGCAA
>JAZQSR010000237.1:0-10449 GCA_045630225.1 Treponema sp. | reverse complement strand
AATCTGACCTAACTCAAACCATATCAGACAGCATCACCACACTGAAAAACAATTCCATTGAAAGGAGGCTCTACATGACACTTGCATTAACAATGGCTGATGCTCGATATGATGGCTACGAGGAAGGTTTTGATAAAGGTCATGAAGCTGGCCTCCAAGTTGGACTCCAACAAGGATTGAAACAAGGCATAGAACGTGGAGCCCACCAAAAAGCCTTGGAGACAGCTCAAAAACTTATCGCACGAGGTTATCCTGCTGATGACATTGCCGATTTACTGGGACTCACCATTTCTCAGATACAGGAAATACAGTAAAATGGAGGAAGCCCCGCTCAAACAAATTTTACCAAGGAGTTGGATGCAACAATTTTCCGTATGAAGCAAGAAAAGGAGGAGAGAAACATGTATCTTACCTACACTTCCCGCATGATGGAATGTCGCCGTGATGGTTATGAAGAAGGTTTACATACTGGCAGGGAAGAAGGTATTTCCATTGGGCTGGAGCAAGGGCTGGAACGTGGAGCCTACCAAAAAGCGTTGGAGACGGCTCAGTTAATGATCGGGTTGGGAATTCCACTAGAACAAGTTCAACTTTGTACAAACCTTCCCCTAGAAACAGTACAACGACTGGCACAAGAACGCTAAAGTTTCTAGTGCCAGAACGCAGACTGTTCTCAGGAAGCATGAAGGGGCAAGGACTTAAGCAAGCCTTCTGGCCCCACTGGTAAAGGGGGAACAATTCCCCCTTCTAAGATTATGAACTACAGCTTTCACACTCTTCCACTTCCAAGGACTTGGAGCGGACATAGTACACGGTTTTTACCCCGCTTTCCCAGGCCAAAAGATACAAGTCCAGCACCTGTCGCATGGTAAATTCGTTGGTAATGTACAGGTTCATACTCTGGGCCTGGTCAATATGGCGCTGACGAATACCACAGGAACGAATGGACCACTTTTGGTCAATTTCGTGGGCATTCTTGTAATACCACCAAGTGTCGGGAGAAAGGTCAGGGGCAGTGCGTGTCAGCATATAGCCCTTCTTTTCCTCTAGGAACCAGCGCTTCATTACTGGGTCAATACCAGGAGTAGTGCTGGAAAGAATGCTGGTGGAGGAAGTGGGAGCAATGGCCAGCAAATAGCTATTTCTCATTCCCTGATTATGAACCTTCTTTGCCAAGTCCTTCCATTCTGGGGAGTTGTAGCCTCGCTTTGCAAAGTATACTCCAGTATCCCAGTCGGAGCCAGCAAAGTGAGCATAGCTTCCCTTTTCTGCTGCAATATCGGAGCTTGCTTCAATGGCGGCATAGTTGATGGTTTCAAATACCTCATCAGCAAAATCAAGATGCTCTTGACTTTCCCATTTGATAAAATTCTTAGCCAAAAGATGATGCCAACCGCTGGCTCCCAATCCAACAGCACGGTAGGACTGGCTCATAAGCTGGGCATAGGGCAAGGGGAAGAAGTTCAAGTCAATGACGTTATCCAAGGCTCTGATGGCAGTCTTTACCACGCTAGACAAGTATGCCTTATCCTTTACTGGCAAATGTCCCAAACTCAAGGAAGCGAGGTTACAAACAACAAAGTCTCCGGGCTTTGTCTTTGTAACAATAATCTGCTCCCCATCCTCTGTTTCCACAGTGGTGGAAAGATGGGTCACTTCCTTCATGTTTTGGGCAATCTCGGTACAGAGGTTTGAACAGTAAATCATTCCTGCATGAGGATTTGGATTAGCCCTGTTTACAATATCGCGGTTAAAAGCAAAGGGAGTTCCTGTTTCTACGGCAGACTTCAAAATCAGGCGAACCACATCCTTTAGCAATACCGCCCGCTTTGCAATACGGTTGTCGTGAACACAATCCCAGTACCGCTTCTCCCATTCCTCTCCCCAGGAATCCTCAAGATGGTAGCCCTTGATATTAAACACCTCGTGGGGACACATCAAGTACCAATCCTGGTTCAAATCCTCCTTGGCCATTCTCCAGAACAAGTCAGGATAACAGAGCCCAGGGAAAACGTCGTGGGCCTTCATGCGGTCATCACCATTGTTGGTGCGAAGGGCCAAAAAATCCAGCAAGTCCTTGTGCCACACGTCAAGATAAACGGCTACAGCACCAGTGCGCACACCCAGCTGATCTACCGCCACCGCAGTGTCATTTACCAAGCGAATCCAACGAATAATACCACCAGCAGCCCCTTCAAAGCCACGGATAGAAGAGCCGGTGGAACGAACCTTACCAAAGTACATTCCCATACCGCCACCAAATTTAGACACCTTGGCAAAGTTGTCAATGGAGCGGTAGATGCCATCAAGACTATCAGGCACCACATCGATAAAGCAGGAGGAAAGCTGATGATAGGGTTTTCGGGCATTGGCCAAGGTGGGAGTAGCCATGGTAACTTCCATCTTGGAAAGCATATCGTAGAATTTTTTTACCCAGCCAAGACGATTTTCCTTTTCCTTCATGGCAAGATGCAAGGAAATTCCCAAGAACATTTCCTGTGGTGTTTCCATGGGAATGTGCTTGCGGGTACGAATTACATATCGCTTCAGCAACAGGTCTAGGGCAGAAAAAGTTAAAAGATAATCCCTATCCTGCTGAATAAAGCCCTCGGCCTCCTGAATTTCTGCCTTGGAATAAGAATGAAGAATGTAATCACCATACAAGCCTTCTTCCACCAGGTATTCCATCTTTTCGTAAAAGCTATGAATACCCAGTTGAGCCATATCCTTTTTCAGCTTTTCTTGGAAGGAGTGGTTCAAAAGGCGACCGGCAATAAACTCCCACTTGGGAGCTTCTGGACTGACTAATTCAGATGCAGCCCGCACCAAGGCAGACAGCTGTTCTGTACGTCCCATATCTTCCTTGGAAAAGGAGATGAATTTCGCCTTCAAAATGTGGAGGGCATAGACTTCTTCTTGATAGGTTTTTTGGATAGAAGCCATTACCTTATCAAGGCCACCATCGCCACCTTCGTCATCAGTATGAATCAGAGAAATCAATTCCCGGCGGGCCACACGATACTCGTTTCGCTTCTGGCGGAACAGGATATATCGCTTTCCTTCCTCAAAGAAGCCTGATTCCATGAGACTTTGCTCCACCAAGTCTTGAATCCGCTCAACTGATTTAACTGCCTCATGCTCCAGCTTTTGCTCCACAAGGGCAAGAAGATTGTCTAGAGTTTGGGCAGAAACCTCCCGACCTGTGCTGCCAAAGGCCTTGGCAATGGCATTTTTTATCTTTTGGCCGTCATAGGCCTCTGAATTTCCTGTGCGTTTGATAATTTCCATGTCAAATTATATATCGGTTTTTACCCCCCCTTTCTATAGAGACACCTTATGCCCCTAAAAAAGAAAACATTTCTTCAAGCATAAGGAAGAACAAAACAATTTTGAAATTTTTCCTCTGATTTTATAAAATAATTTTCTTTTTGTTGGAATTCCAACGGAATTGTACAGAAACCTGGTGTATCATATACTTATGGAGAACAAAAACTTCTCCTTACAAGTAATTACAACGATTCCAAGGAGTTTTCTGTGATTCGGCAGATTATTAAGATAGATGAAGAAAAATGTACTGGTTGTGGCATTTGCGTTACCGCCTGTCATGAAGGAGCTATTGCCATGGTAGATGGCAAGGCAAAGCTCATTCGAGACGACTACTGCGATGGCTTGGGAAATTGCCTTCCTGCCTGTCCTACTGGTGCCATTACCTTTGAACAGCGGGAAGCCCTGCCCTACGATGAAGATGCAGTCATGGCAAACATGGCAGCACATCAAGCTCAAGCCAATTTGGCTCAAGCCACTCTGGCTCAAGCCCAGCAAGCAGAAGCTGCAAAGCTTACCATTGCAAAGCCTGTTCATGGTGGCCACGGTTGTGCCTGTCTAGGCTCCAAAATGACAACCATTTCCCGCCCAGCCACCACTTCCCCAGAACCTGCTGCAACAAGTTCCGCAACAGGCTCAGGGGCAAACTCCGTACCAGTAAGCCAGCTTCGTCAGTGGCCTGTGCAAATCAAGCTGGTACCAGTAAATGCCCCCTACTTTGAAGGAGCAAACCTCTTGATTGCCGCCGACTGCTGTGCCTTTGCCTATGGCAACTTTCACCAGGAATTTATCCGCAACAGAATCACCTTGGTGGGCTGCCCAAAACTGGATGATGTGGACTACATGGAAAAGCTTACTGCCATCCTGACCCACAACAACATCAAGAGCATGACTGTAACCCGCATGGAAGTTCCCTGTTGTGGAGGTATAGAGCATGCCGCAAAACGAGCCCTGCAAGCCAGTGGCAAGTTCATTCCCTGGCAGGTGGTTACCATTTCCACCGACGGAAGAATTGTAGAATAAGCCTCGCTAGAAAGGATTTTCTACAGAAAGCCTTTCTACAGGAAGCCTTTTGTTTAGCAATGACAAAAGTCCCTTCCAAAAATAAACCTAATTTGAAGGAGCATAACATGTTTTGTTATCAGTGCGAACAGACTGCTGGCGGAAAGGCCTGTGCAGGAAGTGTGGGAGTTTGCGGAAAGAAGGATGAATCCGCCAACTTTCAGGACAAGATTACAGGAGCCTTGGTAAACCTGTCTCGGGTTGCCTTGGCCAAGCCCCAGTCCGTTACCGAGCAAACTGACTGGCTCATGCTGGAAGGACTTTTTACCACTGTAACTAACGTCAGCTTTAACCCAGCAACAGAAAAGATGCTTATCGAAAAGATTCATCAGGAAACCCTTCGCTTGGCCGATGGTTGCGACTGCGGAACTGCTCCTGACTACGACTTGGAAACTCTCTGGCAGTCAGACAACGAGGATATCCGCTCCCTCAAGTCCCTGATTCTCTTTGGGCTCCGAGGAATGGCAGCCTATGCCTACCACGCAGCTGTTCTTGGCTATACCGACCAGCGTGTTTCCCAGTGCTTTTACGAAGCATTGGTGGCCATGGCCGACGAAAACACCATGGATACACTGCTTCCTGTTTGCATGAAGGTGGGAGAAATCAACTTCATCTGTATGGAGTTGCTGGACAAGGCCAACTGCGAAACCTATGGTACCCCTGTTCCCACAGAGGTAAGCCTTACTGTGGAAAAAGGCCCCTTCATCGTTATCAGCGGCCACGATCTGTATGACCTGAAAAAGCTATTGGAGCAGACAGAAGGCAAGGGTGTCAACGTGTACACCCACGGAGAAATGCTTCCTGGCCACGGCTATCCAGAACTGAAGAAGTATCCCCACTTGAAGGGTAACTTCGGTACTGCATGGCAGAACCAGCAGAAGGAATTTGACAATATTCCCGCTCCCGTGCTGTTTACCACCAACTGTATCATGCCCACCCGTCCCAGCTACCACGACCGCATCTTTACCACAGAGGTTGTTTCCTACCCCGGATTGGTACACATTGGTCAGGACAAGGACTTTACTCCTGTCATCAACAAGGCCCTTGAATTAGGTGGTTATCAGGAAGACACTGTTTTCACTGGAATTAACGGCGGTACAAAGGTAATGACTGGATTTGGTCACGGAACAGTACTTTCTGTAGCAGACAAGGTGGTAGAAGGTGTAAAATCTGGAGCCATCAAGCACTTCTTCTTGGTAGGTGGCTGTGACGGTGCCAAGCCTGGACGCAACTACTTCACTGATTTCGTTAAGAGAGCTCCAGCCGACACCATGATTCTCACCTTGGCCTGTGGTAAGTTCCGCTTCAATGACTTGGACATTGGCTCCATTGCTGTAGGTGACACCTCCCTTCCCCGTATTCTTGATATGGGTCAATGTAACGATGCCTACGGTGCCATCAAGGTTGCCTTGGCTCTATCAGAAGTTTTCCAGTGTGGTGTAAACGATCTTCCCCTTTCCTTGGTATTGTCTTGGTACGAGCAGAAGGCAGCATGTATCCTCCTGACATTGCTGCACTTGGGAATCAAGAATATTCTCCTTGGTCCCAGTTTGCCAGCCTTCGTTTCTCCCAATGTCTTGAACTTCTTGGTAGAAAACTTTAACATCGGTCCCACCACCACCGTGGAATCCGACATGGCAAAACTTCTGAAAAAATAAGGGCGAAATTTTTCGAAAGCACCTTATGCAATAAGGTCCACATTGGCTGCCTGGAAGGTATTTATCCAGGCAGCTTTTTTTTGTATATTTTAAGAAGACATAAACACACAAAGGAGCTTATCCGTGGAATTTTTCATCGCCTTTTTAGAAGGTATCATCACTTTCATCTCCCCCTGCCTACTTCCCATGCTGCCCATTTACCTGTCCTACTTTGCAGGCAACGACACCACAGCTCAGGAGGAAAAGGCTGCATCAAAAAAAACTCTCCGCAATGCCTTGGGCTTTGTGTTGGGCTTTACCCTTGTCTTTGTGCTTATGGGTGCCTTAGCTGGAACCCTGGGAAGTCTCTTACGCCGTTACCAAACCATGGTGAACCTTATTACTGGAGCCATCGTGATATTTTTCGGCTTGAATTTCTTAGGATTGCTGAAAATAAATCTTTTCAAGGGGCGAGCCAACTCCATGGCTGGCAGAGAGCTAGGCTTTTTTTCTGCCATGGTCTTTGGCATGGTATTTTCCATTGGCTGGACCCCCTGCGTAGGAGCCTTTCTTGGCTCAGCCCTTATGCTGGCATCCCAACAGGGCCATGCCCTTACAGGAGTACTGATGTTGCTTTGCTATTCAGCTGGCCTGGGCATTCCCTTTGTAGCCAGTGCCCTGCTGATAGACAGCCTCAAGTCAGCCTTTAACTTCATCAAGCAGCACTATACCATTATCAACCGCATTTGTGGTATACTCTTGATACTCATGGGAATCCTGATGATGACAGGATTAATGAACCAATTTCTCGCCCTGCTGAGTTAGAAAATAAGGCAGGATTTTTTTACAAGGAGTTTATTGAATATGAAAAAACAAACAAAGGTTGCCATTATTGCAGGTGCAATTTTAGTGGTGGTGGGAGCAGCAGCCGTGCTTTATGAAAAGCTCATCCTCAGCTTTGCCCCCGAAACCATGGTCATTACCGAAGAGGCAGGCACTGTTACTAGCGGGGCACAAAATGTTTCCACCCAAGCAAACCAAGCAGAAGCCCCCACCGTCCCTGCACCAAACTTTACAGTTTTGGACACATCAGGAAAAGAAGTACCCCTCCACTCCTTGGTGGGCAAACCCATCATCCTGAACTTTTGGGCCAGTTGGTGTCCTCCCTGCAAGCAGGAAATGCCTGACTTTGAGGCTGCTTACAAACAATACGGCTCAGACATCCAGTTTATGATGGTAAACATGACTGACGGAGGAAGAGAAACCATTGCCACTGCAGAAAAATACATTGCTAGCCAGGGCTACAGCTTCCCTGTATACTTTGACACAAAGCAGGAAGCCGCCATTGAATACGGTGTCAGTGCCATCCCCACCACCTACTTTATCAATGCCCAAGGAAACATCATTGCCTATGCTGCTGGAGCCATTACCGCCCAGCATCTAGAACAAGGTATTTCCATGATGCAAGGAAACTAAGCTAAAAAAATACCCCTTTTACCTTATCCAGTAAAAGGGGTTTTATCAATCCAAATGCAATTTTAAGGGTGCTTCAAACACTCTTTTATTTATTATTCTTTAGATACAGCACGTCCTGCAAGTTTCTGTGGTATCCAGACAAGGTAATCCTTTCAGAAGTGATTTCTCGTCTTAAACCAGTACAAACAACAGTAATATCACCTCGAATGGGGTGAGACCACCTATACTCCGCTTGCACTACAGCTCCCGTTTCTGCCATTTTATCTATGCAAGATTCTACAAATGTTCTAAATTCAGGCTTTATACGACTAAACCAGAATTTATAGGTTTCCTCTGGAGTGAAAACTACCTGCATACCCATAATTCTACGCAATGTGTCATCAACCAGCATTTCACCTCTGCCAGTTTTTCTATCAATATGAATAACCCACAAGCCAAGATTAATGAGGTTCAAGATATTGCTATACTCAAAGTCCAACAAATTCTGAAGCCGAGCCTCATTCTTTTCTTGACGCACACGATTAATCAAGAAGGAAGACAGTACACGAATCTGAGAATCATCCTGAATACAATGGCAGGGATTGTCCACACCAACAAAACACAAAAGCCGGCTATTTTCAATTACAGGAACTAAAATAGTCCGAATAATACCAGTATGGCCCATTAAGGCATATTCAGAAGGATACTTATCTTTTACATCCTTGAAATTTAAGATGATAACAGAACTATCCTGCTGAAATCGTGCCACCCAGTTTTCCAGATGCTTTGCGTCCAATCCCTGGAACATTGATTTTTGAGACACAATGTTTACATCGCACCACTCATAGGTATTTGTCCATGTGGAATAACTTTCCGTATCAGGCTCAAACAAGAAAGCTCTATCTGCCTTGTAAAAATTACCAATGAGGGCCAACATATTCAAGACAACTTCTTCTACATTAAAATTACTAGAAAGGATTTTAGAACAAGCAACAATATTTTCTGCAAAGTCCAGCTTTTCTGCCACCATGTTAGAAAGATTTGTTTGCTCTGTTATATTTACCGCAATTTCCATGCGAGCTTTTTTGTTTTCCCAAGGAATAATCCTATCCTTTAACAAGAAATGCATATTGGTCATTTCATTGCGACGCTCCCAAACATAAAACTCATCTTCAGATAAGCGGGAGTTGGTACAATAAGGACAGGGACTATTTCTTCCTTGTAATATCTTGTAGCATTTATGACCACGATAATTTGTTGTACCCAGAAGTTTCTGACCAGCTGGATTCAAATAGAACAACTCATAAGTATCCATGTCACTGATATAAATGACATCAGTTTGAGCTTCCAATACAGCCTTGTATTTTTCACTTTCCGTCCATTCTTGTTCAGCATGGCTTGTATGTCCAGAAGCATTTATCTTTAGTTGCCTATCTCTTTCCAGCCGCTCTTGATAGAGGAGAGACTCCTGATTAATATACAGATTTTCAAAGTCTTTTACAGAACAAGGCTTTGAGAACAAGAAACCTTGGAGCATTTGAGGCCGTAATTGGGTAATTACCGCAAGTTCCTCACAATTTTCCAAGCCTTCGCAACACACTCGAATTTTACTTTTTGTAGCCCATTCCAATATGTTACTTAAAAGACGATAGTTATAGGCACTCTTTTGAATATCACTGACAAAACAGCGGTCCATTTTGATTTCGTCAATTTCCAATTCCTTGAGACGACTTATACTGGAATATCCTGTACCAAAATCGTCTACGGAAAGTTCCACTCCAATTGATTTCAGTTGGTTAAAAATCTTATTGATTTCAGGATAATCATGGAGTTCCATGCTTTCCGTTACTTCCAGCGTAAGAGCATCTCCTGGTAAACCGCTTTTGTTAATAGCGTAAATAAATTGCTGGGCAATGTTCTGGTCTCGCAACTGCGTATAAGAAACATTAACGCTAATACGGAAATTTGGTACAACCTTTCGCCATACAACACATTGATGCAAAGCCTCTTCAAGAATCCACAAACCCACAGCACAAATAAGATTTGATTGTTCCAAAATGGGAATGAATTCTACAGGGGACACAAAACCTCTCGTTGGGGATTGGAATCGCATCAAAGCTTCTGCTCCAAAAAGCCCAAAATCATCAGGATTAACCTGGGGTTGATAATGAACAGAGAAACCTTTGAAGCCATTTTTTATGGCTTCCATCAATTCTTCCTTTAACTCCAAGGTTTCCAATTCTTTTTCATAATCAGCAGTAGAAAAGAATTTCAACATATTCTTTCCCTGTGCCTTACTTATTTCCAAGGTATTTTCGGCATACTGATACAGACTACCACTGTCAGGAATGTGATATTCCCGATAAGGCACACATCCACCAGAAACAGTACAATGTTCCTTTAATCGCTCCTGTATACCCTTAAAAATATCTTGAACTTCATCTCGATTATAACCGGGAAGATTTACCGCAAAGCAGTCACCATTAATACGATAAATATTGCGAGCACCAGAAGTTTCTGCCTCAATAGCTACAACGGCATGACAAAGGATTTCATCTCCCACATACCGCCCTTTTTTCATATTAATCTTTTTAAGATCATCAATTCCGATTATCAAAAAATATCCAGGCAGCTCTTCTTCCAGAATCTGCTCAGCTTCTGTCTTGAGACTTTCAAAAAGCAGAGCACCAGTTAAGGCATCTACCTTAGATGACCAATTAGAATCGGAAATCTTTCCCATCAATAAAGAAAAGGTAGCCTGAGCGTCACTGATAATCTTTCCGGTACAAGATATCCAAACAACTTCACCTCGTTTATTCCGGAGACGATATTCCAAGTTATGAGTGATCACCTCTCCATTACGAAGCTGTCTAATATCTTGTTTAAATCTTTCTAAATCATGGGGGTACATAATATTGCACCAATCAGTTACAGTACAACAATTATCTTTATCTAAAGGAAGGTTATAATT
>JAZQSR010000236.1:0-4605 GCA_045630225.1 Treponema sp. | reverse complement strand
CCTGTTATTGGAGTTATTGATACTCATTTTAATAAGCATGTGTATTTTTCAAAGTGGGTAGAATATAAAAACATGCAATCTAAAGAAATTGAGTTAGAGCCAGAGGATTATGATCATGGAACTATGGTTTCCTCAATTATTGTTGACGGACCAGCATTGAATCCTCGTTTAGAAGACAACTGCGGAAGATTTAGGGTTAGACATTTTGGAGTTGCTAAAAAAGGCTCAAATAGTTCTTCATTTATTATGGAGGCAATAGAAAAGATTGTTGTAAACAATAAAGATATCAAAGTCTGGAATCTTTCCTTAGGCTCTGAACTTGAAATCGATAGAAATTTTATTTCCCCAGAAGCTGCTAAACTAGATTCTTTACAGTTTAATAATGATATTGTATTTATAGTTTCTGGTACAAATAAACCTGCAAACAAAGATTACCCTAAAAAAATTGGCTCCCCAGCAGATTCTATTAATTCTATTGTTGTTAATTCAGTAGATTTCAATGATATTCCTGCAGATTATTCTAGAACTGGGCCAGTTCTTTCTTTCTTCAATAAACCAGACTTGTGTTACTATGGGGGAACTTACGAAGACAGATTAACCGTGTATGCTCCATATGGTAAGAAAAAAACTTATGGTACATCGTTTGCAGCTCCTTGGATTGCAAGAAAAATGGCATATCTTATTTATAAAATGAATTTTACTAGAGAAGTGGCAAAAGCATTACTTATTGATGCAGCAGCAGGATGGAAAAAATTTAAATCACCAACTACTATTGCTGGGTATGGTGTTGTACCAAAATTAATTGAAAATATTGTTCAAAGTCAAAATGATGAAATTAGATTTGTAATTTCTGATAGTTCAATATTATATGATACCTATAATTATAATATTCCAGTTCCTGTGTATCAAGAAACTCAGCCATTTATTGCTAAAGCTACCTTGTGCTATTTTCCAAATTGTTCCAGAAACCAAGGGGTAGATTATACTGATACTGAATTAGATCTGCATTTTGGAAGAATCAAGGATGATTCTATAAAGCCAATAAACAACAATATTCAAAATGATGACGGTAAACATTTCTTAAAAGAAGAAAAAGCTCGTCAACTTTATCGGAAATGGGACAACATAAAACTAATTGGAGAAGAATTAAAAGATAAGCCCCGAGCACGAAAATTGTACGGGGACGGCCGCTGGGGCATAAGTTTAAAAACTAAAGAACGCTTAGTTGGTAATTCAGGTCGTGGTATGGCTTTTGGTCTTGTTATTACTCTAAAAGAAATCAATGGTCATAATCGGTTAGAAGATTTTATTCGTCTTTGTTCATTGCGCGGCTGGCTTGTTAATAGAATTAATATTGAAAATCAAATTGAGCTTTTCAATAAAGCTGAACAGGATATTGTATTTGAATAAATTGTTATTACAAGAATCCCTGTAACATATTATACAAAATAGCCTTCTAGTTCTCTATAAAGAAAATCATACGAAAATGCTATACTTTTCGACATATTAAAAATTTATTTAATTTCAGCATTTTCTTAATTATATGTTATAATGGCTGCTAAGGAATTTTTATGTCAACTTACAACGAGGACGCTTATGAACACGCCCTGATTGAACTTTTTCAGAACATGGGCTACCAACATGTCTATGGCCCAGACATTCACCGTGATTTTCACTCTCCACTGTATGATTCTGTTCTCGAAGATTCCATTCGACGTATTAATCCTAAATCTGCCCCAGCTGCAATAGATGAGGCCCTATTGAAGTTGCGGCATTTTGAAAACGCTGAACTTAAAAAGAAAAATGCCATTTTTATGGAATATCTTCAGAATGGTATTGAAGTAAGTTATCATCAAAACGGCGAGACAAAATCTGACATCATTTATATTGCCGATTTTGAACATCCTAATAACAATTCTTTTATTATTGCAAATCAATGGACTTTTATAGAAAACTCCAACAAACGGCCAGACGTTCTGCTTTTCCTAAACGGGCTTCCCGTTTGTCTGTTTGAATTAAAATCACCAAGTCGTGAACAAACCGATGCAAGCGAAGCTTATACGCAAATCAGAAACTACATGCAAGAAATACCTTCCATATTTATTTATAACTGTATTTGTGTACTGAGTGACCAGCTTACTAGCAAGGCAGGGACAATCACTAGTGGCGAAGACCGCTTTATGGAATGGAAAACTAAAGATGGTGCTATTGAATCTACGGATTTTGCCGATTTTACTACCTTTTTTGAAGGCATTTTTCAAAAAGCTCGCCTGCTCCATATTATAAAAAACTTTATCTGTTTTAATAACGATGGAATCAATTCCTATAAAATTCTTGCGGGTTATCATCAGTATTTCGCTGTTTGTAAGGCTGTAGAACGGACAAAGCTTGCAGTTAGCGGTGATGGCAAAATTGGTGTGTTCTGGCATACACAGGGCTCTGGTAAATCTCTTTCAATGGTGTTCTATGCCCATCTTTTGCAACAAACCATTGACAGTCCCACTATTATTGTTATTACCGACCGAAACGATCTAGATAATCAGCTGTATGGACAGTTTTGTAATTGTAAGGATTTCTTGCGGCAGGAACCTGTTCAGGCAGAAAGCCGGGAGCATTTGAAAAAGCTTCTTGAAGGCCGAAAGGCAAACGGAATTATCTTCACCACAATGCAGAAGTTCGAAGATGGTGAAGGAGCCTTAAGTGACAGGCGAAATATCATCGTAATGGCAGATGAAGCTCACCGTGGCCAGTATGGTCTTACAGAAAAAATCAAAACCTCAAAAGATGAAAATGGAAATTTAGTGGCACGCCGTACAATTGGAACTGCACGAATTATCCGTAACAGTCTTCCTAACGCAAGTTACATCGGCTTTACTGGTACTCCCATTTCCCGCCAAGACCGCAGCACTATCGAAGTTTTTGGTGATTACATCGATGTTTACGATATGACTCAGGCTGTTTTAGATGGAGCCACTCGACCCGTGTATTACGAAAGTCGTGTTATCAAACTTAAGCTTGATGATAAAGTTCTTGCTCAAATTGATGCTGAATACTCAGCTCTTGCCAAAAATGCTGATGAAGAAGTTATTGAAAAAAGCAAACGTGAACTTGGCAAAATGGAAGAAATTCTTGGTCATGAAAAAACAATCAACTCCCTTGTTGATGATATTCTTAATCACTACGAAAATGAACGTCAGTATTTGTACACTGGAAAGGCCATGATTGTTGCGTATAATCGTGCCATTGCAATGAAGATATTTAATCGTATTCTGGAATTGCGACCAAGTTGGGCTGGAATAACATCACAGGTAACTGTGGGCTCAAAGCAGATTACTGTTCCTGGTGACGATGCACGTATTGCAGTTGTAATGACAGAAAGCAATAAAGATCCAGAAGAATGGCGATCCATCATTGGAAACAAAACACGTAAACAGGAACTTGCAGTTCGATTCAAAGATAATAGCAGTCCGCTAAAAATTGCTATTGTTGTTGATATGTGGCTTACTGGTTTTGATGTTCCCTCCCTTGCCACAATGTATGTGTACAAACCAATGGAAAGCCACAATCTTATGCAGGCAATTGCTCGTGTAAATCGAGTGTTCAAAGATAAAGAAGGTGGACTTGTAGTTGATTATGTTGGAATTGCAAGTGCCTTAAAACAAGCAATGAATGATTACACCCTTCGGGATCGTGAAAATTACGGCGAAATGGATGTTGCCAAACGTGCATTTCCTAAGTTCCAAGAAAAACTTGAAATTTGCCGGAACCTTTTCTTTGGGTATGATTACACATCTTTCTATGATGGTTCTGATTTGCAGCGTGGTATGACAATCAGTGGAGCAGTAAACTTTATTGTTGCACCAAATAAAGAAGAACAGAAACAGTCTTTTATTAAAGAAGCCTTAATGCTCAAACAATCACTTTCCCTTTGTTCTTCAATGGTACAAGAGCAGATGCGCTTGGAGGCAGTCTTCTTTGAATCTGTCCGTGTTCTTGTAATGCGTCTTTTGTATAATCCTGTAAATAAAAAATTTTCCCTCAAAGAAATCAACGAACAAATCAATGAGCTTTTGAAGCAGACTGTAAAATCGGATGGTGTAATAAATCTTTTTTCTGATGTTGGCGAAAAAATAAACTTATTTGATCCAACTTTTCTTGAGAATGTCTCAAAAATGAAAGAAAAGAATCTGGCTGTAGAAATGCTTAAAAAGTTGATTGATGAACAGGTAAAAGTCTACAAACGAACAAATCTTGTAAAATCAGAAGCATTCAGTGTATTAATACAGCAGACATTAAACCGGTATCTGAATGGAATGCTTACCAACGAAGAGGTAATTCAGGAACTATTAAAACTGGCAAAAGAAATGTTTCGTGCAAGTGAAGAAGGAAACAAGCTGGGGCTTACAGAGGAAGAACTTGCTTTCTATGATGCTTTGACAAAACCAGAAGCAGTGAAAGACTTCTATTCCAACGAAGAGCTTGTTGCCCTTACAAAAGAGCTTACTGAAACTCTCCGACAAAATAAAACCATCGACTGGCAGAAGAAGGAATCTGCTCGTGCAAAAATGCGTATGATTGTCAAAAAATTGTTGAAAAAATATAAAT
>JAZQSR010000235.1:0-3533 GCA_045630225.1 Treponema sp. | reverse complement strand
CCATTTCCTGTAGGTAGTAATAACGGGATATATGAAACATATGGTACATTTAGCTATCCGGCAGGAAGAACTGCTATAGGTAAAATTGGAATGGAAGCAGGTTGTACTGTCTTACCTGTATTGACTCCTGGTTCAGCACCTCGTATGACTGTACAGTTTCGGGTACGAGCAGTGAATAAATATGGTCACAGTGAGTGGGTATACTGGAAGGGGGGACGTTGGTAAGCCATGCATAGGTTTATACATGTGGTAATTATGGGAATGAGTTCTCAGTATTATAATAAATTGTTTCTCGATATGAGGAGGATGTAGAATGAAAGCTAGAAAAGGCTTAAAGTGGCTTGCTGCTGGCTTGGTAATGGCGGCGAGTATGGTGTTGTTGGGATGCCCCCACAACAATCTTATTGAACATGACGTGGTAAGTGGTAGTGGTGCTACCTCTGGACGTGGAAGTAATGGCGGTGTAAAATTAGTAATCACCAACTTTACAGACAATAGTGCTGGTACAAACCGTGCCAACAATGCTGTATTGAATCCTTTGCGTACAATTGCCCCAGATCATATTGATTTGACCACTGGAATGGATAACTACGTGTATGTAGCCAATGGTACTGGATCTAATGGTGATACCTATGGCCCCCAATATATTACTTTAGATGCTGGTACTGCATTTCTTGGTATTACTGGTGCTGGGGTTTGGAACATTACTGTTGAAGCCTATGAGGTAGCTGCATTGCTAACTAGTGGTATGACAGGACCTCTTAATACTGATATAATGACTGAAAAGACTGCCGATCAGTTGCAGAGAGATGGTACTGCTGCTCTGGTACTGAAGGGTAGTGCTACATTAAATTTGGATAATGGAAACGCTTCTACAGTTACTATGACTTTGAGTAATGATGGTGTTGGTACTGAAGGTAAAGTAAGTGTTGATGTACACTTTGACACAACAGACGATCGAAATAAGATTAGAGATAATAGTTATGATGTTAAGGTTGCTTTGTACGATTATGTAACTGGAGAAATGGTGCCTAATTCAGATGAAACTATCATTTCTGGAATTATGCCTAATAATCCAGACGTTTATAATCCTACTAGAGCAACTATAGGAAAAGGGCGTTATCAGTTCAGATTATCTGTAGTAGATGGAACTTCAGGTCAAGTTGTAGCCTACTGGGTTGATGATATTTATGTGGAAGGTAATAGAACTACAAATGCTGAGGTACATATTACTGATTTATTCAACAGTCCATCAGATCTATCAGACTTGAAAGTATATTATAGTGGAAGAAGAGATAGTGATTTAAAAGATGGTTATCTGGCATATATTGCATGGGCTGGTTTGAGTTATAATGCTGTTGGTATAGAACTGGAAATTGCTGACATCACCCAGTGGTATCGGTACGAGGGTTCAAATCATAAGGCTAATTTCACTGGAATTGGTACGGGCTCTGATGTCACTATTGACACTGCAGATGCTCTTTGGGATGCAATTGATGCTGATAGTGATGTAAGGGATGCTGTAGTTACTACTATTTCTTGGGATAAGTCACCTCAGGAAGTTACTCGATATCCTGCAATTTGGATGGAAGGTAGCCTATTAAATGGAAGTAGTTCAGTTGCTTTCATGATGCAGACAGGACACGTTTATTCTGTTCGTGCTAGAGCTGCTGGAGCACAAGCTCCCTCTGATTGGTTTACTTTTGGAACTGCTCAGGGTGCTGTAGCTGCACAACAGCCTTCTGCTGTTGTTGGAGCTGGTGTAGTAACTCCGTTTGATAAGACTAACTCAGTTGGATTGTTTGACTTGTATGAGGTATTCTATGAATTGGGCGATGCATATCTTTTAAACAAGGCTGGTGCCGGTGGTACTTTTGGTACTAATGCTACTGCATCCGATCTCATAAGTTATCATCAGTATGATCCTGCTGCTGGATATCAAGTTAGTCTGAAATATACTGATATGAGTAGTCCAGCAGAAAATGATTGGTTCTTGTATCCTAAAACAACAGCTGGCGGCTTACCAGTCGATAATATTGCAGATCGTATTACTACTTGGTCAGGTTGGAAAAATAAGAATGGATCTGATGAGTATACTAAAAATAATAGCTGGACACCATATACAGGACATTCTAACTTAACTTTAGTTCAACTGGGTGCAACTGGCAGTGTGTCCATAAAGTCTGAAACTTCTGGCACATTCAATGTTCTGGATGAAAATAAGGTGTTAGTTGATGTTCTTCAGGATGAAAGTCAGCTTGTTACAGCCGTCGGATGGGGGGAATTAACAAATAGTAATGATTCTAATGTAAAGAATACTGGTTTGGGGTTAGGAAAGGATAATACACGCTATATCCTTAATTTAAGTAGAGGGGCTGTTCAAAGAACATTCCTTTATGTTGCCGTGGGTAAAGATCCAACTGCTCCAAATGTTGGGAAATTAATGGATGAAAATGGTAATGAATTTACTGTTAGCTCAATCGAAGTAACCTTAAAGAAAGGGCTCACAACATACAAGACTTTCACTCAAAAGGTTGGGCCTATGGCTGTATGTGGGCTAGATGGTATGGCATCTGGGGACTATACTCTTGAAGTGAAGATTCTTACATCCAGTGGATATTGGCAATCATATCAGGTACCTCTGGCCATTAAATATGATGATCAGATCATTCCATAATCTAGATTCTGCTTTACACTAGAAAATAAAAAGTAATTACAAGGGCTTCCGCAAGGGAGCCCTTTTTTGTGCTCCCGAGGTGGAGCCTTGAAATGGGCAGCCCCCTTTATGAATCTAATAACTCCTGTACTTGGGATAATGTGAGCCCAGACAGATCTGCAATTTCTTCAGGAGCATAGCCACGAATAATGAGTTTATGTGCCGTCTCCAGCTTGGTTTGGTAGGCTCCACGTTCCAACCCTTGCTCCAGCCCAATGGAAATACCTTCTTCCCTGCCAGTTGTCAATCCAGTATGTAAACCTTCTTCATAGCCATCACGGCGACATTCCATCATGCGGGATGTATAGGTGAGATACATGTTTCGCTCCTCCTTTTCTTGCTTCATCCGAGCAATGGATTTATCCAGCTCCTTGGTGAAGGCTGTTTGTGCTGTCTTTTCTTGAATTTTTATAACAAGCCCTGTACAACATCCAACGGAAGATTGGTGCAAAGAGCAACTTTCTCTGGAGAATCACCGTAATTAAGCAGGAGTTTTGCCGTCTCCAATGCCTTTTGGTAGGCTCCACGTTCCAACCCTTGCTCTAACCCGATGGAAATGCCTTCTTCCCTGCCAGTTGCAAGCCCGATGGAAATACCTTCTTCCCTGCCAGTTGTCAATCCAGTATGTAAACCTTCTTCATAGCCATCACGGCGACACTCCATCATACGGGACGTGTAGGTAAGATACATGTTTCGCTCCTCCTTTTCTTGCTTCATCCGAGAAATTGTGGCATCCAGCTCCTTGGTGAAGGCTGTTTGAGCTATCTTTTCTTTGATATAATCATAGAACAAGCGTAAATCTAGGTCAAGGTTAGTA
>JAZQSR010000234.1:0-2083 GCA_045630225.1 Treponema sp. | reverse complement strand
CCACAGCATTGACCCGTCTGGATTGAAGCTGCTTTTTCAGATTTGCTGGCAGGATTCTGGACAACAGACAATAGACCATAAATCCAACACAGGCTCCAGCTGTGTTTGTCATTAGGTCATTGATATCAGAAGAACCCCAGTCAAACATCTGGACAAATTCAACAGCCAGAGAGAACAGAAAGCCAGTCAAGGCAACGGTCTTTATGTTGTGATATTTCTTGTACAACAGAGGCAGGAAAAATCCCAACGGGACGAACAGAATAACATTCAGAATGGTATCAATCGGCCCCGTTATCATACCGACAAAAGGTGTCCAAGAAATGTTCGGGTGAAAGCGCATTGTGCTGGTGAAGCCAATGCCTGTCACGGTCAACAGACCGAACAGGTAATAACCGAAAACAAACACCGCAGCGGTATGAAGAAAGCTCTGTGCTTTCCCCGATTTTTTGAGCCACAAGAAATACAGTATGAAGACAGGAATCATAAAGACATATCCGCTAACTGAGCGGATAAGAATATCAGAAATAGGTATCATTTTTGCTCCTTGTTCAATTTGTTATTGACTACCCTATTATAGCGCATTTGTCCCGATTTTGCCATTAAGAAAAAATTAAATTTCGGATGGCAGATACGGGACAAAAAAGCCGATTTGGAAAGTCATAATTGAACCGTCGCAACGGTGAAATTTTGGCTTTCTGAATCGGTTGCGTGGGGTAGCCATCGGCTGGGGAGGGCACTTCCCCAATGAGATTGGGAAGCCGTCTGGCTGGGCAAAGCCCATTGAAGACTGCGCACCGCATAGGTGGGGCCCCGCGGTTTTGACGGTTACCGTCAAAAGGTAGTGGGTAATAAACAACGGGAAACCACAGGTTTGACGGTGTTTATTGCCACGGTTTTCTTCTATGTTATGACAAAACGAATGAGCCAGAAACCGAGGAAATTTTTCTTGGGTCTTACAAGAAAAATAGACGAGGTGAGGGCGAGTGAGGTGCAGACATGGCAGAGAAGAAAACAACTCAAACGAAGGCATCAATGCGCAATGGACGAGCGACAAAGGGTGGTGCGGTTTACAACGCAAACCACAACACCCTGGAGTCGATTAGACGAGACCAGCCGCACATTGATGACCAGAAGTTTGAGTTAAACAGATATTGGAAATTTGAGCAGAAAGACAGAACATTCACCATCAAAAAAATTGATGGTGGCAAGGGTGGGTTTGATGCAAGAAAACACGAACTTGCCATTTATGAAAAATTATACAAGGATGGTCTGGATGCCCGAAATGAGAGGTACACGAAAGAGGGCCACAAGGACAGATGCCAGACCATCAAGAATTTATACTCCAATCCAAAGACGGCTCCATTGGAAACCATCTTCCAGATTGGCAACAGCCAAATGATTCTGGACGGGGTTATGGGGCCAGAGGAAATGAAGCAGAAGCTGACCGAAGCATGGAACCAGACCATGCGCCAGGTGGTGGGTATGGGTAAGGGTATGGTCATACCCTTGGATGCTGCTTTGCATTGCGAAGAAGCGGTACCCCATATCCACTTTAGAGCAGCTCTTGGAGCCACAGACAAGTATGGTCATTTTGTGCCGAATCAGAGTGCAGCATTGAAAGCCATGGGCTTTGATGGTCGCAATCCAGAGACAGGCAAAAAGGACAGATACCACAATCCTCTGGTGGCCTACACAGACAGGGTCAGAGAAATCTTTTACACGGAGTGTGAAAGACAGGGATTGACCATAGACAGAGAGGTCACCAGCGAATCACACAGACAAATGGAAATCATGGCTTTCAAGTGTGAGATGGCGAAAAGGGATGTTGCAGCAGCCCAGGAGCAGCTGCAACAAATGGAGGTCGAAAGGGACGAAGCCGTCAGAGCGGCCCAGGACGCCCTAAAAGCCATCCAGAGGGAAACAGATACCACCCAGGGCCGTTTAGAGGCGCTGAGAGGCTCTGAGGCCGTCCTAGCGGCTAAAAACGAACACTTGAGCGAATATAATATCAAATTGGAAGAACGCAAGGCAGAGGTCATCCAGGAGGGCCAGGCCATAGTTCGGGAGAATCAGCAGCTAAAAG
>JAZQSR010000233.1:0-18022 GCA_045630225.1 Treponema sp. | reverse complement strand
TAAAGCCACCAGTTTTGGTGGCTTTACTTTTTAATATTTCTAACAAATATGAATTTATTTCATAAAATTAGTATTAGATAACTTGATATCTATTCTGTTATCTAGTATGTTATAAGTAAATATTATTTTTGCAGCAGAACATAAAGGAGGTTTTTATAATGAACAACCCTTGGTTAGAACAACAGCAGAAAATGTTCAAGCTCTGGAGCGAGTCCATGAGCAACGGTTTCCCCGGAATGGATGCATATCAGAATATGTACAAGAACATGATGCCTAATGTTGCCGATTATTGGACAAAGATGGGCCAGGCTCTTCCTTTCAAGAACATGTTTGGTGCACTGCCCAACATGGAGTCATGGACACAGATGTGGACAGGCAAGATTCCTGGAATGGATGCTTATACAAAGCTCTTTGACATGTGGAAGGGATTGGAAGATCCTATCGCTTTCCTTCAGAACTATCAGGAAAAGTACACTGACTTTATGCAGGAAGTACTGAAGAATTTCCTGCCTGCTGGAAGCATGGCTCTCTTTGAGAAGCCACAGGATTTGGCAAAGACTTGTGTTGATTTCTACAAGAACTTCTTGAGCCCTTGGATGCAGATTGATGCTGGAATCATGGAGCGTATTGCTGCTGGTGATCGCCACGCATACATCGACTTCTTCAAGGACTTCAACACTAAGTACGAAGAAAGTGTAGAAAAGATTTTCTCTATGATGGGAATGGGTGCAAACCGTGAGTCTAACGAAGATTTGATGAAGGTAATGAACGCCTACATCAAGATGCTGTTCACAGCTGGGGAGTTGTCTGTATTGATCAGCGATTCCATCCGTGACAGTGCAAAAGTTTTGGTAGACCGCTACCAGCAGAACATCAAGGAAGGAAAGGTTGTAACAACCTTCCGTGACTTCTACAATCTTTGGTACAGCGTAACTGAAGAAGTTCTCTTGGGTCTCTTGAACACAGACGATTTCTCCAAGGTATTTGGTGATTTCTCTGACAAGTATGCTCAGTACATGATTGCCCTGAACAAGGTTCAGGAAAGAATGTTGGCTTCTTTGCCTATTCCTACCAACAGCGATATGAATAGTCTCTACAGAACTGTTTATGATCTGCGCAAGGCTGTTCGTGACTTGACTCGCGAAATTGAAGGAATGAAGGGAAAAAAGGGAGATAAGTAAGAATGAGTGAAAATATCTTCGAGAAGAATCTTCAGCAGTTTGCTGAGTTCCAGACTAACATGACTAACAGTGTAATGAAGATTTTCGAGCAGTTTGACCTGCAGAAATCTGTTACAGAGATGACTACTTATCAGGATAAGCTGACAAAGGGTATCAAGATTCTTATGGACATGAAGGCTGAAGATGCTGCTTCCGACCTTTTGGAGAAGGAAGAAGTGCTTCGCATCGGAAAAATGCGCCTGTTCCACTACAAGCCTGTTGTTACCAGCAAGAAGTTGGTAAAGACTCCTTTGTTGATTACCTATGCATTGGTAAACCGCCAGTACATGATGGATATCCAGCCAGACCGTAGCGTTATCAAGAGCTTCCTTGAAGGTGGACTTGATGTATACGTTATCGACTGGGGTTATCCTACTGCAGAAGATATGTACATGTCCATGGACGACTACATCAACTGGTACATGGATGACTGTGTAGACTACATCCGCAAGGCTCACAAGACTGACAAGGTAAACTTGTTGGGTGTATGCCAGGGTGGTACATTCTCTACAATCTACTCTGCTTTGAATCCAGACAAGATCAAGAACTTGGTAACAATGGTTGTACCTATCGATTTCTCTGGAAACGATGCTCTGTTGTTCCGCTGGAGCAAGTTTATGAACATCGACTCACTGGTTGACGCTTACGGAGTTGTTCCCGGTGACATCATGAACTTTGCTTACTTGATTCTGAAGCCACTTGAGCTCACTATGAACAAGTACATCAGCATGGTAGACAAGATGGACGATCCTGAGTTCATGAAGAACTTCATGCGCATGGAAAAGTGGGTATTCGACAGCCCCGACCAGGCAGGAGAGACTCTCCGTCAGTTCATCAAGGATATGTATCAGGGCAACAAGCTCATCAAGAACGAATTGGTTCTCGGTGGCAAGCAGGTAAACCTGAAGAACATCACTATGCCTTTGTTGTGTGCATGTGCCGAGTACGACCACTTGGTACCTCTTTCTTCCAGCCGCCCTCTCTTGGACGCTGTTGGAAGCACCGACACTCAGTTCATCTCCTTCAAGACTGGACACATCGGTATGTATGTATCTTCCCAGTCTCAGAAGACTATCGCTCCTCAGATCGTGGAGTGGCTCACTTCTCGCTCCTAATAAACGGAGTGCATGAGCAAGCTACCTGGAAACAGGTAGCTTAAAGAAAAGTCCCGAAAGCACCAATTGGTAGCTTCGGGACTTTTTATTTTTAAAGTTTGCTGTAAAATCTGTGTCTTGTATTATCTAATCAAATTAGAACAAAAAGGACGTGAGGGCAAAGACAAATTGACCTTCTGCTTCTAAATGGCATCCATGGCCACCAGGTAGCAATACTTCTTGGTAGTTTCCACCTCTTTTACGGTATTCATTCAAAAAATAGCGAGTTTGAGTAACCATAGGCTGAGGTGGATATTGTGCAGAACCAGGCCAACCAGGAACCAATCCCTTACTTCCCAAGTGACCAAATTCGATTACGGAATGATCACTGACAATATCATCTTCAATACCACGAATCCATAAAATATCAGGCTTGCGCAGTACATCCAACAAGGGAGACTGGTTTGCCCACTTTGGAGATATGGCATTTAATACACCAGTTTCTCCTGGCAGAACGTGGGGCCAATTCATTGTGTAATAAAAATCACCAGGATACATTCCTTCTCCGAAATGAACACTGGAAATACCTTTTATCAGCAAATCTTCAATATCTGGGTGTGGTTGGAAATTGGGAGAAAAATAAAAGGTTCTCATGATGTGTCTTAAGGCCGCAGTACCTTTCATAGCAGCAGTAAACATCATGGCCTTATTAACACAACCAGCTCCTGTTCCCAAACCCAAAGGATAAATAGGCCCACCATCTTCATCTCGAGTTCCGCCAAACCCAAAAGGTGGACACGGTGCCAAAAGAATGAGCTTTTCGATACGGTCACTATGGTCAATAGTGTACCGCATGGCTACACCACCACCTAAAGACCACCCCAAGAGACTGAAACTATCCCAGCCCAGTGCATCGGTGAACTCCACCAAGTCATCACTCCAGTCACGAAAACCACGTGTGGCATCAATGGGAAGAGCTTGGGTATTACCAAAACAACGTAAATCTGGAATTACAACATCAAAATACTCTGATAACACAGGTAAAAGTGGCAGAAAAAACACTGATGAAGAAAGATTTCCATGAACTAACATCAACTTCTTTTTATTTTTCTGTCCAGCTCGATAGTAGGCTGTCTCCAATCGACTAGTGGTTATATATTGTTGCACGAATTCTTCAAACAACTTATAACTCCTTATAAAATAGAACTTTAAAAATTTATACCTTTTCCTTGGGGAGACTCCCTCAAAGAAAAGACTGTAAAAAACTATCCGTTAAGAAAGGTTAGCAAAGTATAAAGGAAATGTTCTTGACACTCCAAGTGACAGGCATGGCCTCCTGGCACCACTGCTTCCAAATAATGACCACCCTTTTCCTCATATAGATTAAAAAAATGGCGGGTTTGGGCAATCATCGGCTGTGGTGGAAACACCTTCTGCCCAGGCCAACCAGGAGCCATTCCCATTGCTCCAAGATGGCCAAAATCAAGGATGGAAAAATCACTGACGATAACATCATCTGTACCACGAATCCACAAGATATCTGGTTTATTGTCCAATTCCAGCAAGGGATTAAGATTGATGTGCTTTGGGGACATGGTATTGAGAACACCGTGATCTCCAGCCAAAACGTGGGGCCAGTGAACGGTAAAATAAAAATCACCAGGATACATCTTATCATCTAGTTCAATATTTGTAAGACCATCAATCAGCAAATCTTCCAATTGGGAATCGAGCTTAAAGTTAGGAGAAAAACAAAAACTGTGCAAAAGTCCACTCAGTACGTCTTTTCCCTGTGCAGCAATGGCCATCAGCAGCTGTTTGTTGGCAGAACCAGCTCCAGATCCCAGGCCAAGGGGATGGATAGGCTGGCCATCCTCACCCATTACGCCACCAAAACCGTACGGAGGACATGGTGCTAAGAGAGCGAGTTTTTCTACCCGATGGCTATGGGCCTTTGTAAATTCCATAGCAACGCCTCCACCTAAGGACCAGCCCAAAAGATTAAAGGTGTCCCAATCTAAGGCATTTACTAAACTAAGCAAATCGTCACTTAAATCCTTAAATCCACGGGTCGCATCCACAGGCAGAGCCTGAGAATGGCCAAAACACCGTAAATCAGGAATTACAGTGTCAAAATGTTGTGATAGAACAGGCAACAAGGGCAGAAAAAACACAGAAGATGACAAATTGCCGTGAATTAACAGCAATTTTTTTTCATGTTCCTGTCCTGCACGATAATAGGCTATTTTGAGCCGGCTTGTGGTTACATATTCTTGTTCATACTCAAACACAACAAAATTACTCCCAAGTATAGTACTAATATACTAATAAAATCCTTTTATGGCTATCTATGGCATGTGAATGATTTCACGAGGTTTAGAACCATTAGCAGGCCCCACCAAGCCCTTTTCTTCCATTTCTTCTACTAAGCGAGCTGCTCGGTTGTAACCAATTTTAAGCCTCCGCTGAATGTAAGACGCAGAAGCCTTTCCCGCCTGCATAACGATTTCCACAGCCTGATCATAGAGAGGATCGTCTCCTTCCCCAAACAAGCTGGGGCCAATTTCTGGCTCCTCGTCATCAACAAAAATCTCATCGTCAATGTAATCGGGCTCACCGTATTGCTTTACGAATTCCACTACATTTTCTACCTCGTTATCAGACACAAAGGTTCCTTGAATACGCACTGGGAAGGGATCTGTGGCAGAGGCATAGAGCATATCACCCTTGCCCAAAAGTTTTTCTGCACCAACCTGATCGATGATGATACGGCTATCCATTTTGGAGGCCACCATAAAGGCAATTCGAGAAGGAATATTTGCCTTAATAAGACCAGTGATTACATCGATGGAAGGACGCTGAGTTGCCAACACCAGATGGATTCCCACGGCACGGCTCATGGCAGCAAGACGAGCCACAGTGGACTCCAATTCCTTGCCAGTGGTAGCCATTAAGTCTGCAAACTCATCGATAATTACCACAATGTAAGGAAGCTTTTCCGTGGCGATGTTCCGTTCCACAATCCGCTTGTTGTAGCTGGTGATTTCTCGCACACCCATGCCATCCAGCAGAGCATACCGCCGCTCCATCTCGCACAAGCAATATTGCAGAGCCTGAAAAGCCTTCTTGGGCTCAGTGATAACTGGAGTCAGCAGATGGGGAATATCGTTATAAAGCTTAAGCTCAACGATTTTGGGGTCAATCAAAATCATGCGAACTTCCTGGGGAGAACGCTTGAACAAGATTGAAAGAATTAAGGAGTTAACACAGACAGATTTTCCAGAACCAGTGGAACCAGCAATCAGCAGGTGAGGTGTCTTGGCCAAGTCAATAACCTGAGCCTCACCAGTAATATCCTTTCCAAGAACCACAGGGACGGCCTGCTTGCGGAAGGCGGGATGCTCGGTGTCAATCAGTTCCTTAAAGCTTACGATGGCCCGCTCCTTGTTGGGCACTTCGATTCCCACTGCATGCTTGCCAGGAATGGGAGCTACGATACGGACGCTAGATGCAGCCAGTCGAAGGGCAATGTTATCCTGCAGAGCTACAATCTTACTAAGCTTTACACCAGGAGCAGGCAAAATCTCGAACATGGTGATTACTGGTCCTTTGCGAATCCCCGTTACCTCAGCCTCAATCTTGAATTCACTGAGGGTTGACTTTAACTGATGGGAAGCAGCTACTGTTTCTTCATCGATAATCCAATATTCACCATCGGGATAAGAGGTCAAAAGCTCATTTGCAGGCACATTGTAGGGGCCCCGCACACGATGAGGAACAGCACGCTCCACCACAGGATCCTGTACAGCACCATTTTCTGAGGCTAGCTCATCATCGTTTTCCATAACTTCATCTTGGAAAACCTCATCCTCTAGAATATCTTCATCTTGGAAACCTTTGTCTTGAAAGACCTCAGTTTCTATCAATTCTTCTTCTAAAAGCTCTTCATCTTGCAAATCCTCAGATTGTTCTTCCACAAGGCCAACTTCTTCAGAAACATTATCCTGAGAAATTACCTCTTCTGAGAAATCTTCTTCATCATCTATAGCTTCATCTTCTTGAATCTCAATGTCCAACTCATCTTGGACATCTACCACAGTTTCAATTAGATTTGAGAATTCCTCGTCATCTTGAATTTCGATCTCCAGATTATCCTGCATTTCAATTTGGAAATCTGTAGGCTCAGTTTCATCTTCATCAAGGTCCTCGTCAGAATACTCATCTTCAAGGTTTTTATCACCAAGAGACTGGCGAACAATGGCCTCATCCAAGGAATGATGATCTTCACTAACAACAAAAATCTCTTCTTGGGCAGGTTTTGCCAAAACCTTGGTTTCTTTGTCTAAATGTTCAGCCTGGGTAATGATGGAATTATCCATAGCGTGAGAATTTTCCCCAAAGGGATCCTGAAAAAATGCAGCTTCGCCAGGATCTTCCAAGTCTGTAGACTCACAATCCAGAATGCTGGTGGAAGTATCGGGAGTAGGATTCAAGGAGTAATGGGGAATGGGCTGAAAATGCACAGGAACAGAAACAGGTTCAGGCACAACAGGCTTTTCCACAGACAAAATTTCTTGTTGAGGTAAAGATACTGATTCAGAAGATTCACTTGGATTTTCAGAATCAGCTTTCTCTTGAAGGGGAATATCCTCTTGTTCTTCTTTTTTCTGTGGTTGGAATCCATCTAGGTATTCCTTGGAAAACACATCATCTGCAGGAACGGGAGCTGTGGCAAAAAAATCCTCTCCAAACACATCTTCCACCACCGCAGGAGCAGAGTCTTCACCTTGTTCTGGCTCAATCTCTTGTGGCAGGGGTTCAGTAGAAGCAAAGGCCACGACATCTTTAGGTTGAGCTTCCCCAGATTCACTAACCATGTTTTTTCCTGAAACAGCCTCATCTTTTAAAGCCACCTCTTCATTCAACGGCACTTCTTTTTGTGGACTTTCATTTTCATCAGATGACTCTTCTTCTGGAAGGATTTCTTCTTCTGGGAGGTCAATTTCTATTTCAACAACTTCCTCATCTTCATCAAGATTTTCTTCTGGCCAAACTAAATCCTCAATGTCATCCCGAATAATTCCTTCGGGGAAAATGGGGTCATATTTCTCTTGATTGTGAACAACAGGAGCTTGTTCACGTAATTTATTCTGAACAATTCCACCAATTAAAGAAATTAAAAAATATTCAATTCCGAGAACCAAGATACAAACTAGGATAGCAATAGCTACCTGAATGCCTACCAGCATCCCATTACCTGATGCAAGTGCTTCTCTGCAAAAATTTTCACAAATATATATAGTAAAAAAAGGAACACAAGATGCGGCATAGAAAACGCCAATCCTTTCGCTCCAAGGAAAAAGAAAACAGCCTAAGCCAGCTGCAAAGAAAAAAATAGGAATCAAAAGGCTAGAAAAACCGTAAGCTCCATACAAAAGTCCACCTAAACTGTTAAGTACGGGAGCAGCGCCCCTGTTTCCAAGGGGAATTACCTGTAAAAAAAGTGCAACAAGAAATAAAGCTGCAAGTACCAGCAAACTAATTCCAGAGATAACGCTTATCTTTTCGGATTTTTTCATCGAATTTATTTCTCCTAACTATACAAGATTATCGGCTTTTTTTAAGAACGAGTTAAGATTTTAGGCTTTCTACCCGTTGTCGCTGTTTCCGTTTTTTCCTATTTGCATCTCGTTCCGCATCATAAGAATGACGGCCAGGGATTCCCAAGGCAATACGATTTTGCTCCGCCTCTAGCTGAAAATCAACCATTCGACGAAACACGGACATGAGAGGTGTTGCATCTATCTGAGCTGACACAAGGGTGGCTGCTTGCATTTCACGAATTAAATGATAGCAGGACTCAATGGTGGAAACACAGCCTTCTGCTGGCTGCCTTTTGAAGGTAAACTCCGAGGTATACAGCTGCTGAAAGGAAAGTTTGGGCAAATTCCGCACATTGGGAGAAAGCCGAAGCATTTTCTTGGCAAAGAACCAGGTGGCATCCACCACAATTACCAGCAATTTCCGCTTTTCTCCCCCAGATACAGGCTCCAAAGCTTCCTTTAACTGAGGCGACTGGGCGGTAAAGGCATCATCGTCAGGATACAATACCACAGGAAAATAAGCTGAATCAGACAACAGCTGGTTCAGTCGCTTGTTTTGAGTAAAATCGATTCCCACAATGATTTCTGAATCCACCAAGGACAAGCTTGCCAACCGCCCCGTACCTGTGTGCTGATGATAGGCTTCCTTAGGATGCATGAGAAAAACAAACTTGATACCAGTATCTATAGCCGTGATATGAGGGCAATAACAGGTGGAAAGGGGTCTAAAACAACGAAGACATTTTTCTGCCACGGGATGGAGTATAGCATAGGTTCAATGAAATTAAAAGCGGTGGAGGATGCCAGCAGCCCACCGCTGCCTTACGCTTCACTGGCGTTCAGAGTTCGGCATCGGTAGGCGCCCGCTGGCATCCTCCCCCCACTCTTTCGTTCAGTGGGCTATACTCTGGGTAGATAGGGAGCGACGGCTGTAAAGCCGGAAAGTTGCGATATATTGAGCAACTTTAGCGAGTCTCGGTTGAGCCCCTGCGAAACCGCCTGTGGAGCGACGGCTACAAGCCGGAAAATCGCGATATATTGAGCAATTTTAGAGAGTCTCACTTTTACCCCTGTAAAAGTGCGGGAGCCCCCGGGGGGCTTGCCAGTGGGAGGGTGACTTCCTTCCCGTCCTGTGATACAATACTCCCATGGAAAAAATCTCGGTGATTGTAGAGGGTGGCGGAATGCGTGGTATGTATGCCGCAGGAATCCTCGATTGCTTTATCCAGCGGAACATGTACTGGAACAACACTTACGGCGTCAGTGCTGGCTCTTGCCATGCCTTATCCTATATTTCTCGCCAGTTTGACAGAGCCCGACGGGTAAATGTAAACCACGTAGAAAAAGCTCGCTATTCAGGCCCTCTGTGTCTCCTTCGTCATGGTACCTACTTTGGCTTTGATTACATCTTCCGCACCATTCCCACCAACGATTGTGTGGATTGGTATACCTTTTTCCAGAATCAGAACGAAAATCGCAAATTCTACGTGGTATCCACCAAGGCCACCACAGGAGAAGCCCACTATATCTGCCCCGATTCCCCAGAAGCAGCCCTTCTGTGGCTAGAAGCCTCATCTTCCCTGCCCATCATCGGCAAACCTGTTACCATCCACGGCGTTGACTGGTTCGACGGTGGCATTTCAGATTCAATTCCTGTTCGCCAGGCAGAAAAGGATGGCCACACAAAACACATTATCATCTTGACCCAGCCAGCAGGCTACCGAAAAAAGCCTGTTTCAAGTTCCACGGAAAAAGCACTGCGGTTCATGTACAAGAAATATCCAGCCCTCATCGAAACAAACCTGCAGCGATGGCAAAAATACAACGAAACCTTGGACTACATCCAGCAACTGGAGCAGGAAGGAAAAGCCTTTGTATTCCGCCCCGCACCAGAGGTAGTGATTGGTCGTCTGTCAAAAAATCAGCAAGCCCTGCAACGACTCTACGAAGCTGGTTATAACGATGCTTGCGAAAAGGTTCAAGCCATTGCTGATTTTGCCCCTTGGGAAAAATAACAGAGCCCCACAAACTAGTTCATTGTCGATTTTATAAAAATAAAGTATATTTGTAAAAGATCATGACAACTGACACTCTTATTTCCAATATATTAACTTCATATAATGACTATGGCTGTATAAATCTCAGCAATGCTCAAAGTTTTCCAAATCGGCAGAATGTAATCGATATGTTGCTGGAAATCCTCACCTTGCTTTTTCCCGGTTTTAGAACCGTGGAACAATTGGATACAGACAACCTTCGATACGTTACTGGAACTCGGGTCAACAAAATTATTGCAGGACTCACAGGTGAAATCAAAAAGGCAACTTTATACCTGTGCCGACAGCGAGGACTGGAGCAATCGGCTTGTACAAAGTTGGCAGAAAAAACAGCCATTTCTTTGATTGAACAGATTCCAGAAATCCGCAAAAAAATCATCTTGGACATAGACTCTGCACTACGAGGGGATCCCGCAGCTGGTTCCACAGAGGAAATTATTCTTTCCTATCCTGGAATCGAAGCCATTGCCGTACACCGCATTGCCCACGAGCTGCATCAAAACGGCGTTCCCATCATTCCCCGTATCATGAGTGAATATATCCACGGTAAAACTGGCATCGATATTCATCCTGGAGCCACCATCGGAGAAGCCTTCTTCATTGACCACGGAACTGGCGTTGTTATTGGTGAAACCACCATCATTGGCAACAACGTAAAGCTCTACCAAGGAGTAACTCTGGGTGCATTAAGCGTCCACAAGGAACAGCGCTGTTGCAAGCGGCATCCCACCATCGAGGATAATGTTACCATTTACTCTGGAGCAACCATCCTTGGGGGCGACACTGTGATTGGAGAAGGTAGCATCATTGGTGGTAATACTTGGGTTACAGAATCTGTGCCTCCCAAGAGCATTATCACCATCAATTAGTCTACCTTGACTATTATACCTGCTTTCCGTACACTTTTTATATATGAAAGAATCTACTCCCACAAAACGATTTCTATTTTTTTGCTATGAAATCTTGAGGCTCTTTTTTATCTTCACCTTTCGCCCGGAATTCGACATTGATATGTTGCCAGCTTCCTGGTACATGGCTGCCCCCCTGTTGATTCTGCCCTTGGTATTAGTTTTTTTTATCTACCAAGCAAAATTGGAAGAAGAAAAAAAAGTTTACGGCAGAATTTATGCCTACAGCAAATTTCTTTCCATTGCAGGTTTTTTCCCTTTCATGAAGGCCGCCTTGATTCCCGCCTTTGAACATGCAAAACTTACCGGTTATTATTCTTTAAAACGCATGGGAATTTTACTGATATTTTTAGTGATAGATGTTATACTAGGATTAATCTTTCTTTTAGATAAAGATAAGGAAGATGAAACACAGCAAGACGAGGGAGATGAAATTCATGCAGATAATTCCAGTAGCCAGTGGTAAAGGTGGTGTAGGCAAAAGCCTTATTTCAGCAAACTTGGCCATTGCCCTAGGCCAGGCCGACAAAAAGGTTATTCTGGCAGACTTGGATTTAGGTGCCTCAAACTTGCATCTTGTTATTGGCCATCAGGCTCCAAAACAAGGCATAGGAACCTATCTATCTGGACAAGCAAAATTCGAAGATGTTATTCTTGACTCTGAATACAAAAACGTGCGATTTATTCCTGGTGACTCTGAAATTCCAGGATTAACAGCCTTGAAAATTGCCCAGAAGAACGACTTGGTAAAAAAGCTTCAAAAGCTTGATGCCGACTACTTGATTATTGACTTGGGAGCAGGAACCCATCTCACTATCTTGGATTTATTCCTCCTTTCACCCCAAGGTATTGTAGTTACAGCACCAACTGTTACCGCTACTTTGAACGGTTACCTCTTCTTGAAAAATGCAGTTTTCCGCATGATGTATAACACCTTCAAGAAAAATTCCAAGGCATACAACTACTTGGAGCACTTGAAATCAGATGCAACATCATTACAGCGGCTCTACATTCCCAAGTTGGTGGAAAACATTGCTACCATTGACCCTCAAAGTGCAGCCCTGTTCAAGCACCGCATGAGTCAGTTTAGACCTCGCCTTATCTTGAACATGATTGATGAACCACGAGATGCAGAGAAATCTCTAAAAATCCGTCGTTCTTGCAGCGAATACTTGGGCTTGGAGATGGAACATCTTGGCATTATTTATCGTGATAGCTTGCAAGACAAGGCTTTGGAATCTCGCTTACCCATCATTATTTACAAGCCTCAATCCATGTTGGCCCAGTCAATTTATCGGATTGCAGATAAGATTACCTCTTCCCAAACCCTAACCTTTGAAGGTGCTGCAGACAGTTTTGAACAGGCAGAGGCCGAAGCTGCTGAAGATTTGGAAACAAAGATGTCTTATGTGGAAGACTTACTGGGAAGTGGAGCCCTTACCACAGGAGACTTAACAGAAATCATCAAATCACAGCAATATGAGTTGACACAGATTCGGAAAGAAAACCAGTTGTTAAAATCAAAATTGCTCAAAGCTGTTTCCCAAGGCTTTAAAATCTAAAGGATTTGTACATGCCACTTTACTTGAATTATCCTTCTTGGATTCACCCAGAAATTTTTCCTGGAGTGCCTGTCCTTGGTCTCCTTCGTTGGTATGGTTTGATGTACATCTTTGCCTTCGGTACAGCATTTTTTGTATTAAAGAGACTGATGAAAGAAGGTGCGCTGAATACTGCTGATTACACAGCCAACGAAGATGACTTGTTCAGCTTTATTGCCACTGGCATTGTCTTTTTGCTGATTGGAGCTAGAGTTTTTTCCGCCCTTGTGTACGACACTTCTGGTCTATATTGGAGAAAACCATGGCTTATCTTCTGGCCCTTTAACGAAGCAGGCCAATTTACTGGTCTTGCAGGAATGTCCTACCACGGAGGCTTTATTGGCGGCCTTATAGGCATGATTGTCTGGTGCCTGAAAAAAATGCGCCCCATCCTCCAGTGGATAGATGCCATGGTCATTGCCATTGCCTTTGGCTACACCTTTGGTCGTCTCGGAAATTTTTTAAACGGAGAGCTTTTTGGCCGCATTACTACCATGCCCTGGGGAATGGTTTTTCCCTATGCCCAGCAGTTTTCCACCTCAATTCCTTGGGTGCAGGAGTTTGCAGAAGAAGCAGGAATGGTGATTGCAGAAGGTCAACGCCTAGTGAACCTGCCTCGTCACCCTAGTCAGCTTTACGAAGCCTTGTTTGAAGGAGTTATCCTTGGTGTAATCTTGTGGAGTCTCAGAAAACACAAGCCCTTTATCGGCTTTACCTCGGCTCTCTACACCATTGGATATGGTTTCTTCCGCTTTGTAATCGAATATTTCCGGGAACCAGATGCAGACTTAGGCTACAGAATCGAGGCTGTAACGGGAACCCCCACTTACATGAATACCTCTTGGTTCAACATTTCCACAGGACAAATTCTTTGTTTGCTGATGATTGCTGGTGGACTCTTGTTGATGCTATTCTCATGGATTCGTAGCAAAAAAGGAAGGAATGCAGATGTTTGACCCACAAAAAGTAAAAGACGATTGCGTTGCATGGATTCGTAAGTTTTTTGAAGAAAACGGCAAAGATTGCAATGCCGTCGTTGGCATTTCTGGAGGAAAGGATAGCTCCGTAGTTGCAGCCCTCTGTGTAGAAGCCCTTGGAAAGGAGCGGGTTATTGGAGTACTCATGCCCTGTGGCCAGCAGCATGACATTGACATGGCCTACAAGCTGGTACATCATCTGGGAATCCGCCACTTTGAAGTAAATATTCAAGATGCAGCAGAAGGACTTAAAAAACAGATTCCTTTTGAACTTTCCCAGCAAAGCACCATAAACCTCTTTCCTCGCCTTCGTATGACAACTCTCTATGCTGTTTCCCAAAGTTTTAACGGACGGGTGGCCAATACCTGTAATCTTTCGGAAGACTGGGTAGGATATTCTACCCGCTACGGCGATGCAGCTGGTGATTTTAGCCCCTTGTGTAACCTTACAGTACAAGAAGTAAAGGCTGTTGGTAAAGCAGTAGGCTTACCCCAAGACTTAGTAGAAAAGGTACCCATCGACGGGCTGTGTGGTAAAACCGACGAGGACAACTTAGGCTTCACCTACGCAGAGCTAGATAAATACATCCGCACTGGCATCATCGAAAATCAAGAAACCAAAGCCCGCATTGACCATCTGCATAAAATCAACCAATTCAAGCTCCAGCTTATGCCAAGCTTTATGCCTGAGCTATAGCTTAACAAAAACCTCCCAAGCATAAATCATTGCCCAGCTTCTTGGATTCAAAAAAAACACCTGCTAAACTCACATGTAGTTTAACAGGTGTTTTTTTAGCTTTAATCTCGGAATTAATTTCTGAGATCTGGCTCATAAAAACCAGTTCCCAGAGCCGTATTCCAGTTTATTTCTTCAAAACTTCAGCAAGCTTTTCTGCAGTAAAGCCAAAATGCTCGGCTACCTTTGCAGCAGGGCCAGAAGCACCAAAGCCAGTCAAGCAGAACAAGTCCTCCTGACTGGTAGCCACAGCTTCCCAGCCCATCTTGATTCCAGCCTCCGCCACAACCACACGAGGAGCATTACCAAGGATGGTGTCACGAATAGTCTTTGGCTGACTCAAGAACAGCTCCCTATCCATGATTGAAACAACACGGATTCGCTTTCCTTCCACCATGTCCGCTGCCTTCAAGGCCATTTCCACCTCGGAACCAGTGGCCACGATGGTGATATCTGGTGTGTCAGCACCCTTTCGTGCAACATATCCACCGCACTTAATGGTGTTCTTCCAGTCTGCATCTTCTTTTTCAAATACAGTCAGATTCTGGCGACTCAACAACAAGCATACAGGATGGTCTTTTGCTTCCATAGCCATCTTCCATGCCTCATTTGTTTCCTCTGCATCAGCAGGACGCAAAACCTGTACACCAGGAATTCCCCGCAAAGAAGAAAGTGTTTCAATGGGCTGGTGGGTGGGGCCATCTTCACCAACAAAGATGGAGTCGTGGGTCAAAATATAGATAACGGGCAACTTCATCAAAGAAGCTACACGGAGGGCTGGTCGCTCGTAGTCAGCAAAAACGGCAAAGGTAGCACAGAATCCACGCAATCCGCCGTGGAGGGTAATACCAGAGCTAATAGCGGCCATGGCAAACTCACGGATACCAAAACGGATGGTTCGTCCCTCACGATTATCAGCAGTGTATACACCGTAATCCTTCAATGCTGTGGAGTTGGGGCCTTCCAGGTCAGCAGAACCACCAACCAAAGCAGGACAAGCCTTTGCCATAACAGGCAGAGCCTTTCCAGAAGCTGCACGTGTTGCCAAGGAATCTCCCACCTTATAGCTAGGGAGTTCCACATCAGCAACGTTTCCCAAATGCATATCATCCCACAGCTTTCGCAAGTCTGGATTTGCAACAGACCAAGCTTCAAAGGTCTTGTTCCAGTCAGATTGAGCTTGAGCAAATTCAGCACCACGAGCCTTGAAATAGTCATAGGCTGCTGGCACTACATAGAATGTCTTTTCTGGATCCAAGCCCAATTCGGTCTTTGCCTTTACAATATTCTCATCACCAAGCGGAGCACCGTGGGCAGTAGCAGTGCCAGCTACAGGAGATCCCTTTCCAATAACGGACTTCAGCATAATCAAGGTGGGCTTATCTGTTTCAGCCTTGGCTTCTTCTACTAACTTGGCAATTCCAGCCATATCGTACATATCACCAGCTAAAACCTGCCAACCATAAGCCTTGTAGCGGCCTGCAATATCTTCTGTAAAGGTAATGTCGGTGGAACCATCAATACTGATTTTGTTCTCATCGTAGAATACAATCAATTTTCCCAGCTTTAAGTGACCAGCCAAGCTAGAGGCTTCTGCAGAAACACCTTCCATCAAGCAGCCTTCACCCACCAAGGCATAGGTGTAGTGGTCAACAACCTTGTGGTCAGCAGTGTTAAAACGAGCAGCCAGCATTGTTTCTGCCATCGCCTCACCAACAGCCACTGCAATTCCCTGTCCCAGAGGACCACTGGTGCATTCAACACCATCTGTGTCCCCAAACTCAGGGTGACCAGGACAATGGGAACCAACCTGACGGAAAGATTTCACATCATCCATAGTTACCTTGTAACCACTAATATGGAGAATAGAATACAAAAGCATGGAACCATGTCCGGCAGAAAGCAAGAAACGATCCCGATCTACCCAGCTTGAATCGGCTGGATTATGTTTCATCACTTCGCCATACAATACAGCGGCCAATTCGGCACATCCCAAGGGCAAACCAGGGTGACCAGATTTTGCCTTTTGAATTGCGTCCATAGATAAACTGCGGACAGAGAGTGCAGTTGCCTCCAATCCCTTCATATTCATATAATACTCCTCAATTCAGCTCCGAAAACCAATTTAAAATCAATTGAATATATTGGTTTTCGCAACAGATATCTTTTAATTATACCAAGAGCCAGTATTATTATCAATCGATAAACGGAGAAAACAATTTACACTAAAATTAGGACAGTAAAACTGAAAAGACTATTCTTTGTTCTTAGCTTTGATTACAGTAAACCGATGTTTATAGTTTTCTTTCAAGGCCAATTTCAATTCTGAAGCAACTTCTTCAAAGTTATACTCCATTCCCTCCAAAGAAGCTGCCATAGCTCGAACATCCTCATCCTTTAGGTGAGCATCATGCAACAAGCTTTCTAGCATGTATTGAATATGGGTAGAAAGTTGAGTCAGAATTACTAGTGGCTGCTGGGGAAAACCTTCCAGCTGATCATCTACATCATCCAGTTCCAACACCAGATCAAAGACCTTTGTATGAAGCTCCAACAATCGATGGCGAATTGGCCCCCGTTCAAAATCAGCAAACCAATTATAACTTTCTTCCAACTTATTTCTTCGTGAGCGGATTGTTCCCTGAAGTCGCTTCCGTTTCAGCAGATCCAAAGCAGAGGTGGACTCACCTAACATTAAATTAATGAGCACTTCTTCGTTATTTTTTTTATTGTAAAGTCCATCAACAATCCATGAATCAAAGATGACCCGAGGCCACAACATCATTTCGGCATTTATCTGTTCACTGCTCCATGCAGCAGACTCACTTTCTTCTAGGCCATCAGTTGACTGCATCCAAGGCCCCACCGCAGGAACCTCCTGCCCCTTAAACCACAAACGACTTTCCACACCGTAAGGCTCCATTCCAATGAGTTTTGAGTGTTTAATAGCTTCTTCAATGGTACCAGCACTATCCTTACACAATTCCTGCCGATGCATAAAGAAAACACGAGCTAATTGTTCTTCTATGGTTCCACAGGGTCCAAAGGAGTCAAAACTTTCCAACATTCTTTTTTCAAAAATCTTGTACCATTCTCTTCGTTGCTGATCCACAGGTTCTTGCTGAAAGGGATTTTCCTTGTGACTGCACAAGGGATGAATTTTGATAATGCCCCGTCGCCAATCCACAACCTCTGCCAATAAGAAGTCCCCTCGTTTAAAATTCCAATCTTTAAAAAGCTGGGAACAATCAAGCACCATCAAACTAACAGTTTGAGGTAATTCTTCATCAAAGGAACGCAGGAGGCTATCTCGCGCCGCTGGGTCAGAGAGAATAAATTGAATGGCGTATTCCTCTCCAAATAAAGAAAAAAATGGCAACACTTCTCGCAGTGGAAATTCCATTACGTTCCGAGGAAGAATCTCATTGTCAAAGGAAAATTGTAATGTTCCAGAAGCAAGCTCAGAATTCACAAATGGAACACAACGATGGCCCACCAATAAATATCCACCTTCAATTTCTTTTCTCGTTGGCTTTATAATAAAGGTTGCCCCCATAAAAGCTCCCGCACGAGTTAAGAACTTTCCATCTTCCAATGCAAAAACAAAGGGGTTTGCCTCAAGATATGCCTCAATTTCGTTGATTGACAAATGTATATTGAGGGGGGCAAATCCTTCTTGAAGCTCTTTTGCAGAGAATTCTTCAGTCTGAATGCGAACAAAATCCATTAACAAGTTTTCAATAATTGGAGTCATCTTAAATATCATATAATGCAACTGGTCAAAAATCAAGTGAAGGATGACACAGAAGACCTCACCTTTCCAAAT
>JAZQSR010000232.1:0-2318 GCA_045630225.1 Treponema sp. | reverse complement strand
TCTTCCTAAGACCGCTTGGCCTCCGACTTGGTGACTTCTGTCATCGCAGGTTAGTTGCCCGCTGGTTCAAGAAAATCGGCATAGAGATTCCCGAATATCCGGCTTAATACCATCCCCCGAGCTAACACTCGGGGGATTTTTATTGCTCATGCATGCGTGTCTTAATTTAAATAGTTCCCCCTGTACCACATAATTCAAGAGAAAAGGAGTTGAAAACATAAACAAAACTTAGCCGTTTTGCAATGCTGGCAGTGCATTTCACAGCCTGCTATTCCAAAACAAAATCAAGAAAAATCAAGTAAAAAAACAAAAACAAAAACAAAAACAAAAATAGTAAATGGTGCTATCGATCCCTATTATTCTTCTTTCATGGGGGGAGAAACATATAGACATTCATGCTATAGCTGTCCATATACATCGGTAAAGAACCGTCCAGCGGATATTACCATGGGAGATTTTTGGGGAGTTGAGTTTTTGTATCCTCAGTTCAACAGGAAGGATGGAGTTTCTTGTTGTATTGTCAATACAGCAAAAGGCCAGAAAATATTCGATTCAGTTAAAGATAAATTTGAATACATTGAAGTAAGTGAAGATTCTATTTGTATATATAATGAGCAATTAAAGTATCCGACTCACAAACCAAAAAAAAGAACTTCAATTTATGAAGGAATTGATACACTGCCTTTGAATACATTTATTGCTAAACTTTATGCCCCGTATCCTGTTAGAGTCAAAAGATTCCTAATAAGTTTGATGCCTACAAATACAAAAATTTTCATAAAAAGAATATTGCAAAACAAAGGAAAATCATGACATTCACCATACTCCAATCAGTTTATAAAAATGATAAGCCGCAATTCCTTCAGGAATGCCTTCAGTCCATCAAGGATTCCACGGTGCAACCGGTAAAAATTATTCTTGTTAAAGATGGTTCCTTACCCTCTGAACTGGAGCAAGTTATTTCAAGTTGGCAGGATCTCCTTCCTCTCCATGTGGTGGGGTATGAACAAAATATGGGACTTGCCCATGCCTTGAATTACGGTCTACAGTTTGTGGATACGGAATTGGTGGCTCGTATGGACAGTGATGACCTTTGTTATCCTGATAGGTTCGAAAAGCAAATCCTTCATTTTAAGATGGATGAAAAACTTGTGATTTTGGGTACTGGAATCGAGGAATTCTATCATGACAGCAAGGATGATTTGGAATACTGCAAGGTCCGATTGTATCCTAAGCGAACTACAATAGCATCCTATCGCTTGTACAGAGGAACTCCAGTTGCCCATCCTACTGTGATGGTTCGCACCGCAATATTGAAGCAATTTGGTTACAGTGAGTCCACCCGTTGTAATGAGGATATTGAGTTGTGGTTTCGTCTGTTGCAGGCTGGCTATGAGATAAAAAGCCTTCAATTGCCCCTGCTTCGTTTCCGCATCACCGACGGAACTTTTCGGAGGCGTTCTGTGGAAAAGGCCTTGAACGAATTTCATATATATTCTGGTTCATTGTTTCAAGCCCATGGATTCAATAGGCATTTTATCTATTTATTCCTTAGATTGGCTTCTCGTTTGGTGCCTGGAACTGTAAACCGTCGGTTATATCTTTCTGAGACACGAACAAATTTGTTCAAGGAGAATTTTATGAGAATTACATCTGTTCATGGTCATGTTTTTATGAAAGCTGGCCACCTTTTTGAGGCATTGGTGGAATTTGAGGAGTCGGGAGTGAGGATGATCAAGGCAATTCAGCTTGATTCTGATGTGAACAATACCATAGAGATTCCCTTGTCAGAGATAAAAATGTATCGATTAAAGGATCATGCTGAGATCCAATTGAATGTGTAACCAGTCCACTACGAATTCGTCAACAAAACCCAAGGTGTAGTCTTCCAAACAGAATAACCTCTATCTCAATCCCATCTCCCACTGTCTCATGCTTTAATAGTGGGTTTTATCTTTGTCTAAAGCCTGTCTGTGTAGCTTTTACTCAGTTTGCACCAATTTCAGCACCGTTTCCAGCGGAAGCCCAGTTCCTTGGGCAACTTGTTCTGGGGATAATCCCATAGAAAGTAACTTTTTTGCCGTCTTCAGCTTATTTTCGTAAGCTCCACGTTCCAGCCCCTGCTCCAACCCGATGGAGATGCCCTCTTCCCGGCCAGTGGTCAATCCAGTGTGTAATCCCTCTTCATAACCATCACGACGACATTCCATCATACGGGAGGTGTAGGTAAGGTACATGTTTCGCTCCTCCTGTTTAGTTAGGAGGGGACACCCCCTCTACTCAGAAGCGGTGGGTTTCCGCACTTTTGCGGGGCAAAA
>JAZQSR010000231.1:0-16490 GCA_045630225.1 Treponema sp. | reverse complement strand
ACATCGTTACCTTCAACACCCTCAAGGCCAAGGCTGTAATGAAGGACGTGGGACGAGTTCTGGACATTCCTCTGAATGAAGTGAACATGCTGACAAAGCTGGTACCAGACAATCCCAAGGCCCACTTGAAGGATGCCTTTGAGGTAAACGAAAAGATGAAAGATTCAGGTCAGCTGGCTCCCTACCGAAACGACCCTCGGTACAAGGAAATGTTCGACCTATGTCTAAAGATGGAGGACTTGAACCGCAACACGGGACTCCACGCCTCTGGTATTGTAATCGGAAAGACTGCTATTCCAGATTGGGCCCCTGTGTACAAGGATAGCCGCACAGGAAAGACGGCGGTACAGTTTACCATGGACATTATCGAGCCCTGTGGCTTGGTAAAGATGGATTACTTGGGACTGAAAACCCTTACCCTCATCAAGCATGCGGAACACATTATCCGAAAGCGACCTGGCTACGAAAATTTCCGTGCAGACCAAGCACCAGAAGATGATAAAAAAACCTTTGAGCTTTTCTGTGCAGGCCAGACGGCGGCAGTATTCCAGTTTGAAAGTCCTGGAATGCAAAAAATTCTTCGGCAAGCCCAGCCCAGCCGTCTGGAAGACCTAGTAGCCTTGAACGCCCTGTACCGACCAGGCCCCATGGACTATATCCCCAACTACATCGAAGGAAAATTCGATCCTAGTAAAATCAAATATCCTGATCCCTGCCTAAAGGAGATTCTGGAAGAAACCTACGGCGTTATGGTGTACCAAGAGCAGGTTATGCAGGTAGCCCAGCGAATTGCAGGCTATAGCCTTGGTGGGGCAGATATGCTTCGTCGTGCCATGGGAAAAAAGAAGGCCGAGGTAATGGCGGCAGAAAAGAGTAAGTTTATAGAAGGAGCTGTTAAAAATGGCTTTGAGGCACAGCACGCCGACGACATTTTTGAAATCATGGTTCCCTTTGCAGGCTACGGATTCAACAAGAGTCACGCTGCAGCCTACTCCATCGTTGCCTACCGTACCGCCTATCTCAAGGCAAATTTCCCTGCAGAATTTATTGCCGCCAACTTAACCAACGAAATCACCAGTGCGGACAAGCTTCCCGCCTACATGCAGGAAGGCCGTTCCATGGGCTTGACCATATTGCCTCCCGACATCAATCGTTCCAGCTGCTACTTTGACGTGGTGGACGGGGAAATTGTGTTTGGCCTTATGGGAATCAAGGGCATGGGTGAGGCAGCAGCAGAAGCCATTATCCGTGAGCGAGAAAAGAACGGCCCTTACAAGGATTTTATGGACATGCTAGACCGTGTTCCCAGTTCCGACATCAACAAGAAGGTACTGGAAGTCCTTATCAAGACTGGAGCCTTTGACAAGCTGGGTATCAACCGAGCCACCTTACTGGCAAATATGGAAGAAGCGTTGGCCTACAACGAAGCAAAGCAGGCCAACAGCAAGTTTGGTCAAATCAGTCTCTTTGAAGATTCTGGTGAAAAGGAGTTTGTGGACTTTGAGTTCCATGTCATGGATGAAATGCCACACCAAGAGTTGCTGACACTGGAAAAAGAATGTATTGGATGCTATGTGTCTGGCCACCCCTTGGATGATTACAAGGAATTGATTAAAAATGCCTGTACCTTAACTGCCACCACCATAGAACGCTCCCAGGGTGATAAACAATATACCATCATCGGACAATTAAAGGACTTACGTCCCATTGTCACCAAAAAGGGAGCTGCCATGGCTTTTGGTAAGCTGGAGGATATGGAAGGCGAAATCGAAATCACCTTCTTTCCAAAAATCTGGGAGCTCCAGCGAAGTAATTTGGCAGATGACATGGTAGTGGCACTTTCTGGAAAGGTAGATAAGGGACGTGGAGATACCCCCTCCTTTTTAGTTGATGAGGTTTTAGACATGAATAACCTTAAGTTGAAAACCAACTGGGATCTTCACATTAAAATCGATTCTACACTGAAAGATGAGCAACAAATTTATGGATTGCGTGATTATCTATTTGGTTCTAGTGGTAATTCTTGTGTATATTTTCATATAGACACACCGACTGGCCATCAAATAATCAAGGCAAATCCTATGATGAAGGTTTCTTGTTCAGATTATTTTATACATGAACTGGAAATGCAACCTATGGTGAGCCAAGTGTGGAAAGAATAAGCTTCCTACATCAGGAAAAAACAGGAGTGTACCATGAAAATTTTTAGTTTATTGGCAGCCGCCATCAGTCTCTATACCATGTTGTGCTTTGTGAGAATCATCCTCACTTGGATTCCCAGTCTCAACTACTCAAAGTTTGGTCATTTTATGGCAACACTCTGTGACCCCTACATGAATTATTTCCGGAGATTCAGATTTCTTCGGTTCGGAAATATTGATTTTAGCCCCATCCTGTCTTTAGGACTTTTAGTGGCAGTTTCCAACATCTTTTCCAACATTGCCAGCACTGGTCGCTTGGGAGTGGGATATATCTTGGCATCAATAGTTTCTATGGCTTGGTCCATTGTGGCATCCCTCATAGGCTTCCTCCTGATTTTGCTGATTATTCGTCTTGTGGCCCTCTTTCTTGGTAAGGGAGGTGGTTCCTTTTGGTACAGCCTGGACAGTACCTTGAATCCCGTTGTATACAAGATTGCAGGCATTTTCCGTGGACGAAATACCTTCATGACACAGAAGACAGCCTACATCATTACCATTGTGGCCCTTTTTGTAGTGCGGTTTCTTGGCAGCATTCTTTTTTCCATCATCGTGAGACTTTTTACAGGGCTCCCCTTTTAAGGAAAGAGCAGTTTAATGAAGCTTAAGGAAATAGAAACTCCTATCTCCACTCTCTCTGGTATTGGGCCAGCAAAAGCTCGCCTCTTTGCCAACATTGGCATTTACACCATTGCAGATCTTCTCAGCTATTATCCCAAAGATTGGGAAGACAGAACCCAACTAGTACCGCTGGCTCAATTTAGGGAAAAGAAGGTTCACACCATAGCACAGGTTATTGGCCATAGCTGGTTTGGCTACGGCAGGATGAAAACCCTGAAAATCGCCATTGCTGATGCTAGCGGACGAGGGGAGCTTGTAGCCTTTAACCGTCCCTTTTTGGAAAAATCCTTGCCAGTGGGAGCCATCATCGCCGTTACAGGTCAATTTTCCTTAAAATACAACCAACTTCAGTCAACTTCCTTTGAGGCAGAAAAAATTGCTGACAAGGGCAATCTTCAGGACTGGCAAAACAAGACGGTTCCCGGCTCCCAAGTCATTCCCATTTACCCCTTGACTGCAGGTCTTTCCAACGGCCACATCAGGCAGGCAGTAAAACGAGCATTGCAAGAATACGGACGAGGCATTGAAGATGAGCTTCCACAAGAAATATTGCAAAAACGAGCTCTTATGGGAAAGGCACGGGCTATCGCTAACATGCACCAGCCCAAAACCTTAGCCGATGCCCTAGAAGCCCGAAAAACCTTGATTTACGAGGAACTGTATTTTTTTCAGCTAGCTATCGGTGGACGAGCCTTACTTCACAAGGGACGCCTGCCAGACCTAGAGCCAGCTCAAGTGCAGGATACTACCTTTGGCCCAGAGCAAGAGGTAGCCTTTTTAGAAAGCCTTTCTCCACGGCAAAAAAAACTTCTGGAGGCCCTTCCCTTCCAGCTGACAGCGGGTCAAAAGCTTTGCATCACCGACATAAACCGAGACCTAGACCAGTGTGAAAAAAGCCGTTGCACTGGGGCGGTGGGACAACAGCCCTACACCATGGCTCGGTTGGTGCAAGGAGATGTAGGTTCAGGAAAAACCCTGGCAGCTTTCTTTGCCTGTTTGAGAATCGTGGATTGGGGCGGACAATGTGCCTTAATGGCTCCCACGGAATTGCTGGCACGGCAACACGCCGAAAATGCCGCAAAAATGTTGGAACCAGCAGCTGTTCGTTTGGCCTACCTTACTGGTAACATCAAGGTGGCAAACAGAGGTCCTTTGATGCAAGCACTGGCAGCAGGCTCCATCGACATTGTCATCGGTACCCATGCCCTTTTTTCCAAGAACATCCAGTACGCAAACCTTCATCTGGTGGTAATTGACGAACAGCACCGCTTTGGAGTTTTACAGCGAAATGCTATCCTTGAAAAAGGCCGCCAAAAAATCCCAGAAAAGGAGGTGTATACCGTGCCCTCCCTCCTTATGCTTAGTGCCACCCCCATTCCCCGAACACTGGCCCTCACCACCTTTGGAGACTTAGACATTTCCATCATCAAGACCATGCCAGCAGGCCGCCTTCCCATCAAGACCTATCTTACCCGCATGGGAAATGAGGCCAACGTGTACCAGTACGTGCAGAGGGAGCTGGATGCTGGCCACCAAGCATACTTTGTGTATCCGCTGATAGAAGAAGTTGTCTCTGCAGAAAATGATCAGGAGCAAGAAGCACCCTCTGGTGGCCTTTCTGGAATAAAGTCTGCCCAAGATATGTTTCAGTTTTTGTCCACCCAGGTATATCCTGGAGTTCCCATGGCCGTTATCCATTCCCGCACCGAGGAAGCTGAGCAGCACCACATTCTTGACGAATTCCGCAAGGGTGAAATCAAGATTCTTGTAGCCACCAGCGTAGTAGAAGTTGGTGTGGACGTGGCAAACGCCACCTGTATGGTCATTGAACATGCAGACCGATTCGGTATGGCCGCTTTGCACCAGCTACGGGGACGTGTGGGCCGTGGAAGCCTACAATCCTATTGCTTTTTGATTTATGGCAAAAACATTACAGAAACAGGAAAGGAGCGAATGAAGGTTCTGCGGGAAACCACCGACGGCTTTGTGATTGCAGAAGAAGACTTAAAGCTCCGTGGCCCCGGTGAAGTCACTGGCATCCAGCAATCAGGCTATCTCACCTTGGGCTTGGCAGATCCAGTTCGAGACAAGGAACTTTTGGAACTAGCTCGTCGTGATGCCTTTAGTCAACTTGGAGAAATCGGTTTAAAATAAAAATGGCAGGAAAGATTGCTCCATCCTGCCATTCAACCTTTACATTACCTTATGCTACAAAGGCCTCCAATCGTTCCACATAATCTGAAGTTTGGAGACGGCGGATAGCCTTCTTTTCAATCTGACGAATTCGTTCCTTTGTTAAATTAAACTTATCTCCCACTTCCTTCAAAGACATGGATTTGTTACCACTTAAGCCAAAGCGATACCGCAAAATCTGAGCCTCTTTCATGGACAAGGTTGCCAGAGCATTTTCCAACTCATCCTGCATAACACTTTCCATAGCCTCATCTTCAGGAGACTGGTAGCGGGTATCCACCGTATTGTCTCCCAGTGAAACAGAAGTATCATCTCCAGTACCCATAGGTGCATCCAGGGAAACCATATCACGAGAAATATTGATAAGATCCCGAACCAACTGACCAGACATTCCCAGCATCTCAGCCACTTGGGTCATCTCCTCTTCCTCACTTTTGTCAGCTGTAATGGATTTACGAGCCTGTTCAATCTGTACCAACTCATTAGCACGGTTCAAGGGCAAACGAATCATACGGGATTTTTCGCAAATAGCCTTCAATATTGCCTGACGAATCCACCATACGGCATAGGAAATGAAGTGGTAGCCCTTGGAAACATCAAAGCGGTCAATGGCAGTCATAAGACCGATATTGCCCTCACTAATCAAATCCACAAAATCAAGGCCGTGGTTTTGATACCTCTTTGCCACATTCACCACAAACCGCAAGTTTGCCTGAACAATCTTATCCTTAGCAGCCTTGTCACCCTTAGCTGCCTTTGTTGCCAACTCAACTTCTTCTTCCCGAGTTAGCAGGGGTATTTTATTTATTTCCTTCAAATACATTGAAAGAATATTGTCATCAGAATTCATCACAAAGTTTATTGCTCTCATAAAAATTACCTCCAAACAAGAACAAGTCACTACAAAAGGTTTTGAAATCAAACCTTCGATTCAATCATTCTATAAAATATACTGCATATTTCGTGCCAAGTTTTAATAAAAAAATAATACAAAATTTATATTTAATTGTAATACAAAGAAATATTTTTTTACAAAAATTTTTATTTCAAAAAAATATCAAAAAGACTTGCCGAAAAGGGATAAAAATCACTATATTTTAGGAAGTTAGTGAGTCAAAAATTTACCACCAACTTTTTTCTGCAAATAAACTGTATCATTTTGATACATCACTCCATTTCTCGCCTGTCATTGTATCATTTTGACTCAATCATAAAATAAGGTTTATGTCCCGTGTATTTTTGACACAACTTTCTATGTAAAATATATTTTCTCGATTTTCTTGACGAAGGTACAATTTGTACGTATATTTTATACTAGAAACTCGTTATAATCCTATGGAGGACAGTATATGAAAGTTATCCCTTTAGCGGATCGTGTTCTGGTAAAAACAGAAAAAACTGAGTCTAAAACTGCTAGCGGAATCATTATTCCTGATACAGCACAAGAAAAAACTCAGATTGCTGTTGTAATTGCAGTTGGTGACGACAAAGAAAAAATCAAGGTAAAAGATGGAGATCGGATTATGTACGACAAGTACTCCGGTACAAACATCAAGATTGAAGGTGAAGATCACTTGATTTTGAAGGCTGACGACATTATCGCCATCATTAAGTAAGATTTTTTACAAACATAAAGGCCATTGCTCCAAAGGATTACAATAAATCCTTTTAGGCAATGGCCTTTTTTTACAACATCAGGTTTACTTGATTTTTGGTACCCGAATCTGCATGATTTTAGCATCCTGATGATAGGGGTTATATTTGAGACAACTTTCTAAAGAACGCTTTGACTCCTCGGAAAATCCCGTTTGGTGCTGAAGCCAAGCCAAGCGATACAAAATATTAGCTTTTTCTTTTGCAGTAGCAGCAAGTCCTGTAGCCTGAGTATACACATCCCAAGCTTCATCAAACTTCCTGTTTCCTGCGTAAATTTCCCCCAAATTAATCAAGACAGGAATTTCTACCTCATAACTATTGGTAGAAGCCAACTTTGGATACCGCAAACTCTGATCCGTCAGCAAGGATTCAAACAACTCTTGAGCCAAGTCAACATCCACATAACCACCAGCGCCTACCACAGCAAAATATGCGGCACATTCACACTCTTTTACAGACAACCTATCTTTTAGTTCCTGATAATCAGCACTGCCAAAACGGGTCGTCAAAGAAGCATCAAAGACACGGCGAGCCTCTTCTTGATGTCCCAAGGAAATCAGAGCAGGCACAAGGGCCTCCACCAGTTTTTCGCTATTTTCAGCAGTTCCGCCACTATAGGACTCCAGCAACAACCATGCAGCCGCCTCCTTTTCCTCCTTTGTCATTTGAGGATTGACTTGGGGACTGATAGTATAGATATACTCAAGGGCGGCAGTATAGGCCGAATTTGTCCTTTCATGGGATGCATCCAACAAGGCTAACACCTGCTCTGGAGTAGTTTTCGGTAGCATATCATAGGCGATCATGCCTGCAGAACGAAACTTTGTCTCACGAAGAGCCTTAGCAAGTGTATTTTCTTCTGGAACAAGCTGTACCCGCAAGGCCATTTCCATCAACGCTCCCAATCCTTCTTCATTATCAGGATATAATTCCAAAAGACGGTACAATGCCACAGCTTCCTGTGCCAGGTCATTGTTCTCACGAGCATCCTTTGCACCATTTAAGTACAACTGAGCAGGCAAGGTTTCGGTACCTTTATCAATTAAAGCCTCTCGAACCTTCCGACCACTTTCTATATCACCTAAAATTGTATGGATATCAGAAGCCAACAACAAAGCCTCTGGCGGAGGATTATTTTCCAACAAGGCCAAATAATCTAATGCTTCCGTATATTTCTTCCCATCATAAGCGGCATAGGCCCAAAACACAGGATCTGAAAGATTTGCAGCTTGCCCATACTCCAATGCTTTTTGAAAATCACCAGTAGCAGCACAAACCACTGCCGCATTCTGAAGCCATTTATCGTTTTGGGTGGAAAGATAGGCAGAAGCATAAATTGATGCAAAATCTGCAGATAGATAATCTACAGATTTATTTTCTCCTGCCTTTTCGAGTTGAAAGAGAGAAAGAATGGATGCATACTCTGTTCCCTCCAATTTTTTTGCTTGGCTTTTTGCCTGGGTCAATGATTCGTTTTCGTATAAAAACCAACTGTACACGGTATGCAATTCAGGATTATCTGAATGTTGACGAATACCAGCCTTTAATGTTTTTTCAGCTTCTTTTTTTTCCCCGATATTAATTTGTCTCTTATATACCCCAAGGAACTGCAAGGGACTTTGAGCTGCATCCCGTGCATTCTTTAAAACTTTTACAGCTGAACCTCCATCACCTGCATCGATATGAAGGTCAGCTGTTTCCAAGAGGGTATTAAAAGACTGAACCTCTTTTTTGAGGCTACAGGAAGCAAGAAGGAAAATTATACAACAAACTATAAAACAACTTCCCTTCTTCATCTTTTACTTCCCTCCAAGCTCTTTTTTTATATTATCAAGAACAGCATTTACAAACTTATAAGAATCATCAGAACCAAATTCCTTGGAAATATCCACCGCCTCATTAATAACAATTGAGGGATGCAAGTCCTTTTGGTACAACAATGGATACACACTGATTCTCAGAATCGCCAAATCCACCTTGTTGATTCTGTGTAATTCCCATGAATCAAGATGCTTTTTAATCAAAGCATCAATTTCTTCTATATGTTCTATAGTACCAGCTACCAACAAACGAGCGAAGGTTTCACTTTCCTTTGGCCCAAGAGGAGCCGCCGCTGTTTTATCCTCGTCTTGCTGAACATCATCTTTAAAGGCATGTTCCCAAGGAAAATCCATCAAGGAGGCTACATCCTTATTGCCCATATCCCAAGAAAACAATGCTTGGAAGGCTAAAATCCTACCCTTTCTTCGTGCCACGTTGTCCTACCAATTTTCCAGCAATTTATCCAAAGCGGAACCAGACTTTACCATTTGGAAGTTGCTTGCAGTTCGCAATTCCTTGGTAAGATCCTGGGCAGCTTGGGCCATAAATTGATTCTGCTGCTGTGCAGTCAAATTCTGGCGAATATACTCATAAATAGTCATAGTTGAATCAGGCTGAATCACATCGCTCAGTTCCAACATCTTGGCACCGTACTTGTTGCGGATAATATAGAACTGAAAATCATCAGCAGTGGAAGTAATTTCAGAAACATGATCCACATTCTTAGTAAAGAGATCCATCAATACCTGATAGGTAATACCTAATTGCTGAGCTGCCTGAGTATTTTTGCTCACATACAAATCACCAGCTTGATAGGAACCATCAGCCTTCATTGCGAGTTTTAACTTATCTGGAGAAGTCTTCTTGCTTTTAATTTCCTCGTAAATGGTGGTAATCTTCTTTTGAGCAGCTTTTTCGTCATTTCCCTTTGGAACAAGCACCAAAAAGAGCTTGAGAATATCATTTTGAACAAAGGAGGCCTTGTTCATCTCGTAAAAAGCACGAATATCGCTATCGGTGGGAACAACAGTGGCTAATTCACCTTGCTTCAAGGTAAGGATGTAACGACTTACTATAAGCTGATTTTTCATATAAGCCTTATACTCACTGAGCGTCATCCCCACCTGAGCCTTAATATACTGATCCAGAGACATACCTGTTTGCTGGGTAATGATTTGAGCTAACTGTGCCTCAGTAAGTTTTTGACCAATTTGCTGAGCCATATTATCGAGGAAATACTCATTTACTTCTGAATCTGTAACATTGATACCAGCTTTTTGGGCAGCCTGAACAACGAGGGCCTCATCTATCATTGCATCAAGAATTTCCTTTTTTTGCTCCACAGTAAAAGAAGCCATTCCAGTCTGCAATTTGTATGATTCCACACGACTTTTTAGTTGCTTGAGAGTAATTGACTCGGACTTGTTCAACTTTATGTTAGCCAATGGCTGCAAATCAGCCTGGGCAAAGGCCAATACTCCACTAACAAGAAGAAGTACACTACAGAGAGCTATTCGTTTCATTCAAAACTCCTCTATGGCTAATAGAAAATTAAGAAATCTTAAAAATTCTAATTAGCGTGAAATAATCTACTGTACAAACAGTAGTCTTTGGGTAATGTTACATCACCCAAAGACACTTTTTTAGGAAATTACAGCCCGAATACGGCGAACACCGGCAGAAGATGACTGTTCTTTCTGAATCTTGAACGTGCCAATAAGTCCAGTATGCTCCACATGAGGACCACCACACACTTCCTTGGAGAAATCACCGATAGTATAGACCTTTACTCGATCTTCGTATTTTTCTCCGAACAAAGCAGTTGCTCCAGAATTCTTTGCTTCTTCCAAATCCATAATTTCCATGGAAACAGGCAAGTCACGCTGAATCTGCTGATTTACCATATCTTCTACCTGCTGTACCTCTTCCTTTGTCATAGGAGTAGGATGGGAGAAGTCAAACCGCATGCGGTCGGCAGTGATATTAGACCCCTTTTGAGCCACGTGGTCACCCAATACTACCTTCAGAGCCTTGTGCAACAAGTGGGTGGCAGTATGGTACTTGGTAGTGATTTCGGACTGTTCTGCCAAACCACCTTTAAAGGCACCTGCACTCTGGCTTCGAGAAAGCTCCTGGTGCTTTTTTTCTGCCTCATGGAAACCAGCCTTATCTACGGTAAAGCCACTTTCTGCAGCCAATTCCTCGGTCAACTCAATGGGGAAGCCAAAGGTATCGTAGAGACGGAAGGCTACACGGCCAGGAATTTCCTTCTTGGGATTCTTCATCAGGTTGGGAAGCAGCTTTTCAAACTCAGCTTCACCCTTTCTAAGGGTTTCACCAAACTTCTTTTCTTCAGCCTGCAACTCATTCAATATCTTTTCGGCATTCTCTGCCAACTCAGGATAGGGTTCCTTGAAATTTTCGATAACAAGCTGTGCAAGTCCTGGCAAAAATGCCTCTTGAATCCCCAGCTTCTTTCCGTGGCGAACCATACGACGAATCAGACGACGAAGCACGTAGCCAGCACCCACATTGGAGGGTACTACACCTTTGGGGTCGCCGAGAATGAATACAGAAGCACGAAGGTGGTCTGCAATTACTCGAACACTGCGATCCTGCTCCTCAGTGGTGCCGTAGCTATAGCCAGAAAGCTTTTCTACTCCCTGAATAATGGGCTGGAAGATTTCTGTCTGATATACGCTAGTTTTACCAGCCAAAACAGTGGTGGTTCGCTCAAGTCCCATTCCAGTATCTACGTTCTGCTTGGGCAGCTTTACCAAGGTGTTCTCGTCAATGCGGTTATATTCCATGAACACGTTGTTCCAGATTTCCATCCAGTTGTCACTATCGGTTCCCTTGTTGGAACCTGCCCCAGGCTTGCCCTCTCCTACCCAATAGAAGATTTCGGTATCGGGACCGCAAGGGCCTGTGGGACCAGCTGCCCACCAGTTGTCGCTGGCTGGCAAGAAGGCGATTCTGTCCTCTGGCATTCCCACTTCCTTCCAATAAGAAGCAGATTCTTCGTCACGGGGAGCGTTTTCATCTCCAGCAAAAACGGTAACAGAAAGCAACTCGGGGTCAAGGGCCAGCCAGTCCTTGGAAGTCAAGAACTCATAGCTAAAGGCAATGGATTCCTTCTTGAAATAGTCTCCCAAAGACCAGTTTCCCAACATTTCAAAACAAGTGAGATGGCTAGCATCTCCAACCTCGTCAATATCTCCAGTACGAACACATTTTTGGTAGTCTACCAATCGTGTACCTGCAGGGTGAGTTTCTCCCATCAAATAAGGAACAAGGGGATGCATTCCTGCTGTGGTAAACAAAACGGAAGGATCATTTTCTGGAATTAATGACTTGCCAGAAATCTCAACGTGGTTTTTCGTCTTGAAAAACTCAATATATTTTGTGCGTAATTCGTTAGCTGTCATAATGTATCTATAATAATTTTCATAAGGCTCTCTGTCAAGCCAAACCAGAAATGGACAAAGGCTTGGATAGGGAATTGATTTTCTAAGAATGGATTCTGTGGAACAATAGTTTATCTCTTGAATAGATTCAACTTTTCTTTCATACTTGACCCAACTGTTCATTAATCAACAGAGGATTTTGGAGATATTTTATGGAGATTATTGCAAATCCCCTAAGCGGCAAAAATCGGGGAGCAGAAGTTATCCAGCAAATCAAAAAATATTTAGATGGAAGAAATATTTCGTATAATCTGCATCTCACCCAGGAACAGGGCCACGGTCAATATCTTGCGAGGGAATTATGCAGGAAGGGGGCCAGCACCATTGTAGCCATTGGTGGTGATGGGACTTTTCATGAAGTTTTGAATGGAATGGATTTTAGTAAAAGTCGTTTGGGCTTAATTCCTTCTGGCAGGGGCAATGACTATGCCACGGGTACTGGACTCAGCATGAATCCAGTGGAAACCATAGCTCCCATTATAGCAGGCATACAGGACGAAACTGACTATATTCAAGTGGGAACAGCCCGCTGCTTGAATGTGGGAGGAACAGGACTTGATGTGGTGGTGCTGGAGCATACAGCTAATAAAAATAACTCCATTTCCTACATTACGTCTTTAGTTCACTGCCTACTGAAATTCAATCCCTACCCCATACAGGTGGAAGTGGAAGGCGAGACAAAAACCTACGATTGCGTTATGGCGGGAGTGTGTAACGGATCCCAGTTTGGAGGCGGCATCAAACTCTGTCCTCCAGCAAACAATCGAGATGGACTTCTAGACTTGATTATTATGTGTAAGCCTAAATATGTTCCTACATTAACCATTATGCCTGGCTTTGTTCAAGGCAAGCACATGAGGAAACCCTATACCACCCACATCACTTGTTCCAGAGTAAAGATTACTACCCCCGCCCCCATTCAGCTGGATGGAGAGATTTATCAGGGGCTGGATTTTGATGCACGGATTGTCAAAGGTGGCTGCAAAACCTTTGCAGGGCAAATGATATAAAATCCTTTTTTTGCTCAAAAAAATATATGGTATACTATAGAGATACGAGAAAAGAATTGGAGAAGCTTGTGAAAAAGATTTTCATTTTTGTACTTGTTATGTTTTTGTGTGTAACTAGTTTTGCTGGTGGAAACAAAAAGAAAATTTCCTTAGAAAAATGGCAGGGACAGCCACTGACAGTTGTTTGTCCCTGGGCTATTAATGGTGTGGTAGATATTATAAATCGCTCTCTGGCGGTTTATGGGGAAGAGACTTTTGGACAACAAATTATTGCCACAAATGATTTCATTCGGGAAGGAGCCATCTCTATTTCTGATGATTTTCTGTTAACCATGTCCTCTATGTTGGGAGATGGAGGGAACACAGCCCTTACCAACTATCTAAAAACCAAGGCAAACACACCTCACCTTATCATTGGGAGCGAAAATGCCTTTGCCGTTACACCAAACATGCGAAATGTGAAAGCACAAGCCTTTAGCTACAATGATTTTGAACCAATTATCAATTTGTGTTCAGCAACATTTGTAATGACGGCTGCTTCGGAATTGAATATTACCGACTTGGAAAGTCTCAAAGCCTATGGCAAAGGAAAAAATTTGTTAGTAGCCGTAGGCGGTTCAACAAGTATCGAAAGTTTTATGGTCCGCAGTCTTTTTAAAGAACTGGGTTTGGACATGACAGTAGTAGCCTACAATGGAGCAAACTTAGCACTGGAAGCCCTGATTAATAAAGAAGTACACCTTGCGATTTCCCATCAGTCCCAAGCAAAGATTGGTATTGAAGATGGAATTATCACTCCTGTAGTACTTTTTGATGAAAAAGGCAGTACGGAAGGTGTTTTTGCAGGTACAAAGGGTATCGGTGAATACGGCTATACAACCTATTGCAAAAATAGAAGTTTTCTCATGGCACGAAAGGGAACCGATGCCGACATTCTTCAAAAGATTTATGAAGGTTACAAAAGGATTCTTGAAAAAGATGAAGTTAAAACCTTGTTCAAAGAAATGATGCTGGAAATTGAGCCCCTTACAGCAGAGGAAATCGATAGACATATTGCTACAGTGAGTGCCATGGTCAAGACAAATATGTAGGGTACCAGTTTACATATCATTATGAAGTGTGATTTACCATTGCAGCCTCCACAAAAAAATTTTTCTCAAGCAGTGCAAGATTTGGGGTTTGAAAAAGTCGTATCTGCACGCTCTGTGTTGGGAGGAGACATAAACCATGCCTACAAACTTGAAGTGGCAGCAAAAAGTGGTCAGCTTGAAACCATCTTTATGAAGGCAAACTCCCGAAAAAATGCAGATTTTTTTCGCACGGAAGTTGTGGGCTTGCAAGCAATTGCCTCTTTGGGAATATTGAAAACTCCCAAAGTTTTGGCTTGGGGCATAGATGAGGGAAACAACAATCCTTTACGAGGCCCCTGTTCTTTTTTATTGCTGGAATTTCTTCCCGCCACGCCAAAGGCATCCAATTACTGGGAGGTCTTTGGTCAAAATCTTGCTGGACTCCATTTGGCAGACTGTAGCCACTTAGCTCCCTACACCGAAGCAGAAATTCCAGCGAACTCCCAGATAAAGAATTTTGGCTTTATCATTGATAATTATATCGGAGCCACACCACAACATAATCAAGAAAAATCTTCTTGGGTGGATTTTTTTCGGGAATGTAGACTGGAGCCACAGTTTCAATGGGCAGCGAGATATTTTTCTCCTAAACAGCAACAGGCCAACGAAAAACTTCTTGCTCGATTGGAGGATTTTTTACCAGAGCCTGAAAAACCTTCCCTGCTCCATGGGGATTTATGGAGTGGAAATGTATACACCGGTACAGACGGCCAAGGTTGGCTCATTGATCCAGCAACTTATTGTGGTCATTGGGAAGCAGATTTGGCTATGACACGGCTATTTGGTGGTTTCCCTCGGAAATTTTACGAAAGCTACCATCAGGTGCATCCCATTCCCAAAGATTTTTCCGCTCGGTTGGATCTATATAACCTGTACCATCTACTGAATCACTTGAATCTGTTTGGAGCAAGTTATTTAAATCAAGTACTTGATATAGTGGAAAGCTTTAGTTGAGCTTGAATTTTGCCAAGAGATTATCCAGTCGCAGGGTGGCAATTCCCACAAGTTCAACCTGCTGTTCCACTGTCTTGTCATTAGAATCGATTTCTCGAACGCTCATGTCCATACGATTCATACTGGCAGAAACATTTGCTGCAATACTGTCAAAATTATGAGAAGACTTTTGCAAGTCTGTCATATCTTTGTTGATTTCCGCAGAAGTTTTTTGCAACTGAAGACTATTATCATTGATAGACTGCAATGATAAAAGCACTTGTTTGGAAGTGATCTGCTGTTCCGACATGGCATTAGAAACTTCTTGTACGATAGCGTTTGTACTAGATACCTTCTCTGTAATCTCAGAAAAGCCTTCTTGGGATTTTTCAGAAGTATTTACAACCTGCTGTATGACGCGAGAAATCTCCTTTAATTCAAGAGAAATTGCCTTGGACTGCACTGCAGCATCTTCTGCTAATTTTCGAATTTCATCAGCAACAACGGAAAATCCCTTTCCAGCCTCTCCTGCATGAGCTGCTTCAATGGCAGCATTCATAGCCAAAAGGTTTGTCTGATCAGCAATCTGGGCAATTACCTCGTTAGCCTCAGCCAAATGTTGGGATTGCCGCACCATATTATCAACTTGTTGGGCAACTTCATCTTGACGATTTCGTCCCTCTTCTGTAATTACTGTCAGTTGTTGATACTCATGAGCCATTTTCTTCATGGAATTAAACACAGAGCTAATATTGCCAACCATTTGTTCAATAGCGGAGGATGACTCCAAAATTCCAGAAGTTTGTTGATTGATGAGTACATTCAATCCACCAATTTTTTTTACACTGGCCTCGATAATTCTTACTACGAATTGTAGGGCCTCATTCTGTTTTTCTACCTGTTGGTTTACATTAGAAATATTCAGGGTGATATGTTCTGCTGCATTCGTTGCATCACGACTGGAAGAAGACAAGGTTTGACTAATATTGGAAAGGGCATTGCTGGAATTTTTTACATCCATCAAGATTTCCTGTTGAGTATCAATAAACTGATTCACGTACCCACAAAGCTGACTAATTTCATCCTTACTTTTAACTTCTACTCGGTAGGTTAAATCAGCCAAACCATCAGTACCTTGTAATTTTCTAAATGCCACGATGGCCTTATTGATGGGAAGCAAGATATATGTTTGGAGAATAATGATTGAAGTGATTCCCACCAACCCCAACACAAAAATTGTAGAACCGAGAGACAACAAAATTACCTTTGTGGAAACACCATCTCCAAGATTCATGGAATTAAGCTGATTAAAAAGAAAAATGGATAAGCCTACAATACTGCTTCCAATGACAATACAAACAGAAAAAAGGATTTTGAAAAGAATTTTATGTCGAAGCTCTAATAATTTCACTCTCCACCTCTCAGTATTTTGTTATTTATATTTAAGTCGGAGGCCAAGCG
>JAZQSR010000230.1:0-2478 GCA_045630225.1 Treponema sp. | reverse complement strand
CTATCGAAACCTTAGATAGCTATGGCATCAAATATGATACTATGCCAAAGAGTTAAGCAAATTCCAATTTGACGAATAGTTTGGAAATAAGGCTTGCCGTTTCCGGCAAGCCTTATTTTTGGAATAAATGAAAACAGCCTGAGTATACTAAAGAAAGCGACCCGAAAGGGTCGTGCATAGTATATTTCATATAAATCACTCTTTAATAAATTCTCTGTCAGATTATCGAAAGGCTTAAGCTCTAACCATGACGGCGAATTTGGCATACTCTATTCAGGGTATTCATACACAGGCGGAATTTCATTAACGGAATATTTCAAAGGCAGATGCTTATAATGAAATATATCCAGAAAAACAGGCAAATTACCGAATGGTGATTTATTTACTTTGGCGAGAATTTTACAAGGCTGAATAGTTCAAATGGTAGTAACTATTGCTTGTACGATTTTTGATAACTCATTATCTTATATATTGGGGTATGTGGTACAAGCCGAACGACATACTTCAAAGCAGAAAGGCACTGGATATCCCAGTGTCTTTCTTTTTTATAAACATAATCTACGAAAGGAGTACGAGCAAATCCCCCTTGGCAGAGGGGCAGAAAGGTGGAATGTCAACCCAATATAGAGAGAAAGGATAATTCATATGAAACAGTTGACCACTTACAACAGGGCAGCGGGATACTTAAATCGTATCTACGATATGCTGAACGAGGAGTTCTTTGAAAATGCACTTTCAAGACCAACGATTACAATCCAAAGCACACCAAAGTGCTATGGCCACATTTCCGTTAGTTCGGAAATGTGGGTAGGTAAAAATGGTTCTACCAGGGAACTAAATCTGGGAGCTGGTACCATTCACCGCCGAATAGAATTCATATGTAGCACGATTTTACATGAGCAAAGTCATCAATACTCGATGGACATTTTGAAACAGTCTGATTGCTCGCGGTCTGGCGGAATGTATCACAATAGGCTGTTCAAAAAAGTGGCCGAAGAGCATGGCTTGATTGTCAAAAAACACCCTGTATATGGGTATTGTATCACAGAACCCAGCGACAGATTATTGGAGTGGCTGCTGACAACAGATTTGGTTGACATCCAACTACACCGTAACGAGGGTTACGGTATCCGTGTACCAGGAACTGGCACACACGATGGCAGCGGCATTGACTTTGGTGGAACTGTGCGAAAGTCCAGTTCTCGCAAATATCAATGCCCTTGCTGTCACAATTCTGTACGGGCAACAAAGACCGTACACATCATGTGCTTGGATTGCCAAGCTGATATGGAACTGGTTGCCCCTTAACTGGGGCAATCTGTTCTTAGTTGCTGCCAGCGGCAGCGATTTGGGGCGTTTTGCTGCCACGGATAAACCGTGGCAAGCAGCCCCGTGGGTTCGGAAAACCCACACTTATTTGCTTTGAATGTTAATATTCAAAGCGAAGGTTTCCTCAATCGTTCCAAATAAGCAAGTGCTTTTCTTACCGAAGCACTTGCTTATTTTCGTTTCTCCCGTCCCATTGAGTCTGCGAAATGTCTGCATTAACACAAGCGCCACCGGCGCTTGTGTTAATGCAGAAGATCCCGTGAAAAATTTTTGATATCATTCGTTATTTTGGAATAATTATGTCCGCTTATTGCTAATATGAAATACAATCGTCGAAATGATGGACATTTTGAAGATTGATTTTCAAAAAAGGAGTGATACATCACGGGAAAGAAAAATCTAAAGGCACAATTACAGTTTGCCATACAATCGTGCTTCCAAGGGAATAGCCGCCAAACGGGCGGCTTTGGTGCATCGAAACACAGTGATATGGCAAGCGGGCAGAAAAATGGAAAAATCTATTCATGGTCAAGTTACCACTCAAGGGTTGATGTGGCTTGTCAGTTTGCCACCTATGTTCGGGAGCATTACCCCGAAATCAAAGAAGCTCGGCAACTTACCCCTGAAATGGTAGAAAGTTTCCTTTTGTCAAAGTCCAACACTTGCACAACGGAAACATTGGATTGCTACCGTTCCAATCTTGCAAGCTTGGGACAAAATATAAACCGTACATATGGGTCTGCCTGCGTTGATCTAAGGGTTGGTAAGATTGCTGGCACAACTGCCAACCAAGAAACACGATGCCGAGCTATGACAGATAACCACCTGTCTGTAATATTAGATAGCTATAAGCCAGGATCGACAGGACATACCGCTGTCACCTTGGCATCGGCAACAGGCTGTCGATGTTCTGAGCTGGTGCGATTAAAACCTGAACAGATTGAAATTAACAATTCAATTGCTGTCGTGCAAGTGATTGGGGGTAAAGGAAATAGAGACCGTCGGATAGTTGTGAGTGATCCTGCCTTAATCCAAAGCCTGGGCGAGATAAAGGCAGCGGCAACCCCAGGGGAGCGAATACTGTCTTGTAAAAGCGGTAGCTTGCAAAAAAGCCTTAAGCGGCATATGTCAAACTTGTCAGATGGTGCT
>JAZQSR010000229.1:0-4319 GCA_045630225.1 Treponema sp. | reverse complement strand
CTGTGGTATGGGTGGTGAGTTAGGAGGGGACATCCTTCTCCTCAGAAGCGGTGGCTGGATAGGGTTCCCCAGCCACCACTTTATTTTTTCATTCCTCTATGCTATACTGCCTCACATATTTTTTTAGAGGAGGATTTCACTATGAAATCAAAGAAGATGATAGCATCAACAGCTCTACTGCTTATTGTGATGCTAGTGGCATTCTGTTTTATTGGTTGCGAAAACCCAATGAATAACGATACACCAGGGGGGGGGGTAGAATCAAAATACAAAGGATTATCTGACGACAACAATCAAGATATCACCCTTAAAGATTACTCAAATGCAGGGTCCCTTGAGTCTCTGGATTTTACAAAAGTAAAAAGCGGTAACAAGGCTTTACCTTTTTTAAGTAAAAAAGAAATTAAAGATATGTATAATGACACTAACCCTGCCAAGCTTGAAGAAATTGTATTCAAAGGGAATCTCGCATCAGGTAATAAACATGTATATGGAGAACCGAATATGTTCCAATTACCTAGTTTTGAGGAGCCCTACTATCCAGGAGAACCAAGAAAGGATATTTTAAAGTTGGCCCTCGCCCGTTATAATTTTGTTCGTAGATTTGCAGGACTGAATGGAGCTGAATTCAATGAAAAATTTCATATAGAAGCTCAATATGCTGCATGGATATGTGCAAAGGAATTTAGAACACGCCATGAAATAAGTGCTTATACAAAACCAGATGGAATAAGTGATGAGGAATGGAAGTTAGTAGAAACAGGTCTTAGCCAATGTCTTTATTTACGTCCCCATGCTGTAAATTCAGTAGATATTTATATGGGTGATAATAAAAATGGAAATTTAGCACACAGAAAAAACTTGTTGAACCTATACACCACTCAGGTTGGTTTTGGAGTGTCCTCTGCAAATCTTATTGGAAAAGATAAGAATAATCCTGCAAACTGGAGTACATCATCTGGTGCTACAGCCTTCCGTTTTAACTGGGGAAAGCAACCAGAGTATCAGGAGTTTGACTATGACCTAATTGCTTGGCCACCTGCTGGATACTTTCCTGTAAAAACAGCCCTCTTTGACAGTGGGGTAGACCAAGCTCGCTGGAGTGTTTCTTTAAATGATGCCAAATATGCACTGCAAACAAAAGCCGATGCGGCGGGAAACAAAACAAAGGTCAGCGTTACCATCTCAAAAGCTAGCGGAGGGAGCGAAACACTGGATCTTGATGCCCTTAAAACTATAAGCTATGGTTCCCCAACTATTTTCTATTTGCAAGGAAAAACCTATGAAGATGGTGACAAATATACTGTAAAATTTGAAAACCTCATGGACAAAACAAATAATCAACTTACAACTCTTGAATATACTGTAGAATTCTTTGACATGAGCAAGGTTCAGTAAAAACACATACTGAATTTAAGGGGGCTGTCTAAAAAGTAGACAGTCCTTTTTTTTGTTATCGAATACATGTGGCCAAACGCTGTATCATCAGCCCCTCGATTCAAAGTATAGCCCAATGAACGAAAAATTTGGTGGAGGATGCCAGCGGGTGCCTACTGACGCCGCCCTAGAACCAGCCCCATCGACCCAGCAGTATAGCCCAATGAACGAAAGAGTTGGTGGAGGTTGCCAGCGGGCGCCTACCGGTGCCGATCTCTGAGCTTGCTCAGCGTGAGGCAACGGTGGGCTGCTGGCAACCTCCACCGCTTTTAATTTCATTGAACTTATGCTATACTGCATCCATGGGAAACTCAACTAAGAAGTTTAGTAGTAAAACTACTACAAAGAAGGCTACTTCCAGCAAATCTAGAAAGAAGCAGCAGAAGAAGTCAGGTGGCGTTGGTGCCATTGTTTGTATCGTGATTGTTGTAGTGGGCCTTCTCTATCTTTTTGGTCCACGAGAAACAATGATTCATCTGGTGTATGAGTACACAGGAATCGTCCTGCCAGAAGCCCTGCCTTGGGAATACAAGGATTCCATGGCGGTGGTGGATTCTGACACTGCTACACCTCAACTTGCAGGAGACCTACCCCAGGGACTTGAAATTCCCCTGTGTGCCCACACCTCTGATAGCCATGAGATTCACGAGTATTTGGGATTCAGCCTCTGTTACCGTGAAAAATATGAGCAGGCTGAATGGGTTGCTTACGAAATCAATACAGATGAGCTGGTAAAGGCCACCAATCGTACCGACGACTTCCGCCCTGATCCAAAGATTTCCACTGGTTCTGCCACATTAGCAGACTACAAGGGTTCTGGCTATGACCGAGGACACTTGGCACCTGCTGCAGACTTGGCATACAGCAAGGAAACTATGAGTGAATCCTTCTATATGAGTAATATGAGTCCCCAGACTGGTGGCTTGAATCGTGGTGTTTGGAAGGATTTGGAAGCAGAGGTTCGAGAATGGACACAGGCTTTTGGTAGCATTTATGTTATTAGTGGACCAGTTTTGGAAAAGGACAGCTATCCTACCATTGGTGAAAACAAGGTAGCCGTTCCAGAATATTATTACAAGGTTCTTTTTGCTCCCGAAGGAAAGGACGGAAAGCCTGAAATGATTGCCTTCTTGATGCCTAACGAAAAGCTGAAGGAAGATTACTTTGCCTTTGTTGTTCCTGTAGATGAAATTGAAGCACGAACAGGATTGGACTTCTTCCACAGCCTAGACAAGGCATCTCAAGATGCACTGGAAGCCCGTTCTAATCCAGAAGCTTGGCAATAAATCATAAAACTGGAGTCTTTATGAAAAAGGAACAGTCTCATTTTACAACTGAAGAAAAAACTAGGACTGGCAATCTACCTCAAAATGGCTCCAGTTTCCACTTTAAGCCCTTGGGACAAGAAGGTTCTTCCTCTCCCAAGGCCCTTCATCTTAAAAACCACATCTGCGACCATCACGGTTGCACCCGTTGTCAGGAGCGTCATCCAAACCAGAAATCCCACCACGTGTGCTGCACCAAGATACAGGATCTTTCTGTCACCTCAGCTTCTGGCCCTATTCTAGACAAGGTGAACCTTCACATCCACTGTGGAGAACTTACAGCCATCATCGGGCGCAATGGAGCAGGAAAAACAACCTTCTTCAAGACATTGTTGGGAGAGATTCCTCATACTGGAGAAATCCACTTTATGAAAGATAGCTGTGCCTGTACCTCCAGCCCTCGCTTTGGCTACGTACCTCAGCAGCTGGCAGTGGATGCCAATAGTCCTGTCTCTGTCAGTGATTTGGTGCTTGCAAGCCTAACCCGCCGTCCTGTGTGGCTTCCTCCCCGAAAAAAGGATGTGGAGCTGGTTCAGAAGGTCTTGTCCATCACTCAGGTGGAAGCCCTAGCAACTCGTCGTGTCTGTGATTTGTCTGGCGGTGAGCTTCAGCGGGTAATGCTGGCTTTGGCAATTCATCCAGTGCCTGATATCCTGCTTTTGGATGAGCCTGTTTCTGGTGTGGACCGAGCAGGACTTTCCATGTTCTATCAGCTAGTATCAGACCTGCGGCACACCCACGACATTACCATCCTGCTGATTTCCCACGACCTAGACTTGGTGGCTCGCCATGCAAACAAGGTGGTGATTCTAGACAAGACCATTGTGGCAGAGGGATTGCCTCAGGAAGTGTACAACACGCAAGCCTTCCGTAATATTTTTGGTGAACAAGGAGCTTGTTATCTATGAGTTTTTGGTATGCTTTCATTGACACCATTCTTCCCTTTAGTTGGCTTGAACCAAACTTTATGAAAAATGCGCTGTTGGCAGTGCTAGTGGCAGCTCCTCTTTTTGGTACCCTAGGAAGTTTTGTGGTGTCCAACAAGATGTCCTTTTTTTCCGATGCCATTGGTCACTCTGCCCTTACGGGAATTGCCTTTGGAGTACTTTTAGGTATAAAGGAGCCCATGGTGGCTATGGTGGGCTTTAGCCTGATTTTAGGCTTTGCCATTATCACCGTAAAAACCAAGGGAAAAAGCTCTGCCGACACCATCATCGGGGTTTTTTCCTCCACCTCCGTGGCATTAGGACTGGTGCTTCTTTCTGCCACAGGAAATTTTGCCCGCTACCAAAAATACTTGATTGGAGACATTCTCAGCATTACCCCAAAAGAAATTGCCCTGCTGGTGATAGTGGCAGTGGTGACGGCAATAGTGTGGATTCTTCTTTATAATAAGATGCTGCTGACAAACCTTCATCGCACCTTGGCAAAAAGCCGCGGCATTCCAGTTTTTGCCACAGAGCAGATTTTTGCATTGCTGACAGCCCTCATCGTCACCACCTCTATCCGTTGGACTGGCCTTCTCATCATCAATTCCTTAAGTCGGATCGTAGCCAT
>JAZQSR010000228.1:0-2444 GCA_045630225.1 Treponema sp. | reverse complement strand
CCGTAGCATCCCCTTCAAGCTTGAAGTAGAGGAGGAATACAACGAAGAAACCTTGGCTGCCTGTCGTGAAGCCTTGGACATTTCTGAAGGTCGTATCAAGGCCAAGCGATATGGTTCCTTTCAAGAAGCTATGGATGACTTGGGGTTATGTGTAGCAGAGAATGAGCCGGAGTATGGAGCATGAAGTACAAGGTTATCCTTTCAAATACTTTTGTAAAGGACTTAGAACGAGTAATTAAGCAAGGGAAGAATATAGCTGAATTAGATAAAGTTGTTCAGTTATTGCAGACAGGGGAGAAACTTCCTGACCGATACAAGGATCACCAGTTGAAAGGTAATATGAAGCAATTTCGAGAATTACATATTCAACCAGACTGGCTTCTGATATATATCCGCAACAAAAAGGAACTTATTCTTACCCTTTCTCGTACTGGAAGCCATGCTGAACTTTTGAAAAAATAACTGTTAATTCCTTGGTTCTGAAGACTTATTTTCTATAACTAAAGCCTTGCCCAAGAGGGAAGAAAACACTAAAATTAAGGCACACGGTATGAACTCTAGAAATGAGTAAGGAGAAAATATATGGATTTACCAAACAAGCGACCTGACGACATGGCTCGAATTACAACAGAAGAGCTTGCCAACAAGTTTATTGAAGAGCAGCTGGCTCTTGTTCGCCAGCAGGTGGGAGACAAGAAGGTGCTATTGGCTTTGTCTGGCGGTGTAGATAGCTCCGTAGTGGCAGCCCTGTTGATTAAGGCTATTGGAAAGCAGCTAGTATGTGTTCACGTAAATCACGGACTCATGCGAAAGGGTGAAAGTGAGCAGGTAGTGGAAGTTTTCAAAAACCAGCTGGATGCAAACTTGATTTATATTGATGCCACTGATCGTTTCTTGGATCTGCTGAAGGATGTAGCTGAACCTGAGAAGAAGCGAAAGATCATCGGTGGAGAGTTCATTAAGGTGTTTGATGAAGAAGCCCGCAAGCTGGAGGGGATTTCCTTCTTGGCTCAGGGAACCATCTATCCTGATATTTTGGAAAGCGACGGAGTAAAGGCTCACCACAATGTTGGTGGACTTCCAGAGGATATGAAGTTTGAGTTGGTGGAACCTGTTCGCCTGTTATACAAGGACGAGGTTCGTGTGGTAGGAAAGGCTTTGGGATTGCCTGTTTCCATGGTGGAACGTCAGCCCTTCCCTGGTCCTGGACTTGGAGTTCGCTGTCTCGGTGCCATTACTCGTGACCGCCTCCATGCCCTGAGAGAAGCTGATGCCATTCTGCGAGAGGAGTTTGACATTGCTGGCCTTGCAGGCAAGGTATGGCAGTACTTCATCTCCGTTCCTGATTTTAAGAGCGTTGGTGTAAAGAACGACAAGCGCTACGAAGGCTGGCCTGCCATTATTCGTGCCGTAAACACCACCGATGCCATGACTGCCACCATCGAGGAGATTCCCTATGCCGTGCTGCACAAGATTACTGCTCGCATTACTGCTGAGGTAGAAGGCATTAACCGTGTAGTTTACGACCTGACTCCAAAACCAGTGGGAACTATTGAGTGGGAATAATGCCCCACTGAGATATGATTACAGAATAGGGACCCCATAGCAGGAGCTTCTTGCTGTGGGGTCTTTTAGTATGGAAATAAGATGAATGAGACTTGATGGTTTGGACTGGAAGAAGAACAAGAAGAAACAGCGGGAGAATAAGACATTCCAGCTTCTATGACAGAAATAACACTTGACGTCTGCAAGTAAATCCCTTATAACGATTGTAGGAACAGTTAGACAAACTTGAATTTGGAGGGGAGCATTATGATACGAGTGATACAGCAAAAGGATGCAGAAACAATCAAAAATATCTGTGAATCCGAACTGGGTCATAAAACAACTGTCGCACTCCTTAGACAGCGAATAGAAGAGCTAGCGGACAATGACCATTACTATATTATGGTTTTCGAGAACGACCAGACACATCAGGTTTTGGGTTTTATTCAAGCTGAGAAGTATAATTTGTTGTATGGCGGTAATGGCTGGAATATCATTGCCTTGGCTGTAGAATCCAATGCACAAGGGCGAGGTATCGGAAAACAACTGTTATTGTCTTTGGAAAATTATGCAAAGAAATCGGGGTATACTTTTATTCGTTTGAATTCCAACACTGTACGTACAGAGGCACACGCATTTTATCAACACCTTGGCTATCAATGTGATAAAACTCAAAAACGGTTTATCAAACAGATTACATTATAAATCAAAATTCCAATTTGTCGAACAGTTGCTTTTTACAAGCAACTGTTCTTTTTTATTACTTGACTTATTGAATTAGCAGATGTATCATTAGTGTAAGTAACAACCAATAGATAAAGAAAGGCGGCAATAACAATGGCAGTTAAGTTTGAAGCAACAGACTATAAGAAGATTACTCTTGATGAAATGCTTGATTT
>JAZQSR010000227.1:0-2760 GCA_045630225.1 Treponema sp. | reverse complement strand
CAGTAAAATTCAAAGGAGAAACCTATGAAAAAGCTATCTTTCTTAGTGATTGGTTTGTGTGTTGTTTTATTTGGTTGTCCTCATAATACAGATATTTCAAATGAGGAAAAAACAGTTCAAGGAAAACAATATGACACAATTTCATCCTTAGCCTATATTGGAGGATCTGTAGTCTACAATCCCGCTAACCCCTCATCTGCCCAGCTCTATAATGGTGCAAACATTGCAGTACATTTAGGAAAGATGACATCCACTGCAGCAAATTCAGTCACAATAGATAAAGATAGTAATGTTTATGGTTATTTAAAGATCCAGTCTGTTTCACCTCAAGATATTGACTTTGACTACCACAGTTTTATTGATAATGAGAAAAAGGTAGTTAAAAGCTACAATTTGCAAAAAGGCAAAACCCTTGATCTTAACAAAGATGGAGAGCCAGATTTAAGATACAAACCACTTATTCCTATCCGAGACGGTTTTGAAGATGCCATGTGCTTGGAATTCATTTCTGACCAAGCAGCTGGTTATACCACCATGTATGCCACCATTACAGATGAACTCTTGGCAAGAAATGCTGGAGAACCTACAGAATATGAGAATGCAACCTTTTATGGTATAAACTCAGATGGCAGCTTCATTTACATTACAGGGGAAAATGATGCTCCTATTAATTCTCGGTCAGCCGTCAGTTCATCCTCTATGGTGGGACTCTCTCACGGTGACTATATCGTCAGCTCAGCTGATGGTAAAATTTTTGCTATTGTAGGAGATATTCCCTTATCTGATGCAAATGATGAAGTTCTAAACTCCCAAAAAGAACTTAGTTACAAAAGCCTCGACGACTACACCACTAAAACAAACGAAGAGCTCACTGCAAAACAAGACAATCCTGTGTTAGACAGTAACGCAATTACAGTAGATGATAGCCTTGAACTGGAAGCTTTTTTTACCTACTTGTACAGAGAAAATCAATTTGCAGATGTAGAAAAGGGGCCCATAGACCTGCTACGAGTATTGCCAAAAGAACTCAAAGGTGATTTTGATGTTGCTACCTGTACTACAGAAGAGGCTATAAACCAGTTATTCTATATTCTTACAAGGGGATCTATTGTTGAGATACTGGTAAAGGCCAATGGTGAAGAACTCTCCACAGAGGATCAAACCAAAATTGACAAGGTTCTATTTGACTATCTAAAGGCCATTTTCCCAGAGGATGTTTCTGATCAAATTATTGCTGCTAAAGATAATCCAGAGGAGATGCAAAAGATAATAAATAAAAACTGGGATAAAGCTAGTAATGCTAATCAGGATGCGATTAAGGGTGCATACCTAGAATTGATTGCCATGAACAGACTTTGCATAGAGCGCTATTACCCAGAATCTCCCCGTGCTGTTGTTGCCGCTCCCGACATTTCATCAGTATATCCCTTGATGTCCTTGAACATTGCAGAACTTCCTGATGAATATAAGAATAGTCCAGATGGGGATGCTATTAAAGGTAGTGGAACTATTTCAGGTAATGCAACCCCAACTCCTTATGCTTCTCAGTATGCTTTTACACGTGCAGGTATTCCTGAAAATCAATTAAACCAGGACTATAAAAATTATCTTGCAAAAAAAGATAAGATTGATGCCGAATTTGATAAATTCTACTCAATGGAATTAAGCAGTATTACTGTAACAGATATAAAGGATGGATCAACTCCAAAGCAAACCACGGAGGATAAAACAACAGACAAAAAAAACAAGCCTGCAAAAGGAAAAAAAGACAAGCCAAAAGAAAGGGAAATTCCTACAGATGCCCTGCATTTTGAATTTAAGATTGGAATAACAGGTTCTTTTAACAGTCGTTGGGGACATGTGGATAGTGGCTTAGCTAGTGCAATCTATGTTTCTTTTGATGGTAACTTCAAGAATTTTCACCAAAACATTCCCTTAGTTAATGAGGAGCTTTTTGATAAAGATAGGACATTTATGATTGGTCCCGTTCCAATTACCCTTGGATTTGGAGGAAAATTTTCTCTTGAACTAGATGCAAATTTTTCAACTACTGTAAATCATGCCATTGAGTTTGTGGGAATGTATGGTGGCGGTGCAGACCTAACTGTTGACTATGGTCTAATCTATATACGTGGTAAATTTAATAAATATTCAATTAACCATACAGAATATTACGCAGGCCCTGTGACACAGGATGTAGATAATACATCTTCTGGTGGCAGTCTTGTGGTAAAACCTGGTATTGACCTAGAACCAAGTATTGCCCTTGGACCTGAATATGTTTATGCAGGAGTAGGTCTACCATTTCATGTAAATTTTAATATCGGTCTAGGGCTAGGCGGTCCCAAAAATAATCTATTCCCTGAAGAAGTAATAAAAAAATGGTTCCAAATAAAAACTTTCGCTGAAAATCGTGATTTGTACGGTCGTGCAGGAGTTGAAGCATTTATTCAAGTCCAGCCTAAAATTGGTGTAAAAATTCCTTTGATCAGCAAGAGACTTGAACTGTCATGGTCAGCTGCAACACTTGTTAGTGGGGAAATATTTTTAAATGAAAATAAAACTTTGGATTATGAATTCAAACATATAGGACAATAATAAAAATATGAGGTATAAGGGGCCAAATAATAAAGGCCCCTTTTCTTACCATTACACAAACCTGTGGTTTTATCTCTTTTTTTGCAAACTGTTCCCCATAAATATCTCCAAAAACCTCTATAAATCCATTTATTAAAAATAAATTTAAAAAATATATATTTT
>JAZQSR010000226.1:0-5328 GCA_045630225.1 Treponema sp. | reverse complement strand
GTTCATCTTGGGCAGAAAGATAGTGTATTTTCCCAATCCGTACACCGAGAATCAATTCTACTACCTGGCGACAGATGTTTTCATCGTGCATAACGTGGGAAAAGATAAAATTGTCGGTAAAGGTCAAGCTTTCCCATTTTTCTTGCAATTCTTCTTCACTAAGCATTTTACCTCCTTGCTTTACATATATATTATTCGCTTTAAACGTGAGAAATTTGTCTTTTTCTCAAAAAAATTTTGGCGTTGGTTCCTTGTTTTGGCTGAATCTTGCATTTTCACCCTTGACAAATTATCCCCTGAGCCGTAGACTATAACAAAGCCATAAGGCTAAATTTCATACTGCCAATTTTAGGCAAAAGGAGTAAATCTATGAAATTGAACAAGTTAGTTATCGGGGGGGGGTATTAGTAGTTTTACTCTCCATGTTGGTTGTTGGATGTAAGGGTGTATCTTCTGGAGACACCAGTGCTTGGACTGAGAATGGAAATAAGAAAAAAGTTTGGGAAAAGACAAATTCTAGTACTACAGAATATCTACGTGCATATGAACAGTTTGGTGCAACAACAAAGCCTACCGCTGCAGAAGTAAAATTGACAGTTGGTAATGCTGCAAATTCAAAGGCTGGTCTTATTTTTGACTTGAGAAAAAATGATAATGATACTATCAATTACTTTGTAGTTGGTGTAGGAACTCAAGCTGCAAATGGAAAAACTCCAGAATATTATATTTCTTATTACTCTGGTGTAACCGCAGATTCTATTGCACAGACTTCAAGTGGTGAGGCAGCCCCTAAGGGAAATGGAAAAAGTGTTGATGTGAAAGGAAATACACCTTTAACTTTGCAAAATTTGGAAGTAGCTAGTGATGGTTCCTTGACTGTATATTTATTTGTAGAGTCTGATAAGGATGATCCCACAAAAATTAAAGTTTCTGCTAGTGCCACTGGTGGAAAGAATTATACAGAGTTACATACTTTTGATTTAAATGACTATGATTCTGGTGCTGATAAGATTAAAGGTGGAATTGCAGCATATGGTATGTTGCGTCCAACTAAGACTAGTGGCACTAGTGTTAGTACAAAGAATACTTATGAGGTGCTCCAGCCTACTGTTGTAGCTTCTGCAGAGGATGCAGAATAATTTAGAAGTGCTTGCGGGTTACATCCCTTAAGCTATAGAACCAATCGGATAGTCGTGGATTCTCCCCACGGCTATCCACTTGATATAGATGGGATAGGCTAGAGCTTATCCTCGTGATGTAAAAAAACTTGTTGTTTAATTGAATTGAAAAAGTGTTGGTCTGTTTACCTTGCTCAAGAAAGAGTTTCTTGGATTCTGTTATGATTTAGTGTATAATTTGAAACTGTGGAGGGTAAGTATATGACCATGATTCCTATCATTTATGGGAAAAGAAATTTAGACGAAATACTTAAGGTTATGTAATTCATATATCATTTATTGTTCAAATAATCCTGTCCAACCTGTTCTTGTTCCCAGGTGCAGACAATTTTGTAACCCAATCCAGAAAAAAGCACTTCACACAGCAATTCCCAGGCTGCTTGAATCAGGGCACAGACTATAACTTGGGTCCAGATCCAGCCGAAAAAGATTTTTGATACGGTGGTGGTAAAAATCAGGTTGTCCACCAGCTGGGCTAGGGCAGTGGAAACGTAGGAGCGGAGGGCAAAGGCTTTAAATCCAGCGAGCTTGGTGGTTCTGCCAATCCAACTGTTAAGGCCAGCGTTTACCCAAGAGGACACCAGAAAGGCTAGGGAAGACCCCAGTACTACGTACCAAGAACCGCCAAAGGTGGCATTTAAGGCAACATTTACTTCCATTAAACCACTGTCGTAAAAGGAGCCCCACATTCCCGGAGTCAATGACAGCAAGGCAAAGGAAAGGCAAACCCCTAGGTTGATAACTAATGCTAGGACGGAAACTTTCAGTGAGGCCTTGCCGCCCCATCGTTTGCAGATTACATCCATGCATAAAAACATAATCCAGCTAAAAACGGTACCGCAATCTAGGGCCACATACTTGTAGTTGATTAATTCTTTGTTGGCCATCAAGTTAGCACATACAACAGAAAGGACAAAAAGAGTGATGGTGAGGGACGGAATGCTCCGCATCAAAAGCTTGAAGTCTGCATATTCCCGTCTCATCTTGAACAGAAATTTTTCCATAGTTCCTCCTTAAGGATTTTAATTTCTTACGCGCAGGAGTTTTTGAGGATGCATAAACTGCGCAACAAGGAGAATATAAATTTGTGGTGAATTTGTCAAGGTAATTTTCTTGACTTAATCGATAATAATTTATAGAATAATTAGAAGACAGCTTATAAAACAGAGGAAGGTGATTCATTATGCTTAATATAAACAATCAGGCTGCCCATTTGAAGCGGGAGATTCTTGTTCGCATTGCAAAGTTGCAGTTGGAAGGAAGGCTGGAAGAAGGGGTGCACTCTATCCCCCTAGAAATGGCTCCTTTGGGAAAGGAACCAGTACGGTGCTGCATTTACCACGACAGAGAGATTTTGCGAATGCGGGTTATGGCTCGTCTTGGCCACAGTGTGGAAGAGTACGATGACGAAAAGAAGTTGGCGGAATTCGCAAAGGAAGCTCTGGATCGGGAAAAACCCACCTGGCCCATGCTGACAGTTTTGCACGAAGCCTGCAATGCCTGTGTTAAGGCCCACTACATGGTGACAAATGCCTGCCAAGCCTGCCTTGCTCGTCCATGTATTACCAACTGCGTGAAAGATTGCATCGAAATCAAGAATGGCCGTGCCCACATTGACGAAAATACCTGCGTAAACTGTGGACTTTGTATGCAAAACTGCCCCTATCACGCCATTATCAAGATTCCCGTTCCCTGCGAGGAGTCTTGCCCAGTAGGTGCCATTACAAAAGATGAGCATGGCAAAGAACAAATTGACTACCACAAGTGTATTTTCTGCGGAAACTGTATGCGGGAATGTCCCTTTGGTGCCATGATGGACAAGAGCCAGCTGGTGGATGTTATCAAACATATTATGAATGGAAGAAAAGTAGTGGCCATGTACGCTCCTTCCATTGCGGCTCAGTTCCGAGTGGCTCCCGGCCAGCTGGAAGGTGCTTTGAAGGAATTGGGATTTGCCAAGATTTGGGAAGTGGCCATTGGTGCAGATATTACCTCCGACAACGAGGCCAAGGAGTTTGAGGAGCGAATGGAAGCTGGCCACAAGATGATGACTACCTCCTGCTGTCCTGCCTACGTGCGGGCTGTGCGTCGCCATGTGCCTGAGCTAGAGTCCTGCATTTCTGAAACCCACACTCCCATGCACTACACTGCGGAGCTGGCCCGAAAAGAAGATCCAGATGCAGTAACTGTGTTCATTGGGCCATGTCTTGCAAAGCGGCGTGAAGGAATGGACGATGAGTTTGTGGACTATGTGCTTTCTGTGGAAGAAATTGCTGCCTTCCTGATAGCCAAGGATGTGGACGTGTCTAAGGCTACTGCTGAACCAGGTGCAGTGGTACCCAGTGCCACGGGACGAGGCTTTGCCGCCAGCGGTGGAGTGGCAGAAGCTGTGCGTGTCCGCCTGAAGCATCCAGAAAAATTGCGAGCCACAGTGATAAACGGCCTGACAGGAAGCGGAATGAAGCAGTTGGCTCATTTTGGAAAGATAAATGCTGGCACCTTGCCCTACACGGAGCAAAGCCCCAACTTGATTGAGGTTATGGCTTGTGAAGGCGGTTGTATTGCGGGACCCTCAGTAATTACCAATCCCAAGGTAGCCGCCGCCCAGCTAAAAAAATACGTGGAAGCCGGCTTGGAAACACCAGCCACATAAAACTCCCATGGTGTATTGCGACTAATCTAAAGTCTCATTTTAGATTAGTCGCTTATTTGACTTGATTCAGTTTTCTGGACGGTAGGTTAATTATATTCAAGGGAAATTGCTCCTGCTATTAGTAACTGGACTACTTTTAGCAGGATTTTTTTATCTATTCATTCTCATCCCTCTTTTTTTTCTTGTAAAACCATTGAATTTTTTTCTTAAATTTTTAACAGTTCCTTGACACTACAAGTTTATAGCCTTACAATAGCCTCGTACCCGTATGGGTAAATATATTTTACGTAACAAGGAGAATTTGTTATGAAAAAGACTAAGGTTTTGCTGGCAGGAGCATTGGTTCTGGCTCTTGGCTTGGTAATGGGATGTAAGGGTCTCGGTTCTGGAAATGAAGATGCCCAGAAAGAAGACAAGTATACTTGGGTTTGGGCTGGACAGAAGTCAGGTGATGTATATCCAGACAAAGAAAATAACTCAACAAATTATGAGAGATTCTTTGAGCAGTTTGGTTCAACAAGCTATACTGTGAAGGAAGGTATAGTACATATTAACATGAAATATCCACAGTTTGGTAAGGCTGGAGTTGTTTTTGGTTTAAATGAAGCTGCAACTTCAGATTCAGAAGGCAAAAAAAATGTAAATTTTTATGTTTTCGGTATTGGACAAAAAAAGGGTGGAACACAGTTAGAGTATTATGTAGATTATTATGAGGCAATTAGTCGTACAGCATTGTCTACAGCATCCGCTTCTGATACAGTTGCAAATGGTGTTTCCCCTCGTTGGAGTTATAAAGTTGGTAACACAGAGATGTTTACAGTTGAATCATTTCCAGGATTTGTAGCAAATAATCCTGAAGACATCTATGTACAAATTAAATATAATGAAGTTGGTGGTAACTACAGTATTGAGGCTGGTCCTGCTGATAGATCTTTATCTTCCATTAAGCTTGAATTACCTGCACATAGCACTATTACTGGAGCATCAAACGCAGCGGGTCGAATCGGTGTATATGGTATGTTGACCAAAAAAGATGGAGATACTACACCAAAGGTGAATACAACCTACAACTTATTAAGAGATGGTCTTGAAATCACTGGTACTTTCCTTGCTGCTGAAGAAGAATAATCCTTCTTCCGATTGGTTCTAAAAAATACCCGCTGGCTTATGGCTAGCGGGCATTTTTTTGTCTTGAGGCTTTTGTGGGATGCAGTTTTACTTGGAGAGTGCCAACTCTTGAACCGTCTCCAGTGGAAGATTGGTACAACGAGCAACAATTTCTGGAGGTAATCTTTCTGCAAGAAGATTTTTTGCCGTCTCTAGAGCTTTTTGGTAGGCTCCTTGTTCTAGTCCTTGTTCATAACCTTCCTGTCGCATATCAGCCATTGTAATGGACCAAGTCATGTAAAACCTCCTAACTATGGAATCATTTTTGAGTGAGGTGATTTTGCAGGAAATATTTTGTACCAACTCCGATTCAACTACACCCTTCTGGAT
>JAZQSR010000225.1:0-11487 GCA_045630225.1 Treponema sp. | reverse complement strand
CCTGTTACAAGCTTAAGCATAAAAAAAGAAAAAATTAGATTTAGAAAGTTTTCTGAATTAATAGATAAAAATGATTATGATTATTTAGCATTAGAATTAAGAGAAGAGCAGGATAAAATTTAATTCTTTAGATAATAGGTTTGGGGCGTTGCGGGGGCCCCTCCGCTAGAAGGGTAGCGAGCAACAAAGTGCGAGCGAGGGGAAAACTTTCCCCTCTTAAATGATAAAAGGAGAAAATTTTATGCAATTCACAGAACACAGTCTAGAACTTTCTATAATCGAACTTTTTGAAAAGCAAGGTTACGCACATATAGCAGGTTCAGAGCTTCATCATGACAAAAAAGAAGTGCTTCTTGAAGATACACTCCGAAATTTTCTCTTATTCAAATATTCAGCTATAAACATTACTCAAAATGAAATTTCTACAGTAGTAAATACTATAAAAAATATTTCATCATCCCTGTACGAAGAAAATAAATCAGTTTTAGAAATCTTACACAAAGGCGTTACTCTCCGTAGAGATAATTCTAGTCAAAAAGACGTTTTGATTCATTTTATTGATTACGACGAACCACAAAACAATTTTTTCAATATTGTAAATCAACTTGAAATTCAAGGACGTGAACATAATCGTATTCCAGACGGAATTGTTTATATCAATGGAATACCCTTGGTGGTTTTAGAATTTAAATCTGCCATAAAAGAAAACACAACAATCGAAGACGCCTACAAGCAATTAACTGTTCGTTATCGTCGTGATATTCCAGAACTTTTCAAATACAACGCTTTTGTTGTAATCAGCGACGGGATAAACAATAAAATGGGTTCTGTTTTTAGTCCTTATGAGTTTTTTTATGCTTGGCGAAAAGTTGAAAGTACAGACAAAGATGTTGACGGAATAAATTCGCTTTTAACAATGGTTGAAGGTCTTTTTCGACAAGACAGAATTATTTCAGTAATAAAGGATTTTATTTATTTCCCTGACAATTCAGATAAAGAAGTAAAAATTGTTTGTCGTTATCCTCAATTTTTTGCTGCCACAAAGTTGTTTGAAAATATAAAGTCTGCAATCCGTCCCAAAGGAAACGGAAAAGGTGGCATTTACTTTGGAGCAACAGGCTGCGGCAAAAGCTATACAATGGTTTTCTTGAGCCGTCTGCTTATGAGGTCTCAGGAACTTTCAAGCCCTACAATTATTGTTATCACAGACCGTACAGACCTGGACGACCAGCTTAGCAAAATCTTTTTGGAAAGCAAAACCTATATTGGTGATGAAACGGTTGAATGTATTGAAAGCCGAGCGTTATTAAAAACAAAACTTGAAGGACGAAAAAGCGGAGGTGTATTTCTTACTACAATCCAGAAATTCTGTGAGGATATAAAGCTACTTTCTGAGCGTCCAAATATCATCTGCATAAGTGATGAGGCTCACCGAAGTCAAAATAACCTAGAAGAAAAAACGGTAATTACAGATAAAGGCGTAGAGCATAAATACGGATTTGCAAAGTATCTGCATGATTCACTTCCGAATGCAACGTATGTTGGCTTTACTGGCACTCCAATTGATGAAATGGCCCAAGTTTTTGGTGATATTGTTGAAGCCTACACAATGAAAGAATCTGTAGCCGATGGAATTACGGTAAATCTTGTGTATGAAGGACGAGCTGCCAAGGTAATTCTTGACCAGAAAAAAGTTCGTGAGATTGAAGAATACTACAAACAGTGCGAGGACGAAGGTGCAAACGAGGCACAGATTGCAGCGAGTAAAAAGGCAGTTGCAAACCTTGATGCAATTATTGGTGATGATGATGTAGTTGCAGCTGTAGCACAGGACTTCATTGACCATTATGAAACCCGAGTTCGAGAAGGAGCAACTGTTGAAGGCAAAGCAATGTTTGTCTGCTCAAATCGTGAGATTGCCTATAAGCTCTGGCAGAAGATTGTAGAACTACGCCCTGAATGGAATGAGAAAAAAGATTTTGACGATAAAGATTTTAAACCTATAGAAAAAATCAAAATGGTAATGACCGAGAACAAAGCAAAAGATACAAAAGGTCTATTTGAACTTCTCAGGAATAGTGATTACCGAAAGGAACTTGACCGCCAGTTTAAGAACATAAAATCAAACTTTAAGATTGCAATTGTTGTTGATATGTGGATTACAGGTTTTGACGTTCCATCACTCGACACAATCTACATCTATAAGCCACTTCAAAAGCATACTTTGATTCAGACAATCAGCCGTGTAAACCGCACTTATAAAGGAAAAGACAAAGGATTGATTGTTGACTATATCGGTATCAAGCGTGCAATGAACGAAGCATTGAACAAATATACTGGTGATGAAAACGAAGAGTTTGAAGATACCGACAAGGCTGTTGTTATTGTAAAAGACCAGATAAGTGTTATGGATGCAATGTTCAATGAATTCAATGCTTCTGATTATTATAACGGGAGCCCTCTTAAACAGCTCGAATGTTTGAATCGTGCAGTTGAGTTTGTGCAGACCACGGAAGAACTTGAGAAGAGATTTATGGAAGCTGTCCGCAGAATGAAAAGAGCTTTTAATCTTTGTTCTTCAAGTGAAAAAATCACTAAGAGTGAAAAAGATAAACTCAACTTTTATGTTGCAATTCGTTCTGTATTGTTCAAACTTACAAAAGGCGATGCTCCTGATATTACAACAATGAATCATCATGTAGCTCAGATGATTAATGAAGCAATCAAATCTGACGGTGTAGAAGAATTATTTCAGGTTGGAAAGAATATTAATTTTGACTTGTTCAGCCCTGAGTATCTTGAAAAGATTAATTCAATTACACTACCTAATACAAAAATCAAAATTCTTCAGCAGCTTTTGCAACAAGTCATTGCAGATTACAAAAAGACGAACAAGATTAAAGCCATGGAATTTTCTGAGCGAATGAAGAAACTTGTTGAAGCATATAACAACCGCCATATTGATGATTTTACAACTCAGGTTCTTGATGAAGTTACAAAGCAGTTGAATGATTTGCTCAATGATATAAAAGTTGATAAAGAAAAATTCAAGGCACTAGGAATCAGTTTTGAAGAAAAAGCGTTCTACGATATTCTGGTAAGTTGTGCCAAAAAATTCCATTTTGAAGGCAAAATCTCTAACGGCAAAATGAAAGACCTTGCAAAGAAAGTAAAGGCTCTTGTTGATGATAAAACCCGTTACACAGACTGGGATCAGAGAATCGATGTTAAGGCCGAAATGGAAGCAGACCTTATGATTCTACTTGATGAAAACGGATATCCGCCAGAACCATTTGATGAAGTGTATGCTGAAGTGTTTGAGCAGGCCGAGAACTTTAAGAAATATGCGAACTAAATCTTTAGTTTGATATATTCAACCTTATTCTACGTTTCGGCCCCCCGAAACTATACCCGAACCTTATTCTACGTTTCGGGCCCCGAAACTGGCCCCGAATTTTACTCTACGTTTCGGGCCCCGAAACTATACCCGAGCTTTATTCTACGTTTCGGGCCTGTTCCCTGATATTTTCCAAAGCATCCTTGGCGGTAATGACCATGGCACCCACCTCTGTAAACTGGTTCTTGGAGCCGATGGTGTTTATCTCTCGATTTATTTCCTGACAGATAAAGTCGATTTTGCGGCCGGGAGTGGCATTGTCCACCAACTCCTTGGCAAGGGCTGAAAGATGGCTTTTGAGACGAACAATTTCCTCGTTGATGGTGTACTTTACCAAAAGGGCTGCCACTTCCGTAAGCACCCGCTGCTGGTCGTAGCCTTCACCTAAAAGCTCTTGGAAGCGACGCTGAAGATTTTCCTTAAAGGCATTTTCCATCTGTGGTTGCCACTGGCTAAAGAAGGCAGCAGCCTCTTCCAAAACTCCAAGCTTTTCCTGTAGGTCTACCTTAAGATTCTCCCCTTCTCGCCTTCTGTCTGCCACAAATTCCTCCAAAGCCTTATCAAAAATTGGCTCCAACAGGGCCTTGTAGGAATCAAGGTCAAACTCACGGTGGGATACCAGCACTCCCTCCTGACGGAGAATCAGTTCCAGTGGGGATTGAGCTGTTGAAGCAACTTGACTACCAGCAACTCCTTGCATATCAGATAAAATCTGGGAAACCTGGGAAATTGCTGCAGCATAAGAGCGAACAGCCTCCTGATTTACCAGCACAGTAGTGGCTGGCTCCTCCTCCCGAAAGCGAATGTACACATCAACCTTGCCCCGCACCACAGCAGCAGACATCTTTTCTCGAAAGAAATTCTCCAGCCGAGAAAGACTTGAGGGCAGATTTATTGAAAGATCTAGGAATCGAGAATTATAGGACTTGATTTCCACTGAAAGAAAAAGTTTTTCTTCCACCAATTCCTCATATCCATAACCTGTCATACTGTTCATGTGTCACTCCTAAAATCCCTTGTATAGGGAAGAATATTTACTTTTCATTTGCCAGACGGCGCCACAATTCCCGTCCGAGCTTCCAGTTATCCCCTGCTCCCATGGTGACAAAAACGATACCTTGGGGAAACTGCGGATCCCCTTGAACAAGCTCTTGTTCTAGATCCTGAGCTGCATCAAGAATCTCTTCGTAATAGCGGACATTGGGATGGTATTTGCAGGTAGCCTGGTACAAGGTAGTGCCATCCACACCAGAAGCACTGGCATTTTCTCGGGCAGAGCCGTAGATTTTATGAAGAATCACCTGGTCAGCAGCTCCAAAGGAAGAGGCAAAGTCCTCCAGTAAGGCGGCAGTTCTTGTGTAGGTGTGGGACATGAAATCCACCACCAGCTTGTAGCCAGGATAAAAGGCACGATAGCCTTCCAGGGTGGTTTTGATGGCAGTAGGATGATGAGCGTAATCGTCAAGAATCACCAGCTTATCCTTGCGGCCCACCAGTTCGCTACGTCTCTTTCCTCCACGGAAGGCAGCAAGACCTGAAGCAAGCCTTTGGGCAAGGGCATCATTTGTAAGAGAAGGCTCATGAACCTTGAGCAATTCCACCGACATGGCAATGGCTGCAGCGGCATTCAGCACCAAGTGGCGACCAGGAACTTCTAGCCGAAAGGCCTGCTCTCCAAAGCCTGCAAGGTAAAAATATTGACAACCAGCTTCCACCTGACCAAAGGTTACCTGATAATCCCCTTCTGCAGTTTCACCGTAGGGCACCAGCTGAATGTCACTTCTCTTTTTTGTAGCAAGGGCAGCAGCTTCACAGGCACCAGCATCGTCGGCACAATAAATCAACTGGCCATTTTCTGGCAGCAGGCAAATATAGTCTACAAAGGCGGACAAAATATCTTCGTATGTGGGAAAGAAATCCTGATGGTCACTTTCTACGCTAGTGAGAATGATTTTTTTTGGATGAAAATCCATAAAATGACGCTGGTACTCGCAGGTTTCCGCCACAAAAAACTCTGTTCCCTGACTCAGAGTGCAGCTTCCCTGTTTTCCAAGACTGTCTTGTGGCTTTGACCCACCAAAGCTTGAAATCAAGCTTCCTGCCAAAACCTGTACAGGCAGATCAAACTGCTGAAGGATGGTACCAGTAAGGCCTGTGGTGGTGGTTTTTCCGTGAACCCCTGCAATGCCACAGCTATAGGCATGGGCAGAAAGCTGTCCCAAAGCCTGGGAATACAGCAGGCAGGGAATGTTACGACGATGGGCCTCTGCTAGCTCGCAGTTAGTATCTTTGTTATAGGCAGAGGAATAGATGATACACAAAAGGTCGTCAGTAATGTTTGCCTCGTTAAAGAGGCTGGCAGTGATTCCACAGGCAGCCAACACTTGGTCAGTGTAGAAGGTATCTGCCACATCGCTTCCTGTAATCCTTGCCCCACGCTGACAAAGAATCTCCGTAAGGGCGGCCATTCCCGTTCCCTTGATTCCAACAAAATGAATGTGAAGCCCCTGCAAATCAGAGGGCAGCTGAAAGTCTCTCACGAGATGCAGTATAGCATAAGTTCAATTAAATGTAAAAGTGGTGGAGGATGCCAGCAGCCCACCGCTGCCTTACGCTGAGCAAGCTCAGAGTTCGGCATCGGTAGGCACCCGCTGGCATCCTCCACCAAATTTTTCGTTTATTGGGCTATACTGCTAGATAGATGAGCTGGTTCTAAACACAAACCAACTTAGAAATGGTACACAGCACCAAGAACAAAGTTAAAGAGGGTGTAGAAATTTTGCTCAGCATATTTATCTGTATCCCCCTTAATACCATTATATGTATCTGTAATTGTTGTTTCGACTTCAGGATTGAGAAGTGCAAAAGCAATTTCTGCGTTCAATGCAAACTTCGTATTGGGAATGGTGTATTTACCACCTACAATTAGCTTTGTAGCAAAAGCTGGTTTTGTCTTTTGATCAAAAGACAGCGTGTATCCTCCCCTAATCTCTTTCTTATAGCTTTCATTGTTTGCAAAAGCAATACCAAAGCCAAGTCCTGCATAAGGTTGAATCATCCAGTCAGTGAAAGTCCATGTTGCTCCTATGTAAGGTAAAAAAACGTTTGTTTTATGTTCTGCCGTCACTTGTCCAATAGATCCACCTCCTCTAGATCGTCCTCCTATGACTGTACCAAATATCATGTCAAATCCAAATTGAAAGGCAAGTCTTGGTAATTTGGCAATAGGTGCAATTCCAATCTTTGGGGAGAGCAAAAAACCAGTTGGCTTAGGGTCATTCCCTCCGTCTTCTCCTTGGTATGAACCAAGTCCTATATCAAGTCCAACATACATGGTATCCAAAAAAGCAGGTCTTCCTCCGCTAGAACTGCTTTCCGCTGCGGGAACTTCTGTTTCAGGCATTCCTGCCTCAGGTGCTTCTGCTTCCTGAGCAAAGGCTCCACCACACACAAACAAGGCCAACATTGTAGCCACCAGCAACACTTTCTTCTGCATACACATCTCCTTTAGAAAGTAAAATAATTTGGCCTATTATACAGTACAGGTAGTATCATCTAATGATATTTATGAAAAAAAAATTGTTTTTTTTTATCTTTTTTTTCGTTTGGGGATATATTAGGTGGGGCTGGGATGTAAAACTAGTAGCTACAAGAGATAGAATATATTAAATTTTTGACAATTCAGACATTTTCTTGATTTCATTCCGCCAGTTTTCCACTAGCCAATCTGGTTCCAAGGGCATGGCATCGGCACCAAAGGAAAGGAGCCACTGCTGAATGGGAATCCACTGGGAGGAAGAAAAGGTCATGATGGTTTTTTCCTCCTGGGGGAATTCTTCTAGCTGCTGATCGTCAGCCCAGATGAATCGATGGATTCGCTTTCGGGCAACTCGACCAAAAAAGGCAATCTTAAAGTCGTAGGACTCATCATACTGAAAGGGCCCAAATCGTCCCTGCTCAAAATCTTCCACAAACTGCCAGTTTTTTGGCAGAGTAAACCTACGTTTCAGAACCTGCAACTCGTAGATTTTATGAATTAGGGAGCGACCAGCCGTTAGGCTGGGAAAGTTGTGATATATTGAGCAACTTTAGCGAGTCTCACTGCGTGCGTACACGCCTTGCCCCGCAAAAGTGTGGAAACCCCACTTCCGTGGAGAGGGTTGTCCTTTCCCTAAAAAAATACCCCGCCCACCAATATCAACTGGTAGACGGGGTTAGAAGGATTTTCATAGAGTTAGGAAAACTGCCTAACTAGCAGATAAAACAAACTTATTTGTAATATATATTAGTACTGTAATTCTCTACACGCAAAGCATGGGGATAGAGGTAGTAGGTGTTGGAAGATGTAGAGGAACTTGTACCGCTGGTGGAACTATTGGTAAATGGCGTACTTTGTACAGAGATTGTTCCATTTCCGTTGTCTTTCCAATAGGAAATATTCTTTCCACCTGAGGTGAAATATACCAAGGTCTTATCCTTGTTGATTTGAATTCGTTTTACTCCCTGTTCATCGTAATAAGTACCAACAAACTTATCTCCGCTGGTGGGTTTATTTTCCATGGTGTAGTACTGCACACTTCCTAACATTGTACTTACTTTCATTTGATAGTATCTATATGGACCACTGGTAGAAGGTGAGCTACCTTGTGTACCATTGGAAGCGGATTCACCTTTTTTATCACCAGAAGTGTAACCGCCGGAAGAAGTGGAGCCCTCTTTTGTACCAGTACCAGAAGTATAGTCGCCGTATGTACCATCGCCAGAAGTTGAGCCGCCGTATGTACCAGTACCAGAAGATGTAGTACCACTAGAAACAGTAGTTCCTATATTAAATGTAGCAACTTCAACTATGTTTCCCACTGAGAACGATTCACCATAGCCCTCTGCCCCCTTCACCTTCTTTACTTTGGCAGAAATAGTACCAGAAGCTGAATATGTGAAATCACCAAATTCAATGCTAGCATTTCCTAACTCGATCTTTTTCATGGAATTAGGGACGGTTACGCTTCCTTCGGCACCAAATTTAATGGTGTCGTTGCCACTTTTCCAAGTGGTGTCGGTAAGATAGCCTACTGTAGCACCGTATCCTGGAGGTGTGTAGCTATTGTCTGCCTCCTGCTTACAGCCAACAAATAGGGCAAGTGAAATGAGCAGAACAGAGAATGCTGCTCCCAAACGCCATTTTGCAGTTACTTTTGAAGTCATGGACTTCCTCCTTAATTTTTATAGCTTGGTTCGTCGCTATAACTCTCTCCCAAACCATATCTATTTACATGAGCTGACCCAAAATTGACTCAGCCCATGAATTACAATAAATAGCCCCAGTAAGAACCAGAGGCCATCTCCCCCTCCACCACATAAGAATTGGCAAAAGGGGGATGAATCTTAGAAGTTAAATCGAGCTCCCAAAGCAAATGACAAGGTAGAAAGGTTCATGCGCAGGTCATCAACCTTAAATGTAGCACCAGCCACAGAAGCCTCTAAAGATTTTGAGATATTTACGTTATTGCGGGCAAGAAATACTAAATCAAATTTAGTATTGGGAATTCGAGCCACAACACCAGCCTTAGTTACAAGAGCAAAGGAAGCTCCCAATTTAGCCTCAATGGATGTACTGCCACTAGAATACTTTGCTGAATTGATGTTTACACCAAAACCTGCACCAAGGAAGGGACGTACAGGTCCTTCGCAAAAGGTGTATACAGCAAGAAGTTCTGGTGAAATAACAGTGAGATTAAAGGTATCGGTTATTGTTTTTGTAGCATCCTCTGGATCTGGACTCTTCGCTTCCAATTTCATAAAGTCCATTAGCAGATTCAATTCCAATGCTAGGTCTGGGAGTTTGGAAAATGGTGCAATACCAAATGAGGGTACTACTTCAAATCCACCCATATGCCCACCTATACTAAGAAACTCTCCTGCATTGACAGAAAAACTATCCATGGAACTGTATCCCATTTCCACACCAATATACATGGGAGCCCGCTTTCCCCCTGCAGGTGCTTCTGCTTCCTGAGCAAAAGCTCCACCACACACAAACAAGGCCAACATTGCGGCCAACAACACTTTCTTCATACACATCTCCTTTAGAAAGTAAAAATAGTTGCCACATTATACAGTATAAATGGTATCATCTAATGATAGTTATGAAAAAAAAATTGATTTTTTTTATCTTTTTTTTTCATTCATCGATACAGCTGTACCGTATGGGGGGGGGGGTAAAATAAGTAGTTATATAGAGATAGAATATACATTAAATTTTTGACAATTCAGACATTTTCTTGATTTCATTCCGCCAGTTTTCCACTAGCCAATCTGGTTCCAAGGGCATGGCATCGGCACCAAAGGAAAGGAGCCATTGCTGAATAGGAATCCACTGGGAAGAAGAAAAGGTCATGATGGTTTTTTCTTCCTGAGGAAATTCTTCTAGTTGCTGATCGTCAGCCCAAGTGAATCGATGAATTCGCTTTCGAGCAACTCGGCCAAAAAAGGCAATTTTAAAATCATAAGATTCATCATACTGAAAGGGCCCAAATCGTCCCTGCTCAAAATCTTCCACAAACTGCCAGTTTTTTGGCAGAATAAAGGTTCGCCGCAAAACCTGTAGCTCATAGATTTTGTGAATATCGTAGAGCCGGATATGCTCATGGTTCTTTTCGTCGGCGGCGTACAAGTATACCTGACCGTTGTCCACCACAAGCTGACAAGGCAGTACAGTTCGGTGAGACTGATTAGGCTCCCAAAAGCTACGGTAGATAAAGTCCACCACATAATTGCCTCTCAAGGCAGACAGCAAGGCATTCACAATATTCTGATCAAAAATGGGCTGAGGACCACGAGCCACCACAATCCGCTCCAGCAAAGGAAGATGCTGGGTAGAAGGATAGAGCCTCCCGATAAATTCTGCCGCCTGCTTGTAGATGGGATTTGCATCGGAGTATTTGTCCACCAGCTTTTGAATGATGGCCAGCTGAATAATTTCCTCCTCCGTCAAACTGTTGAGGGGAAAGTTAAAGGGTGCAGAATAGTAGTAGCCGTCCTTTTTACTGTCATAGACAATGGGAGCCCCCAGAGTTTTTCGCATATACCGCAAGTCCCGCCGCAGAGTTGGCTCTGAAAACTTCTTGTCCTGCAACAACTTACGCAGCTCATCCAAAATAAAGCTGAAGGAAGGATACTCCTCTTGACAGATGATACGATCTATAAGCTGGAATCGGTGCATCTGGGGATTCGTCTTCTTGCGGGTCATGATATTTATTCCTTGGAGAGGTCTGGACTGTCGTTTTTAGGTGGATCTATCTCTAGCGCCCCCTTGTGGCTAATGCTATAAATGAGCACTCCCAAGCACCAGCTAAAGGTAGCCAAAAAGTTAAACAGAATTGCCATCCGTAGATTGGGAACGTAAATCATGGAAATAAGGTAGCCAGAAAAACCAGTGATACAGGCCACCATATCCTCCAGATTATCAAAGGAGGCTCGATCCTCCGACTTCTTGAAGAACCAGGCACAGGCACCCTCAAAGATCTTGTCTGCCAATCCACCAAAGAAGATGTACATACCCATGCTGATAACCCAGAAAATGAACATATTCAAGGTAGCCTCTGCATAGATAAAGTAGATTACACTGGCAATCATCTGAAGGGCAAAGATGGGAATCAACAGAGGAAACATTTTCTTGCCAAAGCGGGACCAAGCGATTCCCAAGGCAATACCGCCTCCCCATCCAATAACGGTTTGAAGAGAAATCAGCCGAGGAGAAAGCAGCTCATACACATATTTTGCAATCACCGACTCAGACATTCCTGTAAACAGGTAGTAGAGGGCATTAGCCATAAGAAGGGGCCAGAATCGTTTGCTATCTGAAAGTAAAGACATGGGATGCAGTATAGCATAGGTGAATTGAAAGGGAAAGGGCAAACAGGGAAACCAAGTCCAGGCTTACACTTCGCTTCGCTCAGAGGGCGCCTGGCCTCGGAATTTCCCTGTTGCCCCAACTCTTTCGTTCATCGGGCTATACTGCTGAATCGATGGGGACTAGTTCTAAGAGCTATTACCCCAAAGGCTCCATCTTGGAAAACTTTTACAAAAAA
>JAZQSR010000224.1:0-14079 GCA_045630225.1 Treponema sp. | reverse complement strand
CCCCCCCCCCCCCCCACACACACACCACAAAAAAAAACTCCAAGGTCCATACCTTGGAGTTTTTCTCATCCCTAGTCCCAACTACTTGAACAATTCCGTAATCTCTTTTTCGTAGAGCTGGGAAATCTTGTGCCGCATGATTTCCTGCTTGGCAGAGAGAGTTTCGCCCACCACAAAGGGCTTTTCCAAGATGGCAAAGCGAGAAACCTTCTCAAACAAGCGGAAGCCGTTTTTGGCACTGATTGCAGTCTGAATCTCGGTATCAATGAGCTTCTTGATTTCTGGCTTTTGCAGCAATTCGCTGTAGGAATTATGAGGAATCTGTTGCTCCTGAGCATATCCCACAATCTCTTCTTCAGAAGGTACAATCAAGGCTGCCAAGAATCGCTGATCCTGACCTACCACCATAGATTGTGCAATAAAGCGAGAGTTATTTAGCCGCATTTCGATGGAAAGGGGCTCTACGTTCTCTCCACCACGCAATACGATGGTATCCTTGATTCGACCACGAAGCACCAATTCTCCACCAAGAGTCATCAAGCCAATGTCGCCAGTGTCAAACCAGCCGTCCTTGTCTATTACCTTGGCAGTCAAGTCATCTCGCTTGTAATAGCCCTTCATAACGGTGGGGCCCTTTACCTGAACAGTTCCCTTCTGGCATTTTGGCAATACGTTGCCGTTTTCGTCCACAATACGTACCTGTACATCCTTCAGCGGACGGCCAATGGTTCCAAAAACGGGAGCCTTAAAGGGGCGAACAGATACTACAGGAGCTGTTTCTGTAAGACCATAGCCTTCCACCAGGTTTACACCAATGGCCCAGAAGAACTCGTCAATCTGTGGAGGCAATGCACCACCACCAGAAACACCACCACGGAAATTATTTCCCAGCTTGGCTCTAATCTTCTTAAAGATAATCACACCACCCAGAGCCTTTAGTGGGTACAGCAGCACCCAAGGAATGAAAAGCACAATCCAAGACAGAAGGAGGTAATCGTTCTTGAATCGAGCTGTTTGTCGGAAAAGGCGACGATGGATTCTGGAATGAAGCTTTGCTGCTGCCACAAAGAACTTGAACAAGGCATACACCACACCACCAGTTTTTCGCATGGTACGGTTTACACCCTCATACACAGCCTCAAAAACACGAGGTACTGCTGGCAACATCTGGGGATTAATCTTTTGGAAGTCTGCAAGCAAAATGCTTCCCACTGGCTTGGAATAGCACAGCCCACCGCCCTGGCATAGAACAACATATTCACACAATCGCTCAAAGGCGTGCCATACAGGAAGAACAGAAAGGCAACGCTCACCAGGATGGAGGTAAATACGAATCTTCAAATCAGGTAACTGAGCAAGAAAGTTTCCATGGGTCAACATAACTCCCTTGGGCTCTCCTGTAGTACCGGAAGTAAAAATCAAACATGCCAAATCCTCAGAATTTCCCTTTTCCAGCTCCTCATCAAGTTTGTTTGGATTTTGTTGACAATATTCTGTACCCAGCTTCAAAACTTCTTCAAACTGAAGAACTTCTACACCTGCTGCCTTAGATTTTACTTTTGTTTCTTCCTGTACTGCATCAAAGCTGATAAAGCGACAGAGGCTAGGAAGATCTTCCTTAAATTCTAGCACCTTCAGAATTTGGGCTTCATTTTCTACCACGATAGTCTTGCATTCAGCTGTAGAAAAGATAAAACGAAGTTCCCGCTCTGTGGCATCACAGCCTCTGGGAACATCAACGGCACCAATGGCCATAATTCCCATGTCAGCCTGCAACCATTCCTTGCGGTTGTCTGCTAAAAGTCCAACATGCTCCCCTCGCACTGTGCCTAAGGAAAGGAGTCCTCCACCAAAGTGATAACTTGTATCTAGTAACTGCTTGTAAGTTACTGGTTGAAAATTTCCTTCTTCATCCTTTGCATATTGAGCTGCAACATTAGGATATTGGAGGGTGATTTCTTTTAACATTTGTGGTACTGTCTGTGCCATTACAATCTCCAGATTTCAAAATGACATAGTTTGGCATTTTGTAATTCTTGTCTAATAGTATATAGTTAAAATCAAGAAAACGCAAGTAAAAAGGGCTGTCTTATAAGACAGCCCTCGTGTAATTATAATAGTTTTATACCTAGATGTTATATGGAATTAGTAGCGAGCCTTTCGGAGACGAACCTGCTCAATATCCTCACTGAACAGTTCACGCAAGTCGTTCAAGCCCAAGGCCATCAAGGCCATGCGGTCAATTCCAATTCCCCAAGCAAGCACTGGTACATCAATACCCATAGCCTTAGTTACTTCAGGACGGAAGATTCCAGATCCACCTAACTCAAACCAACCAAGAACTGGATGCTTGATATGCACCTCGATGGAAGGCTCTGTAAAGGGGAAATAACCAGGAACATACTTTACATCAGTTGCACCTGCAATTTCCACAGCAAACATTTCCAAGAAGCCCAACAAGGTCTTCAAGTTTACCTCATCTCCCAGTACGATTCCCTCTGTCTGATAAAAGTCAGACAAGTGGGTGGCGTCAACCTTATCGTAACGGAAACAACGGGCAATACCAAAATACTTGCCGGGAATCTTTGCCTTTGCTAACTGATGGGCAGACAGAACGGTTCCCTGGCTACGGAGAATCAGACGGCGGGTAAAATCCCGGTCAAAGCTATAATTCCAACCACGGCTACCAGTATTACCTCCATTTTGGTGGGCAGCAGCTACATTGGAAAGATATGGCTCTTCAATAAACTTGGCATGGGTAGGATTCTTCACGTAATAAACGTCATGAATATCACGAGCAGCATGGAACTGAGGCATAAACAATGCATCTGAGTTCCAGAACTCGGTTTCTACCAGTGGACCGTCAAATTCTTCAAATCCAAGGGAACAAAGTTTGTCTTTTACGCTTTCCAAGAATGATACGTAGGGATTTGTTCTTCCGGGAATAATACGTGCAGGGGGAACTGCAATATTGTATCCACGGAAAGTACCAGTCTTCCAGCTTTCATCAGAAAGAATCTTGGAAGTGAGGGAGCCGATTTCGTTTCCGGTAATACCAGCCTGTTCCAAGCCAGCCTTTATTTCAGTGGCAATGGGCTCAAGCTTGTATACAACAGTTTCTCGTTCCACCATACGGAAGGGTACATCGGTAGCTCCACGCTTCTTTGCCAAACCACCCATAATCTTTCTTTCTTCCTCAGAAAGATTTGCCTGATCCAGAAGACCAGCTTCTGTAGCAACGGCCTTTTTAAGCACATCAGCAGTGATTGACAGGGCTTCTGGCAATGGAGCCCCAGTGTAGGCAGCTTTTTTGTCGCCGTCCATAGCAAGTACCCCCTGCTTGGACAACATACCAAAGGCACTTCCCACATCTTTATTTTCTAGATTTAAGGTAGAAGCAATTTCTGGCAAACTGTGGGAGCCAGACTCCTTCAGGAAAGAGACAATTCTACTTTCGGGAGTCCCCTTTTCTGCATACTCACGTCCTAAGTCTGTAAGTTCAAAAAAGGTGTGGGGCTCCCTCCGTATAACGGAAATAATATTCTTGCCCGAAAGCCATGAAAAGGCTTGATTTGCATGTCCTTCCTTGTAATCCAATTCTTTTTGCAATAAATCTGATGTCAGTTCATCGCTTGGTGAATACCGTAACAGCACCCGAATTTCAAGGGGGTGCAAATTTTTTATGAGGGCTTGAATATCCATCAATATCTCCGACTACTTCAACAATTTGATATAAGATGTATAAATTACAGTGTTTGAAGTACCATCGTAATAGGTATCATCTGGCTTAAGGTAGGTGTAGAAATAATATCCTCGTTCCCGTACGAAAGCTTCAATGCTTTCTTTGATAGCCAACATAGCTGTGCTCTGCTCAAACAAAGGGGTGGGGCAAGAATACTTGAAGCGAGCCTCATCATATGCGGGCATATACTCAATGGCAACCTTTCCGCCGCCTTTCTTGAGATAGTCGCTAGTAATCTTTCCCTGGACTGTCTCTGTTTTAGTATAATCCGGTTCAGGGGCTAGGAGTGATTCTACATCTTCATTTGCAAATACTCCACCAAATACAAACAATGCACAAAGCAAACTTACTACATACTTCAACATCGTGACCTCCATGCCAAAAAATTAAAATATTGTATAATTTATTATTCTACTCACATTGAGAAAAAAATCAAGGTCAACAACATATCTACCAGATTTTAATCCAATGCTGGGTAAACCTGTTACAAGAACTTCTCCAATAATTTCTTTTGGTTTGTTTTTAGTAATAGATCTGGCGTATTCTCTAACGGCTTCTTTGAGGGCCTGTGTGGCACCTTCATAAATGCCGTCAAAGCCATCTATGAGTTTTCCTTGACCACGACCAGAGACTTTCTGAAAATTTTTCCAGGTATTTCTCCAAGCTGTAAGGTGGGGGGAACAAGAAAATTCCACCCAACACTGCAATTTATTTTCTTCAATCCACGGTTCGGTGTATTTAATAAAGGATTTCATGTTGGGGTATTCACGGAGGGGCTTGAATTCAAAGAATTCTTCCACATTTCTTGTTTTGTCAGAAGGGGTATAGGTAAAGCTCCATCCGCAAACCATACCTTCTATAAAAAAAGGAACGATTTCTCGGAGCCGGTTGATGGGGTGGGCAAGGGGATTCTTTGTATCTACCACTTCTCCTGCTTCTGGATAGGCTTCTAGTGTGGCCCATAAAGAAAATCGAATCAATTCTTCTTTTGCTGGACCTGCTTCTGGCTTTGCAAAAATCTGATTACTGCAAAGTGCTAACAAGAGTATGAGGGCTGTGAGTTTTATCGATATGCGTCTTTCCAAATCTTCCATGGATTAATTCCCATCCTTATCATAAAATAAAGCCAAGCAAAGGCAAATCCAGCCAAGTGTGTCATGTGGGCAATACCATTTCTGAGTGTCAGTAGCTGGCTTGCAATTTCTATTCCTGCATAAATTGCCACAAGCAAGGGGGCTGGAATGGGTAAAATTCCCATCAGATAAATTCTGTTTCGGGGAAAAATAACGGCATATGCCAAAAGTAGGGAATTAATGGCTCCTGAAGCACCTATAAGAAAAACATAGTAAGCTCCAGTGAATAGGTAGAAAAGATAGGATGCAATGCCACAAAAAATCCCTGAAATAAAATAAATCAGCAGAAATTCTTTTGAACCAAGGGATTGCTCCACGGCCAGTCCAAAGAAAAAAAGTCCCAGCATGTTAAAAAACAGATGGCTAAAATCCCCGTGAACAAACATGTAGGTAAAAAACTGCCAATACATTTTATATTCATGTATAAGAATCACATTGAGTGCAAGATAGTTGCCCAATTCCCGCATCATGTTGGTAAGAAGGAACACAAGGAGATTAAATCCAATGACAAAAAATGTTGCATTAAAAAACACATATCGAAAAGGTGTTCGCACTATCTTTAGAAGATTCATGATGAATAAACTCCTGCTGTAACTTGTTTAACAATCTAATGGTAGGTAGGTTACTCTATTTCTACCATGATGCTTGGAATTGTACATAGCTTCATCTGCCAAGTTAACAAGAGATTCGAGACGTACTTTTTTATCCTTCATTTTCTCTGGATAAAATACGGTGTAGCCAGCAGATAAGGTTACTTGCATGTTGTTGTTGTTAAAAACAATGTGGTCATGCTCCACTGCACTGCGGATGCGTTCGGTAACCTTGTCCGCTTCACCTTCAGTTACATTATAAAGCATGAGAACAAATTCTTCACCACCGTACCGTGCCACAATATCGTTGGAACGAATCTTGGATTTGAGTGTTTGTGCAATACGTTGTAGCACAAAGTCTCCACATGCATGGCCATGAATATCATTGAATCTTTTGAAGTGATCAATGTCAAACATAACGATTGCCAGTGGGGTATTTGTTTCTGTTGCCATGATCATTCTATTTTTTACTACATTGAAGAAATAATGACGAAGCTTGAGATGGGTGAGCATATCTGTGGAGGATTGCTCAATGAGCATGGCAGTGTTAATTGATAGAGCTGCTAAGGTGGCAATATCAAAGACTTGTTTTTTTTCTTCTGGAGTAAAGGCTTCTTCTTCCTCTCCAAAAATACGTTGTCCTAAAACGAGAATACCCACAATATGCTTATGGTAAATCATGGGGACTGCCAAGGTGGCCTTTAGGGATTTTAAGATTGTTAAATCATAGGTATCTTTTAGGACTTCTTCCAACTCGGCTATAGTGGCACATTGTCCTGTTTCATTCAAATAAGGAATAATTCCTTCAGTTTCTTTGAATGAATAATTGATTTGTGGTTGCAAGTCAAAACCAATGGCACTTTCATCAAGTTTGTACTCTACGGAATCAATTTGCTTGAGGCTGAAAATACCTGCAGCCAATACGTGCATTTGTCCTAAACAAGTGTACAACAGGGATTCTGACAAGACCTTTGCTTCTAAGGTAGAAGCAAAGGATTTTGAAATTTCTAACAACTGACTTAAGTTGTATATGTGTCGTTCTTGCTGAGAAATAATCGCTTTGTAATCTTCAATAGTCATTGATGCATCATCCATGGCTATTGTTCTCTTTTTCACCTAAACCAACATAGTTTTTCATTATTCCAAAAAATATCTGCCAATCAGGTAACTGATTTTCTAGTTGAACTGCATTTTCCTTGTTGCGGGACGATGCCAGCAAGACCTTGATATTTGTAATACTAACAGGATTGATAAGTCTTGCATCTTCTAGCATATCAGCAAGAAAACGATGGAGGTTTATAAGATGAGCAAGTTCCTCTTGCAGAATCTTTTTTGCTTGGGTATTGATTCTTGTAATTGATTGAGCAAGTTTGTTTGCAAAATCTGGATTTCCATGAGCATCTACCACATACCCTCGAATAACGGCTATATCATTGACATTATTGCGATCAAAGGATGTTTCAAAGTTTTTAAGTTTTTCGTGAGCTTCTAATACAGCGAAAACTGCTGAGGAAAATTCTGTCTTGTAAGCAGGATTGTAGAAAAAACCTTCTATCACGATATCGTTTAGTAAAGATTGAATGTGGGAGTCAACGTAGAGTATGAGAAAGGTTTTGAGTATCTGCATGGGAGTAATCAAGGAGAAGGCTTCGCTACCATTAAGCAAGAGGAATTCGTTCTGCTCGCTGTTGTATCCCAAGAGGGGTTCTTGCTCTCTGTTTTTGAAAAGATTGCTCAGTTCTCCAGCTACAATCTCATCTTGTACTTCCATCTTGATATGGTTTGTATCTGCTTCAAATTGCTTTTTTGTGTGTTCAATATAATTTTGCAATACAGTACTGCTATACTGGGCTGATTCCAATACTATGCTGGGATCTTGTTTGCAAAGCATCACCAATTGTTGAAGTTTTGCAGGTTGGAGTATATGTCTGAAAATATAGGAGATTTTTTTTAAGTTATTGAGTAGTTTATCTTGATCTACTTTTCGTTCACCGGCGTGGAGGGTGGCCAATGCTACAATTGCCTTTGCCATGCTGCTGGTTATCTGGAAATCATTAGCAACAAAATATAAATCCATGAGGGTGGTTTCCAGTTCAGTGACAGGGATATTTTTGATCTCGACTTTTTCTAAATCAGTGCGCTCGGTAAACGTGGGCACAAAGGTTCTCACAGCACTGAAAAAATTAAAGCGACAAATATCAAATAATTGATAGAGTTTGGCAATAATCTGATTGATTTGGCTAAATTCTTCTTGTTCAAATATTTTGATAAATTGTTCAAAAGATTTAGCTTGTTCGGCAAAGATTTTGTTTTCGTTATCTGCCTGTATCACCGCTTTTTTTCGTTCTTCAAAGGAAAGACTCTGTTGTAATTCGAATGCCTCGGTGGAAAGACCTGTCAAAATAAGTCTGTTAGCAAAGGTTGTTGCCCGTTGAGGATCAGAAGATTTGATTGTGCTAGAAAGAATTTCTTCAATATGTTTGGTATTAGAATACAGGACAACAAAGGCTTCTGCCACATTTGCGGTGAGTGAGCCATTTTTATAAATGCAGGGAACCTGGAGTTTTAATTCATTTTCTATACGTTTGAGCTCTGCTTTTGATTTGCCGTCCTTGGAGGTAGGCTTAAACAGAGTGTCAAAAATAGACGTAAAAAATTTAAAGAAATTCATACTTCTCCATATTACAGTGCATTTACGGCTTTTTCAAGGGTTCTATAACAATCCTTCTCTTTGAAAAAGAGAAATATAATCAGCTTCTGTCGTTGCTGCTACAATTGCTTCTCGTAATCGACTCCCACCTGGCACTCCCTTGGAATAAGCACAGAATCGTTTTCGCATTTGTCGGCAGGCAGAATCTTCTCCTGCATCTTGAATGAGACATTTGAGTTCATGGAGCCCTGCCTTGATACGGACAGAACTTTCAATTTCATCGTAGGAACCTGTTTCCAAAAGCTGGCGAGTTTGAATAAAAATAAAGGGGTTTCCCATGGCACCACGGGCAAACATTACTCCCTGACATCCTGTTTCTTGTAACATTCGTTGGGCATCTTCTGGAGTAAAAATATCACCACTACCAAAGACTGGAACTTTTCCTTGGGTCTTTGCTTGGATTAGTTCCACCAGCTCTGTCAAAATTCCCCAATCGGACTTACCTTCGTAGCCTTGGGCCCGTGTACGAGGATGAATGGTGAGGGCTGCTGCTCCTGCTTCGATTGCTGCCAGGGCAGCCTCTTTCCAAGTCATGGTTTGGGCATCCCAGCCAGAGCGAATTTTTATTGTAACAGGAACTTGTTTGTCTCCCAAGGAGGAACTGGCAGAAACAGCTGCAGCTACCACCTTGTATAATTGCTCTGGGCAACGGGTAAGGGAGGAGCCTGCTCCTGTTTTGGTGATTTTAGGTACAGGGCAGCCAGCATTAATGTCAATGACTTCTGGAACAACTTCCTTGTCTTCTTGAGTCAGAACTTGTTCCACTGCTTGAGCCATAACTTCCGGTGTGCCACCAAAAAGCTGTACTGCATAGGTTTCTTCGTTGGCTGCCCGTACCATAAGCTGGTGAGTTTTGTCCGAACCACGAACCAAGGCTTCTGCAGAAACCATTTCTGTGTACGCAAAATTGGCTCCTCCCTCCCTGCAGACAGAACGAAAAGCCCTGTCTGAGTAGCCTGCAACAGGGGCCAAAAAGAGATTGCCAGGGATGGTGAGGTTTCCAATGGTTACGGGATGGTACAGCATGGAATTATTCGGGGAGACGGAAGAACTTGCAGCTGTTTTTCCAAAGCTGAGCACTAAGCTCTTCTAAGTCCATATCAAGCATTTCTGCCAAGAATTTTGCAGTAGATGGCAGGTATGCAGGCATATTTCGCTTTCCACGGAATTCTGCTGGAACCATAAACGGTGCCTCGGATTCTATCAAAATGCGATCCACGGGAATGTTCAAAACTGTTTCATGGAGATTGCGGGCATTGCGATAGGTTAAATTTCCTGCAAAAGAGAAATAGATATTGTAATCTAATGCCTTCCGTGCATATTTTGCATCTTCAGAATAGCAGTGAAGCACAGCTCCTGCGGGAGGACAGCGCTCTGCCAAAATATCGAGGACGTCTTTACCTGCATCACGATTGTGGATGATAACTGGAACATCCATCATGTTGGCGATTTCCAACTGGGTGATGAAAAGCTCAATCTGGGAACGCTTGTCTCCAAACTTTCTGTAGTAGTCCAAGCCTGTTTCACCTAATGCTACAACATTGGGTAGCTTGAGAGAGTCTTCAATAACGCGCATCCAGTCTCGGCCAGGAGAATTAACTTCAGAAGGTGCTACTCCTACGGCATGATACACTCCAGATACGGTTTTGAGGGTATCGTATACAGTTGTAAAATCATGAAGACTATTGCAAATGCTGACAATGCGGGTAACATTTGCATGCTTTGCATCTTGAACAACACGTAATTGTTCAATCGAATCATCATAAGTAAGCCCGATGTGGGCATGAGTATCAAAAAACTGCATGGCTTTCTTCCAAAAAAAATGATAGGAGCGTGGAATACAGCTCCTTTTGTAGCGTTTAAAAATCTACGGACTGAAGATTCCGGTAGATTTTCCGATCTTTAATTAAGAATATCATAGGAATTGGTAGCCGTCAAGTAAATATCTTGTGGGAACCCTGTGGAATAGAGCCATTTGACAGTGGTTTTACACTATGATAGAATAGACTTCTAATATTATGGAGATACAAATTGGCTCGTACAAGGCGATATAAAAAGATAGAAAAAAATGCTATTTTCTCTGTTGGAAAATTTTTGGGAAGAGGACTTTCCAAAATTGGCAGTTTTTTCTCATCAATATTTAAAGTTTTCGATAGAAAACTCACAGTAATGTTTGTTCCTCACTCTCAAGCGAAACCTCTAAGTTTCCAAACTAATGTATTCGCCCTTGTATTTGGTGTTATCCTTGTGGTAGGTATGGCATCATCCTTCTTTTATTTCAATAAAAAGACTTTCGGTGCCAGTGCAGAAATTACACGTCTCCAGAATGAAAATAGAAAGACTCTTGCTAGTTTAGATGAATTGCGGGATCAAAATAGCGATTTGATGCAGACTGCAAAGCGTTTTCAATCTTCTTTGTCTCAGTCTTTGTCCTTGTTGGGAATAAATCAGTCTAATCAATCCAGCCGTTCGTCTATGCAGGGAAGTGACTTGTCTTCTTTGTTCAATTCAAATGACTTGGTGGCTGGAACTGCCAAGGAAACAGCTGATATTCAACAGTTGATTTCTTATTTGGAAGGGGCTATTCAGCCTATTGAGCAGATTGGAAAGATGTTGGAGTCTCAGGGAGCCTTGTTCTCAGAGATTCCTAGTATTTGGCCCTTGAAAAATGGTGTTGGACATATTTCCATGGAGTTTGGGCAGAACAAGCACCCCATCACTGGACAATGGTATATCCACAAGGGATTGGATTTTTCCACATGGCGTTCTGGTGACCCTGTAGTAAGCACCGCTGACGGACAGGTTGTTACTGTAGCCTTTGATACAAGCTTTGGAAATTACGTAATTGTTAAGCATAAGCATGGAATTTATACACGATATGCCCATTTGAATTCTTTTAGGGTAAAAAAAGGTGAGTATGTTGAACAGGGCCAAGTTATTGGAACTATTGGTAGTACCGGTATTTCCACTGGTCCCCACCTGCACTATGAGGTTCATATTGGTTCTGATGTTGTGGATCCAGCAAAATATATCAACGTAAAGCAGAAGTAAGTATCAATTCAATTTTGCCAGAAACATCTGGTGTACCGAGGAGAGGCTGTGGCTTTTCGTAGCGATGATATTTCTATAAATACTTTTATTGGTTCTGGTTCAGTTGTATCTGGAAATTTAAAAATTGCAGGTTTTGTAACTATCCACGGTGACTTGGATGGAGATTTAGAAGCCAGTGGTAAAGTCATTGTCAGTGAGAGTGCTCGAATACGAGGTAATATTACCGCTAAATCAGCTATCATTGGTGGAGTGGTGGAAGGAAATATTTCTGCTCCCGATTCTATTCAACTTTTTCAAACTTCTTCTGTGGTGGGAAACCTTTGTACTCGAAAGCTTGTTCTAGAAGATGGTGTGTTATTTCACGGCCATTGTATTTCCATGTCTGATGAAACTGAATATCAAGAGGCAAGAAGTCAGGCATTGGATAGAGCTGCTATCAGTTCTTCTGCTGCATTGTTGCATTCCACCGACGAGGTTCTGTAGGTATGGCCCAAATCGATTCCTTGCAGTCTTCCCTTCATCTTTCGGCAATAGGAACTGCGGGAGCCGCTGCTGCCAATTCTGGTGCTAAAAGTTCAAAGACAGAAAAGCCTGTAGCAAAAAAAGCTCGCTTTGCTTCCATGGTGGAGCAAAAAGTGGCGGAAAATCAGATGCTTTCTGCTGGTTTACCGGTGGAAATTGCAGGTATGGAATTTGAAGAGGCCTTGGTATATTTAAAGGATAAGGCTGATATGGCTTCCGATGTAGCAAAATCTGATTTTAATTTGGAGCCCTTTAAATCCTATCGTAAGGCTGTAGGTGACTTTATTCGATTTATTGTCCATACAAATTATGAGGTAAAAATGAATATCCGTCGTCGTCCTAGCAAGCGATTTAAAACGGAAAAATTTTATCTGATAAATATTGTTGATGAAAAGATAGATAAACTGGCTTCTGATATTTTATCAAATCATTTGGAGACCATGCAGATTTTAGTGCGTATTGATGAAATAAATGGAATACTGGTAGACTTAATAACGTAGGTGGTTTTTATGAGTAATTATTTTGAAAACGATATAGATAGGCTGGCAGATGATGATTTTTCCGATTTGGAAGATCAGGATGTGCAGGATGGAGATGAATCTGCAGAAGATTTTGTGTATCCTGAGCGATTGTTCCGCCTAAAGCTGGAGTATTCCTGCGAGGGGTTGTACGCAACAGCTCCAGAGGGAATGGAGCTTTGTGGTGGAGATTATGTCATCATTCCTACAAAATATGGCAAGGACTATGCTCGTGTTATGGGGCCTGTGTCCCAGCCTGTGGGAATTAAGCCTTCTGATATTATTGCCATTGACCGTAAGGCTAATGATGAGGATATGGCTAAGGCTGAAACTTTGAGGGAAAAAGAAGGTTCTGCCTTTAAGATTTTTCAGGAAAAGGCTGCAAATCACAAGCTGGATATGAAACTCATTGCTGTACATTATCTTTTGGAAGAGCAAAAGGTGTTGTTCTTTTTCAGTGCAGACAAGCGAGTGGACTTCCGGGAATTGGTAAAGGATTTGGTGTCTGTATTCAAGATGCGCATTGAGTTGCGGCAGATTGGAGTGCGGGATGAACCACGAATAACTGGAGGCTTGGGCATTTGCGGGCGTCCCTATTGTTGTCATACTATTTCTGATAAGCTAAAGCCAGTTTCTATCCGTATGGCTAAGGATCAGAATCTTTCACTGAATTCCATGAAGATTTCAGGGCAGTGCGGTCGTCTTTTGTGTTGTCTTTCTTATGAATACGATTGGTATGCTGATGTCCGAAAGAAGATGCCTGGAGAAGGTTTGCGTTTCTTTTATGATGGAACAAATTTCAAGGTAATTGAAGTAAATCCATTAGCTTCTAGCGTGAAGCTTTTTGGTGAAGATGGTCGTATTCTTGAATTGGAGTCCTCTCGATTTGTTCTTCAAGAGGGACGATGGAAAATTAAGCAATAAAAATTATATTGTAGAGTGAAAGGGTACCCCAATGATAAAATTGGGGTACTATTATTTTATTACGCCTTTATGACACAGATGATGCTGTGACTGGATTCTGGAATGAAGGCATTTTTTTCAAAATCACTATAAAACTGTACTTCTCGGAATCCTGTTTCTAGAGAAAGCTCTTCTACATCCTGCGCAGCTAGAGGATATACTTGTTGGTAGTTTCTTACGGTTACCAGTTTTCCACTACTTGTTTCTACCTGCTGGTGTATTCGTGTTCCATTGTCATCAGTAATGAGTTTTGTGTACAACTTTGAACGGATGCTTTCTGAAACTGGCAAATTACCTACTTGTTGACAGGTGAAATAAGGGTAATTAGGGATTTGCAAAATAAAATATCCCCCCTCAGAAAGAAGGCTTCTACAATCTCTAAAAAATTGCTCCATTTGACTTGCATTGGGAATTGGCGGTAGTCTGTTATGGATACATGAAATTAAATTGTAAAATCCCTTTCCTAAGTATTGGGCCATTTCTAGGATGGTCATTTGGAAAAAACGAATGGTACATCCTGGCTGACGGTGACGACGTGTAGCTGATTCGAGTAAGCCTGGAATATAATCTATTCCGGTAACATTACAATTGCGGCGAGAAAGATAATGTTCAAATATACCTGTGCCACAATTAATACTCAGAATCTTTGGCTCAATCTCAAAAGAGTTCAAAATCTCATCATAGAATAATTTCTGTTCAGATGAGACAGGAAATAGTTCATCATAGTATTCGAGAATATTCTGCATGGAGTCCATTCTTCATATTATAACGCATGTAAAATAATTTGCCCATTAAATATATCATTTCTTTAAATGAATTAAGCTTTATTGATAAATTTTTAAAAATAACT